>JBQGCI010000227.1:0-16691 GCA_052038405.1 Acinetobacter pittii
GAAGCTGTAGCAGAATATGTAAACCCAACCTATGCCCAAAGCTATTTATTTAACAGCTCCATAGAAAGTACTATCCGTCAATTTCAATACGGGATGGAAAAACTAAAACAACATTTCCCACTCATACGCTTTACAACGTATTCTTCTGAGGAGCCCTGCTTTACATCGGCCCTGCCCCAAGTACTGCGGTCGCTCGGCATCAGCTATGCCTCGTTAAAGAACCCTAACACCTGCTGGGGTGGTTATGTAAGAGCTTATGGCGGTCAACTATTGAACTGGGTGGGTCCGGATGGATCTTCCATTAGAACAGTACCCAGGTATCGTTCAGAATCACTGGTAAATGGATCAACCTGGCAAACTATAGCCTGGAATCATTCCGGACAGTATCTTAATTCGGCCCGTCAACAAGGTATCGAGTATCCGGTTGGCATGTGTCTTCAGGATGCGGGCTGGAAGAACGGTCCCTGGCTGAATCATCAGAAATCGCCCGCTACTGCTTACACTACCTGGCGCAGCTATTTCAATCTTCTAAAAAGCGAAGTCAATATAGAGAATTGGCGACTTGGCCAGGAAGACATCAGGGTGAGCCTGGTTTGGGGTGCTCAAATTCTTCAACGCATAGCACAGCAGGTACGTGTTGCTGAAAATAAAATAAAAATAGCTGAGAAGACAGCTGCAATGGCCCGATTTTATATGGGCATTCCTTACCCCAAAGAATTACTGGACAGTGCATGGAAAAATATTTTACTGGCTCAGCACCACGACTGCTGGATCGTTCCATATAATAAAATGAACAAAAAGACCTGGGCTGAAAATGTAACAGATTGGACAACAGCAGCCAACCAGATATCGGATGCGTTAATACAGCAATCTTTGAGTCGCTTAGGTCTAACCCTCTCTTCGGAAAGCCATCCAACAGTAACGGTTTATAATCCGACTTCAGTTAGCAGGGATGAAGTGGTTTCATTTAAAATGTCTCCCTCAACAGAACAGTTTGTTTCCGTTGAGTACGAAGGCAGGAAAATACCCAGTCAGATCATAAAGCAGCAGAACACAGGCAATGTACTGCTCTTTAAAGCAAGAGTTCCGGCATTGGGAAGCAGCACTTATACCCTCGTGCCTGGCACAACAAAAACCAATACGCCTGTTGGCGCTTCCATTGCCCGTGATAAAGATGGTGACTACATTTTAAACACAGATTTATACGAGTTGGTTGTAGATTCAAAACGCGGTAATATCAGGAAGCTTACAGCTAAAATGCTTTATAACAAAAACTTTATAGCATCGGGCGAAGATCATTTCAATACCCTTCGCGGTTTTTTTTACAAAGACAACAAATTCAGCTATAGTTTTGAAAAGCCCCCTAAAATAACCATCCTGGAAAATGGTCCCATTCAGGTAAAATTATTGGTTGAAGGAAGGATACACAATAACCGGTACAGCCAAACCCTGCTGCTGCAAAATGGCGAAAAGAGAATCGACTTTAACCTTCGTATCGGCTATGAAAAAGAAACCGGGATTGGCGATGGCTTTAAACAAGGAAGTAGCTATAAGGCCGAAGATTATCGCAAAGCATTTTATAATGATACCAGCAAATTACAAATACGCTTTCCTTTCAATTTGAAAAACCAAAAAGTTTACAAAGACGCGCCCCTGGATGTGACTGAAAGCAAGCTGGAGCATACATTTTATAACCGGTGGGACAGCATCAAAAATAATGTGTTGTTCAATTGGGTAGATATCACGGACGCTGAAAAAAAGTATGGCATCGCGTTGTTGTGTGACCATGTAACCAGCTACTCGCACGGTCCACATTTTCCCTTATCACTTACCGTTCAATATGCAGGCGTTGGCTTGTGGGGCCGCAATTATACTGCCCCTTACACTACTGATATCCGGTATTCATTAATACCGCATGCCGGAGACTGGATGAAGGCCGATCTCAATACCGCCACTTTGCTTTGGAATGAGCCTATGATTACCGGCGCGAATATCCCCGTGAGATCTTCCGGATCCTTTGTACATAGCATGCCCCCGGGTTTGGAAATAAGCGCTATGTACTATAAAAACACAGACCTTTATATCAGGATTATGAACACCGGATCAACGGATATCTATCATAAGGTATCTTTTAACGCCAGCGCTGACAACCTTCACTTTGTTGAGCTGAACGATAAGGTCGTGAAATCCATACCTCCCGATTCCGGCAAACGCATCACTTTTAATTGTGACATTCCCCTGTTTGGTTTTAAAACAATAAAAATAACGAATGCAAAACCCCTATAAAGCCATTACAGTAATGTGCAAATACATTCTCGCAACCACCCTCCTTCTGTTTTTTTTGCTTACCGATGGCTATTCCTCTGCCCCGCCGGAGCGGCGTGATTGGAATGCAAAATGGATTGCATGCAGCGCAGACGAAGGCCTGCAATATGGCGCTTACTATTTTCGTAAAAAAATAAACCTGCCAACGAAACCCAGCTCGTTTATTGTACATCTGTCAGCAGATAACCAGTATAAACTATATGTAAACGACTCGCTCGTATCAGTGGGGCCAGCCAGGGGCAACTTAAATAACTGGTATTACGAAACAGTAGATTTATCCCCTTATCTTAAAGCAGGAGATAACCAGGTTGCCGCATTGGTTTACAACGAAGCGCAATACCGGCCGGAAGCTCAAATAACTTTACGTACCGCTTTTATACTTCAGGGAAGTAGTGCCGAAACAGATATTTTAAACACCAATGACAGTTGGAAATGTATCAGGGACGATGCGTTCATGCCCATTCCCGGTTTTTATTTCGCTGCGAGCAAAGGCCAGTTGGTTGATATGAATAAAACGATTGCAGGCTGGGAAACAACCAGGATGGATGATAGTAAATGGGCGGCAGCTGCAGTGCTCTTTGATGGCAAGCTAAAAGGCATGTCAGACGGATTTGCCTGGAGCCTGACCTCTTCGATTATACCGGCCAGAGAAAGGCATCATGAAAGAATCGCATTGCTTAGAAGTGTTGAGGGTATGAAAACTTCAAAAAATTTCCCATTTACGAAATCAGACCAGGTAGTTCCGGCCAATACCACAGCCGTTTTATTGCTCGACCAGTCTTTCCTTACTAATGCTTTCCTGACCTTACAATTTAGCGGTGGAAAAAATGCGGGCATTTCTATCAGTTATGCAGAATCGCTATTTGATAATATCGATAAGTTAGGTATGCGCAAAAGCAACAGGAATGAAATAGATGGGAAGGACTTCTCGGGACGAAAAGACAGTATTATTTCAAATGGCAGGAGCGGACAAATATTCACTCCGTTTAATTTCAGAACCTACCGGTATATCAGGCTATTGATTAAAACCGGAGATACCCCGCTGATCATTAATGATATTTATGGGATCTACACCGGCTACCCTTTTGAACAAAATGCACAGTTTCATAGCAATAATGACAGCTTACAACAGATACTTGACATTGGTTGGCGTACCTGCCGCTTAAACGCCTATGATACCTATACCGACTGTCCCTACTATGAACAGCTACAATATATAGGCGATACCAGAATACAGGCAATGATATCCTATTACTACAGCGGAGATGATCGATTGGCAAAGCACGCATTAAATCTTATCGATCACTCCCGGTTGCCGGAAGGCATTACCCAAAGCAGATATCCAACACATGGCACCCAAATCATTTCCACTTTCTCACTTTGGTATATCGGAATGTTATACGATTTCTGGTATTATCGTAATGATCCGAATTTCGTTCAACAAAAGCTCATGGGAGTAAGAGCGATATTACACTTTTTTGAGAATTATCAGAATGCCGATGGGTCGTTACATAATACTCCTTACTGGACCTTTGTAGATTGGGCCAATGGAGCAGACTGGTTCGTAGGCGCTCCCCCTAAAGGAAAAGATGGCAGTTCATCTATTATTGATCTGCAGCTTCTTTGGGCTTATCAGTGGGCAATGGAAATGGAACAGCAACTGGGTGTAAGCTACTACGCTGGTTTTTACCGCCAAAAGGCAGAGCAGTTAAAAGCAACTATTAAAAATAAATACTGGGACGCCACTAAAATGTTATTTGCAGACACCCCTGACAAAACAAGATTTTCACAACATGCCAATACATTGGCTATACTGACCGGTACGGCAGATGAAAAAGACCGCCAAACCATAGCTGACCACCTACTGACCAACAGCACGCTTACCCAATGTACGATATACTTCAAGTACTATCTTCATCAGGCACTTGTAAAAGCAGGTAAAGGAAATGGATATTTGAACTGGCTTGACGTTTGGCATAACAATATAAAAATGGGATTATCCACCTGGGCTGAAATCTCTGATCTATCCACAACCCGATCCGACTGCCACGCCTGGGGAAGCAGTCCTAATATTGAGTTTTTCCGAACAATCCTAGGCATAGACAGTGACGCTCCCGGTTTTCAAAAAATCAAAGTAGTGCCCAATTTAGGGAATCTTACAAATGTTAGCGGATCAACACCTCACCCTAATGGAGAAATAAAAACCTCTTATCAGTTAAAAGGTGGCCACTGGAATATCTCAATAACTATTCCGCCGTCAACTTCGGGCATACTTGTGTGGGGGGATAAAACATATCCGTTAACAAAAAAGACCACCCATCTAAAACTGATTAAGTAACCGGCTTCGCTCAATTTTGCCACCTTCAGGCTTAGAGAAATTGGGGCGAATTGCAGTTAAAATAAAAAACGGCATGCCGGTAGTAGCAGTTGTAAAAAATATAAGGGACTTGACAAAAAACTAAAAAGGCTACAAAATCAAATGACTTCTAGCCTTTATAATGTGCCCAAGACCGGATTGGTGCATGGCTTTTTCTCAGTCACTTACAAATATTCTGCGTCAAATACCAGTCATAAAAACTACTGTTTGTTGCCCAAGACCAGACTTTTTCGATCCTTTTTTAGAAGAATTGAAACTTTTATCGGAAATAAATAGACTTCAAACACATCAAAATGACAAATGTTGCGCATTTGGCAAAATAATTCTGAGGAGTTTCCCCCGTAAGCTTTTCCTTTAAAAACTTCCTGAATCGCTTACACAGATCTTCAGTGATATCTACAGGAGAAATATAATCTTTCCCAATGAATTCGCGGAACTTAGTCAAACTACAGGGCAGATGCCTGTTGTCTTCAGACTTATGATCCTTTACATACTTCGTATAGAAGTCAAAAAAGTTTTCATTAAACTTATGCTTAGGTATAAAAGGCGTACCTATTGACTGTATGTCCAGAATTGCCTGGCTTTTCTTAACATCCAAAATCTTGAGCACTTCTTTATTATGCTCCTTCTCTACCTGGTTTTTAGGTTTTACGTGGGTGAAGATCCCTGTGCTGGGACGCTTTCCTTTTCCTCTACCGATGTCGTAGTAATAGTAAACCTTATCTCCTTTCCTGTTTAACCTTTGCCCATCATTCATAGCACACAATTTTCAGGATTAAAAAATATGGGCCTCAAAGCAAAGACCAGTTTTTCAGTTTTGTGCAACGCAGCCTCATTTGTTAATCTGGTAAAAGAAAAAGTGAGTAGAACCGAACAATTGTGGCTCAAAATCCGGGTTGCGAAATCTTTTTTAATCTTACAAAAAGATAAGAATTGAAGTGTGTGTCAGTTTGTGTGTCAAACAGTGTGTCATTTGGCTAGTAAAATGGCCTGATTAGGGTGTTAGTGTGCCCGCTAGTGCAGGTTGTGTTTCTGTAAAAGTGTGTATCATACCGCCTGTCATCTAACTGTCAGAAATAGCGGTAGAATGCGTGAATATGTGACAAAAATTTGACAGTCGCAAAAGAAAATAGCCTTGTAAATCAATGACTACAAGGCTATTTGGTGCCCAGAACAGGAATCGAACCTGCACTCCGTTGCCGAAACAAGATTTTGAGTCTAGCGCGTCTACCAATTCCGCCATCTGGGCTCTCTTCGAAACGGGGTGCAATATTACGAAATAATCATTTAAAAATACACCCGGTTGCCAAGTATTATTTTACTCGCCTATTTACAGCAACTTTTCCTGGGTATCAGAACCCTGAGTATCCACTTCCCTACTTTTTTTAATACGATCATTCAAAAATCTTTAAAGTAAATTGCAATAAACCCTGCTACAAAATTTATGATAAAAATTGGCATCATCAAAGAAGAAAAGATACCTGCCGACAACCGGGTGGCGTTAACACCCGATCAGTGCAAGTGGCTTTTGTCTCATAACAACCACTTATCTGTTATTGTTCAACCTTCGCAGATACGTTGCTTCCAGGATGCCGAGTATGAAAGAGCAGGTGCCATACTATCAGATGATCTGCAACAATGCTCCATCCTGCTGGGCATTAAAGAAGCCGCAATGGACAGCCTTATTGAAGGCAAGACCTACCTGTTCTTTTCCCATACCCGGAAAAAACAACCGCATAACCGCGCACTACTGCAGGCAATTCTACAAAAAAATATTACATTGATCGATTACGAATGCCTCGAACACGACGATGGACAACGCATTATCGGCTTCGGTTTTTTTGCAGGCATTGTAGGCGCCCATAACGGCATAATGGCCTATGGCAAAAGAACCGGCTTCTATCAATTGGAAAGGGTTTTTAAGCAAAAGAATTTTAAAGAATTAATCCATAGTTATTTTGGCTTGAAACTGCCCAATATAAAGGTGGCAGTAACCGGCAGCGGCCGGGTAGCCCATGGCCTTATCGAGATCATGAATTTATTGGGACTGCACGAAGTAGAACCGGAAGACTATTTAAAAAGACGGTTTGCCTACCCGGTATATACGCAGTTAAAAGGAAAAGACCTGTACGGGCACGAGATCACGGGCAGTTACAGCCGCGAAGATTTTCATCAGCACCCGCAGCATTATCAAAGCAAATTTTTGCCTTATGCCAGCCAAACAGATATTTTATTAAACGGTGTTTACTGGGAAGAAGGAATTCCCAGGCTGTTCAGGAAAGAACATATATCGCAACCCGATTTCATCATTCAAACCATTGCAGATATTGCTGACGACAAAGCCGGTTCTATTCCGGTTAACAGCGGTAGTGCTACCATTGAAGACCCGGTTTACGGGATCGATAAAAACTCCCTCGCCCAAACGGCGCCGTACCAGGCCAATTCCATAGATATAATGGCAGTCAGTAACCTGCCCAACGAGCTGCCACGGGATGCCAGCCGCTATTTCGGAGAACAGTTGATTAAATATATCTGGGAAGACCTGATCAAAGGCGGAAATACCATTATTCAACGAGCCACTATTGCATCGGGAGGTCAACTAACCCCGCATTTCGCCTACCTGCAGGACTATGTGGCCGGATAATAACAGGCTATTTGAGACAAAAAAAGTCGCTGCATGACTGCAGCGACTTTGACTTATCATTGAATTGCTTAACTAGCGTAAGAATAATAACTCTCGGTATTTAGGCAGGTACCACTCTTTATCATCAACTAACAGTTCCAGTTTATCAGCATGATAACGGATCTGGTCAAAGAAGGCCGCTTTCACCTGGCTTTCATAAGCAATAGCTTTGGTACGGGTATCTTCGATCGCATTCGCTATTTTGCGCGCTTCGATCATCTTTTCTACCAGGTCACTTGCTTTATTGATATGCTCGGAAATCTTATCCAGGATCTGCTTTTGATTGGCATATGCTTCTTCTGTTAAACCGGCTTCTTTCAAACCTTTGATGTTTTTGGCCAGCAGGTTCTGATAACGGATCGCCGGAGGCAGGATCATGCTGGTAGCCATTTCACCCATGATGCGACCTTCGATCTGCACTTTCTTAATGTATTTTTCCAGTTCGATCTCGTGTCTGGCATGTAGCTCAGAATGGCTGTAAATACCGTTTTCAACAAACAGCTTGGTATTTTTCTCGTTTACCATTGCATCCAAAGCCAAAGGCGTTGTTTTCAGGTTAGGAAGACCTCTTTTCTCGGCTTCTTTCTCCCATGCTTCGCTGTAGCCGTCGCCTTCAAACAATATTTTTTCGCTGCTTACAATGTAATCATTGATTACCTGCATAATAGCGATCTCTTTCTTCTCACCTTTCTCGATCAGTCCGTCAACATCTGATTTAAAGTTTTTCAGCGTTTGTGCCATGATCGTGTTCAACACGGTCATCGGGCTGGCACAGTTCGCAGTAGAACCTACCGCTCTGAACTCAAATTTGTTCCCGGTGAACGCAAATGGAGAAGTACGGTTACGATCGGTGTTATCCAATAAAAGATCCGGGATGTTTTTATGAATATCCAGTTTCAGCATGCTTTCGTCCTGCTCATCCATATCGCCGCTCACACGCTGTTTGATATCGTTTAATACCTTAGTAAGGTACTCACCGATAAATACAGAGATAATAGCAGGAGGCGCTTCGTTGGCTCCCAACCTGTGATCATTGGGTGCAGAAGCAATGGAAGCTCTTAATACATCCGCATAATCATGAACCGCTTTGATGGCATTTACAAAGAATGTAAGGAACATCAGGTTGGTTTTTGGCGTTTTGCCGGGAGCTAATAAGTTAACACCTGTATCGGTAGACAAGCTCCAGTTATTGTGCTTACCACTACCGTTGATACCGGCAAATGGTTTCTCGTGCAATAATACACGTAAGCCATGCCTGATAGAAATACGGCTCATTACATCCATCAGCAAAGTGTTGTGGTCAACCGCCAGGTTCGCTTCTTCGAAGATAGGGGCGCACTCAAACTGGGCCGGTGCCACCTCGTTGTGACGGGTTCTTAAAGGAATACCTAATTTATAGCACTCATTTTCAAAATCGCGCATAAAAGCATACACTCTTTCAGGAATAGATCCGAAATAGTGATCTTCCAACTGCTGGTTTTTCGCAGAGTTATGTCCGTATAAAGTACGGCCGCACATTACCAGGTCGGGTCTCGCACGGAACAACCCATCGTCTACAACGAAATATTCCTGCTCCCAGCCTAAAGTAACATTAACGCGGGTAACATTTCTGTCGAAAAAATTACAAACATCTACCGCTGCTTTATTCAACAGGTCGATAGATTTCAATAAAGGCGCTTTATAGTCTAATGACTCACCGGTGTATGAAATAAAAATGGTAGGAATACAAAGTGTACGGCCATGACCAATTTCAATAATAAATGGAGGTGAAGAGGGATCCCAGCCGGTATATCCTCTTGCTTCAAAAGTAGCGCGCAGGCCACCATTAGGGAAAGAAGAGGCATCAGGCTCCTGCTGGATCAGCGCTGCGCCATCAAACTCTTCGATAGGAGTACCATCACTCTTCAATGTAAAAAACGAATCATGCTTTTCAGCAGTAGTGCCGGTAAGTGGCTGAAACCAGTGTGTAAAATGAGTTACCCCTTTGCTTTCGGCCCAGGCACGCATACCATTAGCGATGTTAGAAGCTACGTTTCTGTCTATTTTCTGCCCTGATTTGATTGAAGCAACGATACTTTTATAAGCGTCATCGCTTAAATACTCTCTTGCAGTTTTAAGGTTAAATACATGCGAGCCAAATACAGTAGTTATTTTTGGCGTGATCTTTCCCAACTCATCGGTGGTGGCCGGGATGTTCGAAAGTGCAGAAATTCTTAAAGACATCGTGATAAGTTTGTTTTAATTGAGTGCAAATATACGATTTAAGGGATTTTTTTATTAGAAATATTTATAATCGTCACAAAAAATATAATTATTCTGAAAAATAATCTGGTTTTTGTAACATTATCTAATTTTATAATTCATTGGAAGTCTGTTTTTTTAAGTATGGTAGAATAACTCAAAGACCCAAAATATATCCTGCATTTTGTAGATTTGCTTTATTCCAAAAACTAACACACGATGTGTGAAAAACCCCATAGCTTCATGAGCCGATTAAATATTGTTTTCAAACCTGTAATGGTTAACAGCTACCGTATCGCACTACTGATCCTCTTGTTATCAACGGTAACGCAGCTATCGGCGCAACGCAACGGGAAAGCCATTACTTTATCACATGACGAAAAAGCCCTGCCTTTTAAAACAGGTATCAAAATCAGCAACATCGATGTTATTCAGGCTATGGCAGACAGCACTGGTTTAGGTTATGTTCAAAAAGGAATTAGTAACCGCCTGGTATTGGCCGGCCCCAAAACAACCATTACGGAAGACCTGCAGACTTATTTACAAACACAATACAGGCAGCAACTTCAGTCGCAGGGAGCAGCCGTATTAATTGTAGTGAAAGACATCCGTATTAACGAGAGAACTTTTGCCATGAAAGAAAGGGCTTATATTCATTTCCTGGCAGACAGCTGGATATCTCCTGACAACAACAACCGGTATGTATATGCCGCTACGCTGGATACCATCTTTAAAACCGGCGGAATGGATGTTACCGCCAGTCACGGTAAAAATATTGCCAGGTGCCTTCATGCACTAATGAATAGCACGGTTACTGTTACGGCAGGCGCCCCTGCGTCACCACAATTCACTTATGAAGAAGTAAAAGCCAGGGCTTACAAAAGATTTGATCAGCCGATATTACGGGAAACCAGTTATAAACCCGGTTTATATACCACTTATGACGAATTTCTACAGAATAATCCGTCTGTATTAAGCTACCAAACCAGTACTACTAAAAAAGATGGTGTTCAATTTAAGATCGTGCAGGAGGATGGCAGTGAAAAGCCTGTTATTCCATGGGGGCTTTCAAAAAACGGAGAACTATATGTATATCATGACAAAAACCTGGTACCTGTCGAAAGAAAAGAAAACAATTTCATCATTTCCGCTTACGTAGAAGCCAGGAAGAGAAGAAACCAGGCCATGTGGATAGGTGCCATAGCCGGGGGAATGACGGGCGCTATCATTGCTTCAGCTTCCGGCATGGGCACTTATATCTATATACCAGTTTCGGGTCAATCTTCAGGTACGCTGCTCACTAACATTCCTCAGCTGGCAAAAGAACAGCCAGAGCCCTCTCATTTGGATTTTGAAACAGGAAAGCTGTATTTTTAGCGTCAATAAAAAAAATATGTCTCAAAAAATAGCCATCATAGGCGGAGGGAATTTAGGTACCGCTATAGCACAGGGATTGATCAAAAGTGATTTCTGCAACGCGGCAGATATTACCATTACCAAAAGGAATATCTCAACACTTAAAGGAGAACTACCCAAAACGGTAACAATCACCAACGACAATGCAAAGGCAGCCGCCTCAAGCGATGTTATTATTCTCGCTGTAAAACCCTTCCAGGTGGAAGGAGTTATGAAAACTATTGCCCCGGTATTGAGTAAAAAACAGGTTTTAATTTCCGTGATCACCGGTGTAACAGTGAGCGACCTGAAAGAAATGGCCGGGATGGAACTACCTGTTTTCCGGGCTATGCCCAATACGGCCGTAGCAATACAGGAAAGCATGACCTGTATCAGTTACGATAATGCCACCGACAAGCAGGTGCAAACGGTAACTAAAATGTTCCATACCGTTGGGAAGGTTGCCGTTATCGACGACAAACTGATGGACGCCGCTACGGTGCTCGGCGCCTGCGGTACCGCTTTCGCGCTTCGTTATGTAAGAGCCAATATACAGGGAGGTATAGAAATAGGCTTCGACGCCAAAACGGCCAGCCTTATTGCGGCCCAAACGGTAAAAGGCGCTGCTGAGTTACTGCTCTCTAACAATACGCACCCGGAGCAGGAAATCGACAAGGTTACCACCCCTAAAGGCTGCACCATTGTTGGCTTGAATGAAATGGAGCACAGGGGATTCAGCTCTTCGCTGATCCGCGGTGTGATCACAAGTTATAAGAAAATAGCAAAGGACTAGAAACACAAATACCACCTGCTAACACGAGACCAGCTGCCGGGGAGCCGGATGGAATTCTGTAGAGATATTTTTTACATAAAAGGAAAAAGGCGTGTTTTTGCTCATGAACAGCGCACACTGCATTGATGAAGGCCCTTTTAACAGGTAGTGTTTCTTACCAACAAGCATTTTACTATTTCCTTTCTAATTCCTATCTTTGCACGACCTCCATAAGTTTCCCTTAGCGGAGTATTTCTGCTGGTCGTTTAAGATCCTTTTTCATACTAAATTTAATCACAACATTGTCTGCAGGTACCTTTACTTGTTTGATACTATTTTATTGAGTGTAAACAACTTTTTATGGCCAAGTATATTTTTGTTACGGGTGGCGTAACATCTTCTTTAGGTAAGGGAATCATTGCAGCCTCATTAGCCAAGCTATTACAGGCGAGGGGCTTCCGTGTTACCATCCAGAAGTTTGATCCCTATATTAATATAGACCCGGGAACGCTTAACCCTTACGAACACGGCGAATGCTATGTTACCGAAGATGGCGCAGAAACAGATCTAGACCTTGGTCATTACGAGCGTTTTTTGAATATTTTCACTTCGCAGGCCAATAACGTGACTACCGGCCGTATTTATCAAACGGTCATCAACAAAGAAAGAGAAGGCGCTTACCTCGGGAAAACCGTTCAGGTAGTTCCCCATATTACCAATGAAATAAAGCGCCGGATGATGGAGCTGGGCACTACCGGCGAGTACGATATTGTAATTACAGAGATCGGCGGCACTATAGGCGACATTGAAAGCTTACCCTTTGTGGAAGCCATACGCCAGTTGCAGTGGGAGCTGCCTGAAGAAGACACGGTTGTTATACATCTTACCTATATTCCCTACCTGAAAGCAGCGAAGGAGTTAAAAACCAAACCCACACAGCATAGTGTGCGAATGCTGAGCCAGGAAGGTGTGAGACCGGATATTATTGTGTGCAGAACGGAAAAACCGCTAACTCCCGAACTGAAAAGGAAGATTGCCCTGTTTTGTAATGTAAAACAGGAGGCCGTGATCGAAGCAACCGACCAGTCTACTATTTACGAGGTTCCATTGGCCATGTTACGTGAAAAACTGGATGTAACCTGTCTGAAAAAGATGAATATGACAGATTATCCCGAACCGGAGCTTTCTAAATGGCGTACGTTCCTCGATAAATTAAAGTATCCTAAATCAGTTGTACGCATCGGCCTTATCGGCAAGTATCTTGAGCTCCAGGACGCCTATAAATCGATCCTGGAAGCCTTTGTACATGCAGGCGCAGTAAATGAATGCCAGGTGCAGATCGTAAATGTACACAGTGAATATATTACCGATGAAAATGTAGAAGAAAAACTGGCCGGACTGGAAGGATTACTGGTTGCCCCGGGATTTGGACTAAGAGGAATAGAAGGGAAAATAACAGCCGTAAAATATGCCCGCGAAAACGGGCTGCCCTTCTTCGGTATTTGCCTGGGCATGCAGATGGCCGCTATTGAGTTTGCACGGAACGTATTAGGACTGAAAGAAGCCAACTCCACTGAAATGGATGAGAACGCTCCGGAACCGGTTATCGCATTAATGGAAGAGCAAAAAGAAGTGACCGAAAAAGGCGGCACCATGCGGTTAGGCTCTTATACCTGCGCAGTAAAACCGGGAAGCCTGGCCCATACTATTTATGGTTCGGAAAATATTACCGAAAGGCATCGGCACCGTTGGGAATTCAACAACAAATACCTGGATGCTTTTGAAAAAGCTGGTATGTCGGCCAGCGGTAAAAACCCCGATAGCGGATTGGTAGAAGTGATAGAGTTGCCCGCACATCCGTTCTTTATTGGCGTACAATACCACCCCGAGCTGAAAAGTACGGTAGAGAATCCACAACCGATTTTCGTACATTTTGTAAAAGCAGCAATGGCTTACAGCGTAGTGAACCTTAAAGACCGCAAAATAGAACTGGAAAAAATATAATCTGTTTTTTTTAGCATTTTTATTTATAAAGGCCCCCTGCGGGGCCTTTTGTTATAGATGCACTTAATAAAAGTGGAAACCTATATATTTGTTTTGGATTAAAATGCTACATTTAGCCATAAAATCGTTTTTCCTTTTTACCATAAACTATAACGAAAGCAAGCATGAAAACAATTAACAGGTCGCAACTATTTACAGCAAGTTGCCTCGCCTTACTCGTCACCTCCCTCTCCTTCGGTATACGGGCTGGTATATTAAATAAACTGGGCGTAGACTTTGGGCTGGATAAGGGTGAATTGGGCACTATTGCCGCTACGGCATTCTGGGGTTTTCCGCTTGCTGTAGTTATCGGCGGTCTTATTGTAGATGTGGTGGGGATGAAAAAGCTCTTGATCTTTGCGTTTCTCTTTCATTTAATTGGTATTCTGCTCACCATATTTGCGGGCAAATTTGATAATCCATTCTGGTCCCTCTTCTTTTCAACCTTGCTGATCGGTATTGCGAACGGCACCGTTGAAGCGGCTTGCAATCCATTGGTTACAGCACTGTTTCCCGAAAACAAAACCACCAAACTCAATCACTTTCACTTATGGTTCCCCGGCGGCATCGTTTTGGGAACGCTTATCGTATACTTCTTCGACCAGGCTGCTATAGGCTGGCAAATACAGGTGGCGATGATGATCATTCCGGCACTTATTTACGGGCTTATGTTTGCCAAACAGCAGTTCCCGGTTACAGAACGCGTGGCCAACGGTATTTCAACCGGGGAAATGTACAAATCGCTGGCCAACCCTCTTTTTATATTCATGATCATCTGCATGTTCGGAACTGCCATTACAGAATTATTTACCGGCCAGTGGATCGATGTATTATTAAGAAATGTTACTGACAATGCCCTTCTCGTATTAACGGTATCGACGGGCGTAATGGTGATAGGCCGGGCTTTTGCCGGCCCGATTGTAGAAAAACTGGCTCCTCAGGGGGTTTTGTTAATGTCTGCGATACTGGCCACCCTGGGCTTATATCTTTTAGGTAACACCAGCGGCAATATGATTTTCGCAGGAGCCCTGGTATTTGGCGCAGGAGTTTGTTATTTCTGGCCTACCATGCTGGGATTTGTGGCAGAATACCTGCCTAAAACAGGCGCCGTAGGATTAAACTTAATGGGTGGAGCAGGCATGTTTGCCGTTTCCATTTATATGATGTTTATGGGTGGAGTTTACGACCGGTATATTGCTGAGAAATTACCCGTGGGTGCAGATATGAAACTGTACAATTCGCCAGAAGCTACCGACGAAATGAAAATAGCTTTAAGCGAAGCCAACAAAGCCGCCGGACCTGAAATCATCAACACCACCTTAATCATTCCGGTTATACTTATAGCGGCCTTTATCGGGCTAAATTTGTACATGCGTAAAAGAAGGAGCCTTGCGCTGTAAAATGCGATCAGGCTTTAGATACTTATAAGAAATTTTAATAAAAAAAACAGAATAATGAAGTCCACGATCAGGGTACAGTTATCCTTCATGATGTTTCTTGAATTCTTTATCTGGGGTGCCTGGTTTGTAACCTTAGGAACCTTTTTGGCCAAAAACCTAAATGCAACAGAATTCGAAAAAGCCAACGTATTTTCCACCCAGTCATGGGGCGCCATTATTGCGCCCTTTATTATCGGACTCATTGCCGATCGTTTTTTTAACGCCGAAAGGATATTAGGGATACTTCACCTGGCCGGCGCAGCGCTGATGTATATGATGTTTAAATCAGAAAACACTGCCGCGTTCTACCCCTATGTGCTATCCTATATGATATTATATATGCCCACCCTGGCCCTGGTCAACTCCGTTTCCTTCAGGCAAATGCAAAACCCTGAAAAGGAGTTTCCTTCCATCAGGATTTTCGGAACTATTGGATGGATCCTGGCGGGACTGATCATCAGTTATGTTTTTCACTGGGACAATGAACAAAATAATACTACCAACGACACTTTAAGAAATACCTTCCTGATGGCGTCTATAGCTTCACTGGTATTAGGATTGTTTAGCTTTACGCTTCCTAAAACACCTCCGAAGAAAGCCGGACAGGGGGCTTCCATCAGCCAGATATTAGGCCTGGATGCGCTTCAATTACTAAAAGACAAAAACTTCCTGGTTTTCTTTATTTCTTCCATTCTTATATGTATTCCGCTGGCGTTTTATTACGCTAATGCCAATGTGTTCTTAACGGATGTTGGCCTGGAAAACCCGACAGCGAAAATGGCTATTGGCCAGGTATCGGAAGTATTGTTCCTGTTACTCATTCCGTTCCTGTTTAAAAGATTTGGCTTTAAAAACACCATTTTGATAGGTATGCTGGCCTGGGCAGTGAGATATTTGTTGTTTGCATATGGAAACGCCGGTGAATTGTCATTTATGCTGATTTTGGGAATTGCACTTCATGGCATTTGCTACGACTTCTTCTGTGTATCGGGCCAGATTTACACAGATGCCAAGGCTGGTGAAAGATATAAAAGTTCGGCACAGGGGTTGATTACACTGGCTACTTACGGGATCGGGCAACTGATCGGTTTCTGGGTAGCAGGTTACATAGGCAATCAATATAAAGACCTGGCATCTGCGTCTGTAGGCGATTTCTGGCAACATGTTTGGCTGGTACCGGCCGGCATTGCTGCCGTTGTCTGCTTCCTGTTTGCCGTAATTTTCAAAAACGATAAAAAAATAACTACTAATGCATAGCAGAAGAAATATGCTAAAAAAACTGGCCGCCGGCTCTGTTGCCGCCAGCCTCTCTCCCCTAACTACATTTGCCAACGAAGAAAAATCAATGTATCAACTAAAAGGAAATATTAACCATAGCGTATGCCAGTGGACTTTTGGCAGCGTTCCCCTGGAAGA
>JBQGCI010000228.1:0-5949 GCA_052038405.1 Acinetobacter pittii
ATCTCTATAAACCGATCTGTTATTTTTTTCAGTGCACCTCCTTCCGCATACAAAGGCAGGTCTTTTTGGGGTATGTCCTCTATTATACAGGACCAGTTAGTAAGCCATTCGCCGATGGTATTGCCTACAGTGGCGTTCACTCCTAAATATTGCTCGCAAAGGCTTTGCTGTTGCAACGAACAGGTATCTGGCAACAAGGTTGCCTGTAAGGTTACTTTACTTTGCAGCACATACGATAGTGCCGCAGCTGTTACGTCAATATCCGATTTTATTATATCGGCAGAAGGCATCAGGCGTAATAACCTGCTGGCAGGCCCTTCCGGAAGTTCAAGTTCAATATTCCAGAAATGGTAAAAAGATTCGTTGAGTTGCCCGTTCTGTATATGGTACAAAGCGTTGCGTTCTGCTGTCTCTGCATCAGCCCTGTATAAAAAAAGCAATTGCTCCAGGGGGGCGAAAAATTTCCTGGCCAGTTTTTCTTCTTCCTTGAATTGCTTATGCTCTTCAACGGCATCCTGAACGGAGTTGACGCGTGTATTTCCTTTCGATTGATGAAATAGCCCCTCGGGTAGCAGGTCATAGAGCCCGTCCCGGTTCAGCATCATTTTAAAACCTACCTGGCCCTCAGCGGCTTCTGTAAATACCTGCTCTACATCATTACTAAATCCTTTTTTGAAACCTCCTTTATAAAATGTTTTGATAGTATGAGCCGCATGCCCTGCTTCTGTGAGTGAAGCAAAGATCACCTCTGCGAGGAAGGCTGACTTAAATTCGTGGTTACTGCCGGGGCTATTCATAATACTGATGGTATGCTGGCCTTTTAATTCGGTGCGCGCTCCATGATTTAGTTTCATTCAAAATTATATCAAACCTTTAAAAAGAAGCATCACTAAAAATAGTGATAGAGCAACGCTTTTTTATATTCTAAATTTACAATGCGAAGCAGTTAACCCGTTTCCATCTTTCATTCAAAACTTACATGGGGTTTTCCCCTGTACCGGTTTTAAGAAGCTTAAAAAAGATACCAGATGCCTGAAAACTCAATACTCGCAAAAACAGAGATCACCATACAGGATTATAATAGCAACAATCCGGTTGTTTTCTCCAACCTGACGTTAAGCGAGTCGCTGATCAATGTGAACAGCTTTTCGTTTTCTATACGACCTGCTAATGACGAAGGGACATTTAATTCCATTATCAATTTTAAGAAAGAGGTTTTAGGAAAGGAAGTACAGTTGAGTTTTAAGGACGGCGATGCTGTTAATTATAAGTTTAAGGGTATTGTTCTCGAGGTGAATTCTTCCCTGGTTGATGAGCATTTTTACGAATTCAGGATTGATGGCTGTGGATTGTTTTGCAAGGTTAATGAGCTGACACAGTATCACTCTTTTTATAAAAAAAAGCTGGATGCTATTATTGATGTTGTATTCCAGCACTCTGCGCTTAAAAGCAGTATTAATAAGAATCCTCAAAACACCAAAGAGCTGCATTATACAGTGCAATATGATCAAACAGCTTTCGGTTTCCTGTCTTCTTTGGCCAGGCGTTTTGGAGAATGGATGTTTTATGATGGAGAGAAACTGCAGTTCGGGAAAAAGCCGGAGGGTGCTGCCATAGAATTAAACATTCCCCGAGATGCCAGTAACCTGAATATAAGAGCTCAGGTAGCTAAAAGTCCGAAAGGTATTGCCAGCACCGACATTTTTAAGAGCTCGGTTATTGAAGCTACAACCAAAGAGCATTCACCTGATCACCCCGCCATGAAAGCCGCAGAGGAGTCGGGCGGTAAAGCCATTGAGGATGCGCCCCGTAGTATGTTTATTCCGTCAGGTTTTTCACAGGAAGTGGTGAACGATAAATTTAAGCTGGAACAACAGGCTATCCTGGCATCCTCGGTATATATTACAGGCAGTACCCGTAATACAAAAATAGGCGTGGGAAAGATCATCAAAATTAAAGATGCGCAGGATACGGCCGGTAAAAGTTACCTGCTTACACAGGTGCAACATACAGCTTCCAACGCCAGCAATTATATCAATCGGTTTACTGCCGTACCCCTGGAAGTGCCGGTACCCCCTTATACCAACCCTTTGCTGGTGCCTAAAGCTACGGCACAGGCCGCCATTGTTACCGATAACGAAGATGATGCCGGTCTGGCGCGTGTAAAGGTTAAATTTCCATGGATGGCAGAAGACGAAAAGTCGCCCTGGATCAGTGTGCTGGCGCCGCATGCAGGCAATGGCAAAGGCTTCCGGTTTATACCGGAGAAAGATGACGAGGTAATGGTGGATTTCTGGGATGGCAACGTAGAAACACCTTTTGTAAATGGTTCGGTTTATACCGACAAAAACCAATCGGGTATTGCTGAAAGCGGTAACCATATAAAAATGATCGGTTCCAGAACGGGCAGAAGTATCTTAATTGATGATGAAGAGGGAACCCTGTCTGTAAGCGACGGCGGCAATTCGAAAAGCAAGGGTAAAAACCTGATACGGTTGACGGAGAGTAAAGATGGCAGATCTGTTAAGATCGTATCAGGAGAAGATGGGGAAAACCATTATGCCATGATCCTGGATTACAAGGAAAAGAATGCCAGCTTTTATTGCCAGGAAGGCGGGAAAGCCATATTAAATATCACGTTCGATGCAGCAAAAAAGCAGATGTATATCTATTCGGAAGACGATATGACGATTCAATCTTCCGGCTCTATCAGCATAGAAGCTAAAAAGGATATTAACCTGAAGGCCAATGGTGATATCAATTGCAAGGCAGATGGAAATGTTAAGATAGACGCAGTGGGAGATGCAGAAACTGCCGGTGTGAACATCAAAATGAAAGCATCTGCAAAGATGGCTGCCGAGGGATCGATGACAGAAATTAAAGGAGCCAAGCTCGATTTAAACGGGAGTGGTATTGCCAGTTTGCAGGGGGGATTGGTAAAAATTAATTAATGCTATACCTGTGCTACGATACCGCCCTTAACGAAGAGTATACACTCGTTAAATTGATGCAGAAATACCCGGACTATATTTCTTTGTTTAAGGGGACAGATGAGGAAAATATCTGGGATGCGGCGCCGTATCTTTTTGAAGTGAGCGATAATTTTTATGAACTGCGGAAAGATCCGTTTATCCGGTTGGAGCATTGCATTCTTTTTGAAACCCAAGAACCTAAAGAAGAGGTTTGCCGGTTTCTGCAATATTACATGTATAAAAAAACAGGAAGCAAAACGGCTTATGTTAGAATATGGGATGCGCGTGTTTTAGTGAAGCATTTGCCGGTGTGGGACGAGAAAGAACGGGTAAACTTTTTTCAATTTTTTAAAGCGTTTTATACCGAACAGGAAAATGAAGAAGGGTTGAACAAATGGCAATTGGCCAGGTTTAATAAACCCGTGGCTGTACCGGTATTGAAAACGGCAGTAATAACCGAAGGAGCGGCATCTTTAACAGATCCGGTTAGTAACCCTGCTATAGATGAAGGTGGCGTGGTGATACCAGAACCGGAAACGGCAACACCTCCTGTGAAGTCGGGCCATCAACCGCCAAAAAGAAGAAGGTTTTTTATAGATTAAAAAAAGTATATGGGACAACCGGCAGCAAGAGTAGGCGATATGCATGTTTGCCCGTTGGTAAACGGATTGGTGCCTCATGTGGGAGGGCCCGTATTGCCTGCGGGTGTGCCTACCGTTTTGATTCAGGGTGTACCAGCCGCTACTTCAGGAACGATGTGCACCTGCGCGGGGCCTCCCGATGTAATAACGATGGGGAGCGGAACGGTATTGATAGGCGGCATGCCTGCTGCGCGTATGGGTGACATGACCGCTCATGGAGGCAGTATTGTTTTAGGCTGTTTTACCGTGTTAATAGGTGATGCCGGCAGTGGCAGTAGCGGAGGTGGTGGTAGTCTGGGCGGAGGCGGTGTGCCTAAAGGAGTTGGTGCCCTGCAAGCCAAAAAGATGGCGAATCAGGAAGCTTTAAAAAAAGCGGCTAAAGAGGGGGACGATACGGCAGAGAAAACCGGTAAAGAAGATTTCCAGGCAAAGTTTACCCTCGTAGATGAAGCCAATAAGCCCATGAACGATGTGAAGTATGAGATCAGGACCCATGATGACCAGGTGCACGAAGGCAGAACGAATGGTAACGGAGAAACGCAGAATCTTTCAGGCTATACAGAAGCCGATTGCAGGGTAACTTTTTTCAATTAAAATAACAGCGGTATGGCGGGCAGCCAGACACAAAGAGACTTTCAGATCCATGAAAAAAAACAGAGGCTGGTACTGGTAAGGTACAAGCCAGCAGGTGCTATGGTCGCCGATGGCCTGATTGGCGGCATCGCAGATAAAGTACAGGGCATGGCCAATACAGTACAGGATGCAGCCGGTTCGATCCCCGGTCTTAATTTGTTTTTTAAAGAAGAAAAAGACCCTGAGAAAAAATGCGATAAAGAATATTATTATTACGAAGACTACAGCGGCTGGGACCAGTACATGAAAAAAATGAAAAACGAACTGGTCAATAAGCTCAATAACGATAATGAAACCCTGGTGTTCGAATTTGAAGCCGATGATGCCGAAGGGAGAGTGGAGGAGGGTAAAAAACTATTAAACGAGGTGAAGGGGAAAATCGCAGCCTGGAAAAATTATACAGCCTGCTTTCATTTTGTAGGAATCGGGCAGGGAGGCAATGTAGCAAATGAGTGCATTAAAGAGCTGGTAAAGGAAATTGATTTTCAGGAAAAATGGTGGGTTCAGTCTGTAATATATGTTGGTACGCCTTTATACAAAAACAGGCATAGTTTCAATGAGGCCGATGCCTTCAGGGGAAAAGGAAAAGCTTATTCATTTGGTAATGCTTATGATCTGACACAGCAGGCCATTGCCTATTTTGAGCCCAATGACCACCTGCTGAAGGTGATCGCCGAAAGTAATGCGAATCTGCTTTCGGTTTTCACCGGTAAAATAAAGGCACAGCTGATTGCAACACTGGGAAGGCTTTTAAGTATTAAAGGATTTGGTACCAGCCACGATAATGAAGGGAATATTAACAAGCTTACACAATGTAAAGATGATATAAGGAACCTGGTAGGAGAATGTATTAATGCCGTTAAAAGTATCCTGGATGCTTTTCCCGGCTTAGTGAAGCCTCCGGATCTGCCAAAGTTCGACCAAATGTTAAACGGCTTAGATGCTGTGCCGGGCAAATCCGTCAACCGGTTGGAAAAGTTCATCGATGAATTGAAAAAAGTGCACCAGGGTACCAGTCTCGACACCAGCCGCATCGGCCTGGGTAAATTATTTAATTTTCTATGTCCGCTGGTCGATCAGCTCACTGGTATGCTGAAATTATTTGCTTTCGACAGTGAAACAACGAACCAGCTTTTCGATAAAATAATGGAGAAAACGAAGGTTGAAAGAGTATTACAGCCTGCGGCTCTTGCAACGCAAACGCTTCCTGTTGATCCTTATATTGAAAAAGCAGCCGAAATGGCGAGGCAGGCCGGGGAGCAGGAAAAGGCCATGGCTGAGCAAGCCGCACAGGATAACCAGGCAGGTGCAGAGGCCGGTCCTGCGGTAGCGCTAAGCGCTGACGTGTATCAGTACGACCAGGCCACTACTATGATAACTGCCTGTAAAAACAACATAGCTGCTTCGACAAAATCGGGCGATGTAGAGATCAATGACTCGGTTAGCGCAGCAGCAAAAGCGAAGATCGGGGCGGCCATTGCAGCCATGCTATTACCAATGATGCCTTCTAAAAAGAAATTTTATGGGGTATTGCTGAGCTATATTCCACTGGAGGGTATTACAGGATTTTTAAAAAAGCTGACAGGTGATACCGCCATGGCGCCTTTGAAAAATGTATTGGGAAATATAAAAGCAGGATTTGATTTTGATGAGGGCACTGACGAAGAACCGGGCCTGAAGAAATCGATGCGCAATTTCGATAG
>JBQGCI010000229.1:0-2233 GCA_052038405.1 Acinetobacter pittii
ATACGGAGGAAGTAAGAACAGCCGCCCGCTATACAGGGACCCTAATGGAAAAAGAAGACGGGGTTCAGCAGGCGATATCCAAACTGGAGGCATATTTTGTATCCAAATGAAACGGCGCCAGGTAATAGGGGATCATCATAACTGTCTTAACCTGACCGCCATTATTTTTTTGACAACCACATTTTCGTATAAAGAAAGATAGCACAGAAGTTATCCACTGTTACATTATGAGTATTTTTTCAGGAAAAACGACCCGTTTTCCTTACTTTTAGCGCAATCGGAAAACAAACCTGTTATACATGCTTTTAACGGTATTGGCTGGCTTACTTACCTCTGCTCTTATTATTCCATTTGGCAAAATTATCAAATCAAAGTGGAGCATTTTACTTATGCTCCTACCCCTGGGTTTATTTATTTATTATTTAAGATTAGTGCCCGGTGTTTCATTAGGAGAAGTAGTTCTACAATCTACTTCATGGATACCTTCGCTCGGCGTTAATCTTGATTTTAAGCTGGATGGACTTTCCCTGCTATTTGCCTTACTGATTACCGGGGTGGGGACGGCTGTCTATTTCTACGCGCGCACTTATTTAAAAGGGCATCCCTACTTCGACCGGTTCTTTGGCTACCTGAGTTTATTTATGTCGGCCATGCTGGGCATGGTGCTATCAGATAATATGCTGCTGCTGTTTATTTTCTGGGAATTGACCAGTATCAGCTCCTTTTTCCTTATAGGCTTTAACAACAATGAACTCAGTTCCCGCAAAAGCGCGATCACAGCGCTATCAGTTACCGGCATGGGTGGTTTTTTTCTTTTGGCCGGCATTATACTATTAGGGAACGTAGCGGGCACGTACTCGATATCTGAACTGGTACATGCGAGAGCAACCATCATCCACCATGCGCAATACCCTTTAATATTGGGATTGTTCTTTATGGGAGCCTTTACGAAATCGGCGCAGTTTCCTTTTCATTTCTGGCTGCCCGGCGCCATGAAAGCGCCCACCCCTGTTTCTGCTTACCTGCACTCGGCAACAATGGTTAAGGCCGGAATTTACCTGCTGGCACGATTCAATCCTGTGCTGGGGAATACGCCTATGTGGAGCTACCCACTGATGATTGCAGGAGGCTTCACCATGCTGTTTGCAGCCTATCACGCCCTGTTGCGTGTTGATCTGAAAAGTATATTGGCCTATTCCACCATTTCGGCCTTAGGCATTCTTACTTTTTTGATAGGCCTGGGTACAAAGGATGCTATCATCGCTGCCAGTGTGTTTATTCTGGTGCATGCATTATACAAGGCAGCACTGTTCCTGGTTACGGGTATTATTGATCACGAAACACAAACGAGAGACCTAACAAAATTGTCGGGCCTCAGGAAAGTACTGTTGCCCGTAGCTATTGCCGGCTACCTGGCAGCGCTCTCCAGTGCCGGGGTACCGCTGACTTTTGGCTTTATAGGCAAAGATCTGATTTACGAAGCTACGCTTCACGCCGGGCCCTCCCTGGTTTTCGCGCTTAGCTTACTTGCCATGCTTACTAATATAGGCCTGGTGGCTGCAGGGTTTATGGCGGGAATTAAACCATTTACGGGGTCGCTTCCTCCTTCATTTGAAAAAGTGCACCTACCCTATACTTCGATGTGGCTGCCTCCTTTGCTGCTTGCGGTGCTGGGCATCCTGCTCGGTTGTATGCCGGGTTTTGCGGGGCAACTTTTTTCCCTCAGGGCTGCCAACGCCATATTGGGTGCCGACACGCAACTTCATTTAAAAATATGGCATGGCTTCAATACCGTGCTATTGTTGAGTTTGCTAACATTGGCGGCAGGTACGGCGCTCTATTATTTTAACAAACCCAGCCTCGCCAGAAGCCAATGGGTGCACCGTTTTAAAAAACTGTCGCCCGAGTTCCTGATGCAACAAATAACGGCCGGAATTTTCAAATTCTCTGACTGGTATACCAGTACCTTTCATAATGGCTACCTTCGGTCTTACCACTTAAAAATCATCCTGTTTACCGAAGCGCTGTTAGCTTACAAGCTTTGGCTAAGCGGCCCCATAGATATCAACTTTTATAACCTGGCTATGTTAAGCGTGTACGAGGTGGCCATTGTAGCTATCCTGATCGGGGCACTGCTCATGATGATCACTACCAAATCGCGGCTTACTGCTGTAGTTTCACTGAGCATTATCGGATACTGCATTTGTGTGATGTTTGTTTTTTACAGTGCCCC
>JBQGCI010000230.1:0-3102 GCA_052038405.1 Acinetobacter pittii
TTCGATCTGCTCCAGTGATTTGCCCTTCGTTTCCGGAAGCAGGCGGTATACGGTCCAAAAAGCGATGATACAAAACGCCGAGAAAATCCAGAATGTAGCAGGCGTGCCCAGGCTTCTAAGCAGCACGGGGGTAACCTGTCCCACAATTGTATCAGCAATCCACATGACCATGATACTGATGGCCATAGCACGTCCCCGGATCTTAGCCGGGAATATCTCAGCCGCAATCACAAATTTCAGTGGACCGATAGAAAATGCGAAGCAGGCCAGAAATGCCAGCACGGCGATTAAAAGCCCGATACCGGTAGTGGCGCCCATCTTAAACATCAACCCCACCACTAAAAGGCTTAAAAAAGCCCCCAGCGTTCCCACGAGGTATAAAGGACGACGACCCAGGCTGTCCACCTTCCAGATAGCTACCAGGGTAAAAAGCATGTTGGCGGCTCCGAATACAACCTGGCTGAGCAACGAATTACTCAAAGAGAGGCCGGCATTATTTAATATACTCGGTCCATAGTAAATGATCGCGTTAATACCACTGAACTGGGAGAATAACGGAAGGAGTAATCCTATTAGCAGCGCTTTACGCCAGCGCCTGGAAAAAAGTTCTCGATAGGAGCCTTTTTCCTGGTGTGGAGGTTCCTGGTTCGTTTGAAGGTCGCGGCCCAGCGCGCTCAGGACCGCCTCACTTTCGTTCAGCCTGCCCCTTTGCAGGAGCCAGGACGGACTTTCCGGGACCCGCACTAAACCAACGAGAAAAACCAGCGCAGGCACTGCACCAAGGCCTAACATCAACCGCCAAACTTCCGAGGTAAGCAGGGACGCCGCAAGGTCACTATTATTAGCAGGAACCGAGTATCCCAATGACCATTTTAAAAGACCGGCATTACTCAGATAAGCAACCAGGATACCAAGGGTTAATGCAAACTGATAATAGGTAATGAGCCTTCCTCTCCTGCGGGCAGGGGCCATTTCAGAGATATATAACGGTACGATGTTGGAAGCAAGCCCAATGCCTATCCCTCCCACAAGACGGGAGGCAATGACGCCATTTAAGGTTGGCATCAGCGCACATCCCAATGCTGAAAAAAGGAATAATACTGCTGCCAGGAGCAGGGGTTTTTTCCGGCCTATTTTGTCGGTAAGTTCCCCCGAAACAGCCACTCCCAGAATACAGCCGACCAGCGCCGAAGACACGAACCAGCCCTCCTGAAATGCAGACAGGTTGAACTGGGTTTTCAGCAGCGGTAGTACGCCTGAGACGACTGCCATATCAAAACCAAACAAAAAGCCACCCAGGGAGGCAATGAAGGTTATGGTTATTACAGATATCTTTTTCAATTGCATTTGATGAAAATTCTTCATGATTAATAAACCCTTATTCCTGGTTAACGGACATTGAAGGCGGTGCATCCGCGGGTTGGCTACCCCATTTCATATTGGGCTGCGGGCCCATTTGCAAAACCAGCGCCCCCCCGTCCACCAAATCTTCATGATAAAACCAGGGACGATTCAATGGTTTACCATCCAACCGGGCGGACTGGATATAACGATTCAACCTGGAACTTCCTTTTGCAATAATGGTAAAGGTTTTTCCTTTGTAATAGGTAGGATCCAGCTCTATCGTAATCTTTTCAAATAACGGGCTCCCTATTTCATAATAAGGCTTCACACTGGTTCCTCCATTGGTCTGGAATAAGCCCATGGCTGCCATTACAAACCAGGCACCCATTTGTCCTTCATCCTCGTCGCCCAGCCAGCCATGGTAGGGTGTAACACCATAATAACGATCCATGATCTCGCGCGTCCATTTTTGTGTTAGCCAGGGCTTGCCTGAATAGTTGAATAACCATGCCGCCTGCATGTTTGGCTGGTTACCATGATTGATGGGTACCAGGTCATATAAATCTCCATCTGCATTGAAGTTATATTTTACTGATTTCTCGAAACCCTCATCCAGGCGCTTATTGAATTCGTTACGGCCCATCAGGTTTAAAATGCCCTGTACATCATGAGGATTAAAGAAACTGTATTGCCAGGCATTGCCCTCCAGGTAACCTGGTCCGCTGAAACTGGTACAACAGAAAGGATTCCAGTCTTTAACCCAGCTGCCATCTTTATGTTTCATGCGTATGTACCGGGTTTCCGGGTCAAATACATGTTTATAATTACCCGCCCTTTTGATAAATTGCTGGTATACCTTATCATTACCCACCGCTTTAGCAAACTGCGCTACGCACCAATCGTCGTAGGCATACTCCAGCGTGTTGGACACCTGTCCTTCTTCCTGGGGCACATAACCCAGCTTCATGTAAGACTCAAAAAACTTATTGCCGGCGAAGCCATTTTCAGGCGTGATCACCCCGGGCGTTGATTGCTGGTGCACCATCGCTTTTAGCGCTGTGGACGCATCAAAATCCCGGATGCCCTTCTGATAGGCCCCTACAATCAAAGCTATTTCGTGCGAGGCTTCCATGATGCCGGAATATTCGATTCCCGCCGGCCCCTTGGGCAACCACCCACCTGTTTTATAGATTTCCAATAAGGATTTTACCCAGTTGCTGGCCAAATCCGGGTTGACCAGCTGCCAGAGCTGATTCAGATTCCAGAAAGTATTCCAAAGGGCATCACTGCCATATACAGGATTTTTAGGGTCAACCTGCCGAATCTTCTCATTGACATCGACGTATTTGCCATCCACATCGCTCCAGGTGGTGCGGGCAACGTAGGAACGGTACAAGTTGGTATAGAATTTCTTTTTATTTTCATTGGTACCTCCCTCTACTTTGACCTTACCCAACAGGCCATTCCAGACCTTGCGGGCATTCTGGCGTACTGCATCAAAATTCCACACAAACGCTGCCAGTTCCGTATTCATATTGAGTCGGGCTCCTTCAATACTCACCAGCGAAATAGCAGTTTGCATCAGAATTTGTTCACCCGGTTTGGTATCGAAGTCAGCAAAAGCGCCCATTTGCCCCTTGCCACTGATCTGCGCAACGTTTTCGGTAACCTGGTAATTGTTTTGCCAGCCTCCGAAAGATTTAATCGGCTTATTGAACCGGATCACAAAATGAACTTTATACTCGTTCCAGCTCCATT
>JBQGCI010000231.1:0-3103 GCA_052038405.1 Acinetobacter pittii
ATATCTCCGGCTGCTGTTATTCACAATAGGTTGTTCTGGTTTGCTGTTGGCTACCTTAAATATCAGGGCGTTTTCATGAATATATAAATCAATATTGATCCAGGGTGTTTCGGTAGTTTCGGCAGCGCCATGTTTAAAAGCATTTTCGACGAGAGGCAACATGAGCAGCGGGGCGATTTTTACCTCATTTACAGGCCCCGTCATATTGACGTTCAGCTCTAACCTATTTTCGTAGCGAAGCCTTTCTAAACTGATATAATCGCTGAGAATCTCGACATCCCTTCTTAGTAATACCTGTTCGCCGGAACATTCGTACAAAACATACCGTAGTATATTAGATAGCCCGAGCACCACCTCGGGAGTCTGTGGAGAATTGTCTAATGAAAGAGCATAAAGGTTATTTAACGAGTTAAAAAGGAAGTGAGGATGCAATTGCCCCTTTAAGAAATTGAGTTCTGATTGTAACAGAATTTGCTTCCGCTCATTCCACAAAATGAATAGCTTAACCGTTACACATATCCAGGATACGGTATTGGTTCGCTCTATCGCATTTACAAAATCACCCGGATGGATAAGTTGTTTCCATTTGGACAGGCTGAGCGATGGCCAGGTAAAGCTGTTGTCCCGTATCGTATAAAATTTGAATATATAAGGGTTGGTAATGTATATTTCCACAAGCCGGTATAAGATAGCGATCAACGGCATCGTAAGTAGCAACAACAAAAAAGTTTGGACATACTTATCACGAAAGAAAAAGCGCGGCAATATCCAATTGGAGATGAGGTAGAAATAACACATGTGTACCGGGAGCAGTATCAGTACTACCACTACTCCGAGTTCATAGCTCCCATAGGCAGTACCGTAAATAAACAGTAACAGGCTAAAGGAGATCAGCCAGTACAGTAATGGTCGGAGCGTCTGAAGTTTGTTTGCCAAGAAGCCTGTTTTGAAAGATTGTAAAGTTAAGACCCGCTATCAATATTTTTAATATTGATAGACAAAAGAGGGCTTTGGTCGACGAATGCAGTTCCAAAGAACTATTTATATTTACAACAACGATTGATGCTAAGTGTAATTATTGTTGGGCAATCAGCTTGGCCGAATGCTTTAGGTCGCTGATTAACATCCGTAATAAGGATAATGCGTTGTTAAGCTGATTTTAGTTCTATTTTTGCGCAAATTGTATAAAGCATTATGGGGTACAGCAGTTTGGCGGCATGTGTAGCAGACCTGGAACAAAATGGTCACCTGGTACGTATAAAGGAAGAAGTGGATCCTTATCTGGAAATGGCGGCCATTCATATGCGGGTATATGATGTGCAGGGGCCTGCTCTTTTTTTTGAAAATATAAAAGGGAGCAAATTTCCGGCGGTATCCAATTTATTTGGAACGCTGGAGCGTTCGCGCTTTATGTTTCGCGACTCGCTGGAGCATGTAAAGAAGCTGGTGGATGTAAAGATGAACCCAATGTCGGTGCTGAAGAAGCCGCTGAGTTATGTTGGGTCTTCTATGACGGCACTGGGTGCGCTGCCCTGGAAAAAAAGAACCAATGCCCCGATCTTATATGGGCAAACAACCATTTCCGAGCTGCCGCAGGTTGTGAACTGGCCCATGGATGGTGGCGCATTTGTTACCATGCCGCAGGTATACTCCGAAGATGTAACGCAACCGGGTATCATGCATGCCAACCTGGGGATGTACCGTATCCAGCTTTCAGGTAACGATTATATCCGCGATAAAGAGATTGGTTTGCACTACCAGCTCCACCGCGGTATCGGTGTGCATCAAACCAAAGCCAATGCTTTAGGTAAACCTTTAAAGGTATCCATTTTCGTAGGCGGCCCGCCTTCACACCCTTTATCGGCTGTAATGCCTTTGCCCGAAGGACTGTCTGAAATGATATTTGCCGGCGCATTGGGTAACAGGCGCTTTCGTTATTTTTATGATGAAGAAGGATTTTGTATTTCTGCTGATGCCGACTTTGTAATAACCGGAACCGTATATCCTAACGAGAACAAGCCGGAAGGGCCTTTTGGAGACCATATAGGGTATTATTCATTAACGCATCCTTTCCCCCTGATGAAAGTGCATAAGGTATACCACCGGAGAAACCCGATCTGGTCTTTTACCGTGGTAGGGCGTCCGCCGCAGGAGGATACCAGTTTTGGAGCATTGATCCATGAAATAACAGGCGCTGCCATTCCGCAGGAGATCAACGGCCTGCATGCTGTACATGCGGTAGACGCGGCCGGTGTACATCCCTTGTTATTTGCCGTAGGAAGTGAGCGCTATACGCCCTACCAGAAAACAGAGCGTCCGCAGGAGCTCTTAACCATCGCGAACCAGATACTCGGAAAAAACCAGCTAAGCCTTGCCAAGTACCTTTTTATAGCTTCCCACGCCGACAACCCTCGTTTAGATATTCACGATGTAGCCGGATTTCTTACGCACATGCTGGAGCGCATTGACTGGACACGAGATGTGCATTTTCAAACCAATACCACTATTGATACGCTGGATTATACAGGCGACGGGTTGAACGCGGGATCAAAAGTGGTTTTTGCAGCAGTAGGTACGCCTCAGTATCAATTGGCAAAAGAATTACCAGCCGGAATCAATTTGCCTCAGCCTTTTGTTTATGCCAAAATGGCTTTGCCGGGCGTACTGGTAGTGGATGGTGCGGCATTTACAACATATTCGCAAGAAGCAAATGTTATTGAAAACTGGACAGAACAGATAGAAGCTGAGCAGCTTAGTGGCGTCAGGTTGATCATAATTGCCGATGACGCCGGATTTACAGCCGATACGGATGATAACCTGGTTTGGGTGGCATTTACACGGAGTAACCCGGCTTACGATATTTACGGTGTTGAGAGCTTTACACAATTTAAACATTGGGGGTGCAGGGGACCGTTGATCATCGACGCCCGTACTAAACCGCATCATGCTCCCGCATTGATAAAAGATCCGGCTGTTGAACGGAGGGTAGACCGTTTGGGAGAAAAGGGCGCATCGCTGCATGGCATCATTTAAACAAACGGCTGCTTTTGATGCATAAAATGGTATCTTAATGTCAAAATATCCGGCGATGGAAAAGGAACAT
>JBQGCI010000232.1:0-2083 GCA_052038405.1 Acinetobacter pittii
CATTAATTAAAAATGCGCTGATCTTTTTTGACCATCACTATCAATACCAGGCAAAGAAACTGAGCAGTAAAGCTTTGGATGAAAACGGCCACCTGGTACTCTATCCGGGCTCCGGTGCCGAAACTTTTAAGATGGCCTACAACGCCAGCTCCACCGTTGCTGCATTGCAAGCAGTTACTACCGCGGCACTACAGCTGCCTTCCGGTTATTGGAGTGATGCGGACCGTAAATATTTTGAAGGATTGCTCAACCGCATTCCGCCGCTTCCATTTATGAGTTACAACGGTAAGCCCACTATTGCACCCGCCAAGGTGTGGAGCCGCGTGAATAATGTGGAGTCTTCGCAATTGTACCCGGTGTATCCCTGGGGCCTGTATGGGGTGGGACGACCCGGCCTTGATACCGCCAGAAATACCTATTGGAATGACAGCTTTGCACTCAGGTTCCGTAGCCATGTGGGATGGAAACAGGACAATATATTTGCGGCAAGGCTGGGCTTGACTGAAGAAGCGCAACGGTTAAATACACTGAAACTTAAAAACAGCGGGCGAAGATTCCCTGCGTTCTGGGGACCGGGATTTGACTGGGTGCCGGACCACAACTGGGGCGGTAGTGGCATGATAGGACTACAGGAAATGCTGATGCAAACAGTAGATGATCGCATTTACTTATTTCCGGCATGGCCGAAAGAATGGGATGTGCATTTTAAGTTACATGCCCCTCAGCAAACAACGGTAGAAGCCACGCTGAAAAACGGGAAAATTGTGTCGCTGCTGGTATCACCTGCTGAAAGACAAAAGGATGTGATCATACCATTTTAATATCACCCGGCAACCCGGCTTCAACGGCTTATCGATAGCATTGGATTTTACAAGGCCGGTAGTTTGGGGGGTAGTAAACCGCCCTGTCGTGCTGCGGCGTTGGCCTGCCTAGGGCGTCATGAGTAATTTAGCAGCGAAGCAACCCAAATTTGAAGCTGCTGTCCGAATGGTCTTCAATGCTCCGGCATCCGTTGCGCGGATCTTCACGCGCCATTCCCTGACATTATTTTATTGCCAAATCTTTACCTCACCCTCCAGCCCTGCTTTTAACAGCGGTTTACCTTGTAGCAAGTTGAGCGGTGCCGTTGTCCAGGTAACCCTTTTATCTTCGGGTAAGCCCATATCGCCGATCAGGCGGTTAGCCCAGGTATTACTTACTTTAATTTCTATGCTGTTATCTCCGCGTTTCAATGCTTCTGAAATATCCAGTCGATAGGGAGCGGTCCAGATAGTGCCGCAATCGGTACCGTTTACAATTACCGTAGCTATATTAAACACGCTATCGATAGAAAGATATACGGGTCTGTCTTTGGACACATCACTCAGATTAAAACGATTAGTATAAGTAGCCTGTCCCGAATAATACTTTATTGCCGGGTTATCATGGTTATTCCATACAACAAGTTTTGGAAAGCTAACAGGTTCGGCCGGGCCGCCAAAATTGGTTTCAAATCGAACGGACCAGTTGATATTGATATCAGCTAGCCGCTTAGCCGCTGCCACAATTGAAGGCCCCTGAACTTTTTCTGCTGTTCGTTTAAATACGACAAACATAGATTCATTAGCATCCATAGAAAGAGTCAAATGTGTTCTTTCGCCACGAACCTCCCATTCCGTTCCTTTCATTGTACCAGATACAGGATCCCACAACTCAGGGGTTAAATCTGTTACCCTGAAAGATACCGGCACAGATACACGTTTGTTTTGTTGGTTCGATACGAAATAGATATCCGCGTGATCCAGCTTTCTGTGCGCCCACGCGATGGGTTGACTATTATCAGCAACATCTATATCCCTCGGCACTCCCAGACTCTCAAAAGTCTCCTCCCTATATGGCGTCTCAATCACACGTCCTTTGCCCGACTTTATGAAGAGCTGTGCCCATGCCTTCTGAAGCGCAGCATCCTTTTCTCTTAAGCCAATCGTTTTAAGATTTCTTTTCTCAATAATAATAGTAGCCCCGGCTTCCTTTAACTCCAGGATCTTCCTGGCTACCGCAACTGACATCAGGTTGCTGTTGGGATTCATGAGCATTTTACCAG
>JBQGCI010000233.1:0-6623 GCA_052038405.1 Acinetobacter pittii
AACACTTTTTCAAGCAACCCAAAGAAAAGGTTGTGGTGGCATATGCCAGGAGGGTTAATAATTATCTGGGGCCGAATCAGGTGGGTACTGGGCATATTGAAGCTTTACACGATCTGGGTTATATTCCCATGGTGTTTAAAGCGTTACCAGAGGGAGCTTCGGTTCCTTTACGTGTGCCGGTGTTTACCATTTATAATACAAAACCGGAGTTTTTCTGGTTAACCAATTATTTTGAAACGCTTCTGTCTGCGGCCGTATGGTTGCCCTGTACCTCTGCAACCATTGCAAAGCAATACCGGAAAATACTCGATCGTTATGCCCGCGAAACCTCGTCTCAGCCTGGTTTTGTTGATTGGCAGGGACATGATTTCTCTATGAGAGGTATGGCGGGTATTGAAGCAGGGCTTACGTCTGCTGCGGCACATCTACTTAGTTTTACAGGAACAGATACCATACCGGCAGTTGATTTTCTGGAAACCTACTACAATGCCAACGCGGAACAGGAAATGGTAGGCGGATCTGTTGCAGCTACCGAACACTCTGTGATGTGTATGGGTACAACTGATGGAGAATTCGAAACTTTCAGGAGATTGGTAACTGATGTTTATCCGGCCGGCATCGTTTCTATTGTGTCAGATACCTGGGATTTATGGAGAGTTTTGACGGATTATCTTCCCCGCTTAAAAGGTGAAATAGCCAGCCGTAATGGCAAGGTGGTGATAAGACCTGATAGTGGCGACCCGGTTGATATTCTTTGCGGTAATCCCGCGGCGGAGCAGGAGAACGAAAGAAAAGGTGTGATCGCTTTGTTGTGGGAAGTCTTCGGAGGCATGATTAATGATAAAGGGTACAGGGAACTGGCTCCATGCATTGGCGCTATTTACGGAGACAGCATTACACTGGAGCGGGCCGTTGCTATTTGTGAACGACTTAAACAGAACGGGTATGCTTCTACTAACGTGGTATTGGGAATAGGGTCTTTTACCTACCAGTACAATACCCGGGACACGTTTGGTTTTGCTATGAAAGCGACTTATGGCGAAGTAAACGGAGCCGGCAGGGAAATATTTAAAGACCCTGTTACTGATGATGGTACCAAAAGATCGGCAAAAGGCTTAATTAAAATTTTTAGAGAGCAGGATCAATATAAGATGATCGACCAGGTGAGCTGGACAGAGGAAGCCGACGGAGAATTGAAAGAAGTATTTAGAGATGGGAAACTGCTGGTAGACTGGACGCTACAGCAAATCAGGGACCGGATCAAACAATAGTAATTCAGTAAAGGCTGCCACGGCAGCCTTTACTGATAATAGGCCGTTCTTATATCGATCAATAAATCATTAACTTGAGAAAGGTCGGGAGCGTCAGGTAGTCCCGATTGTTCAAACAATTCCGGAAGCTTCATTTGAATTGTTTTTGCCTGTGCCAGTAAATCTTCATACTCAAAATCCCCCCGCTTTATGGCCAATAGAAAATCACGATCTGTTCTCCGAACCTTGATTCTTTGTTCTGTAGCTATTTCCTGGGCCATCATAAGTAGCCTGAATACATGCATCATGTTTTTGGCGTCATAATTTTTTCCATGTTGTTGATTCTGGGTATAGCGTGCGTCATTTCTTTTAGCTACCCAATCCCAATATTCTTTGTATTTTTTACAGTAAACGGAGTATCCGTCTTTGTTGAAATACAGGAGACCAACAGGCTTTTCATTTTTGCTGATGCTACTTAATGCTACGTCATTGGCATTTTCTTTTTTAACAATACCGCTGTAATGATGATCAGGGCTGTAGAATATCTCATAGCAATCCCGTAAATGCGACGCATTGCGCAAACCAATATTTTCCTGGCGCCATTGCTTGTTCTGCAAAAATGTGGCGAGGCCAAGGCTCTCATTGTCTGCATATACATAGCAAAAGTCCAATACGGATTTCCTTTCCGGTTCTACCGGGTTGGCCATTTTCTTTTCCAGTCCCCATGCTTTTTTTATCTGGGAATAGGCATAGTTGGCAAAGGTTTGTTCACACAGCCGGGATAGAAACATCGTCGACTTAATTCGCTCCATCAAAGGATCCCGGTATAAGATACACTCCTCCGGTAAGGCCAATAGTTCCAGTATATTCGGGTTGTTTTTGGCTAGCAGCTCAATAAATCTTTTTAATTCAAAATATACAGTATCGTTGGTTTCATTGGAAACCTGTGGCATATAATCCAGTGAGTAAAAAAGATCCCGGGGCAAAACGAATACGCCTTTTATATCGGTGTCAGATGAGGCGGTATCCAGCCCATAAGCCCTGCTGCCGACAATGCCTTCAAAAATAAGCCAGCCATTTTCTTTAACGGTCTGGATGGTGATGGTTTGCATATACGGTTTTTAAAAAATAACTATTCAGGCTGCCCATTCCCGGTTTATTTACCTTCAGGGACGCTTTTGCTGTTTCCAACCGGGTAAAGGTATGAGCGATCCAATCTTTTACAGCGGAATCCCACGGATGCCTGTAGCTTTCCGGTTGGCTACTTTTTATGAATATAAGTTCTCTTATCGTTTTATTCATTGTTTCCGGGCTGTACTTCATCAATCCCTCTATAGTCATGGGAAGCACGCTGTCGTCGTGTACGATCCAGTTACAGGACAACAGGGACCGTAATAAGTAAAACAGCGATTTTAATTTACAATCAGGCTGTTCTTGTATTTCTTCCCGGAACTTTACGGCTAAAGAATAATGGTGAAAGAATACTGCGATAGGGTTATAATATTCAGTTATCAGCTTTTTGAAGTCGGCCTTAAAGCCGGCCTCTTCCCAATATACTATTGGTGACTGAAAACGCTCTATCAACGGCACATTAGATCTGTTCAATAGCAGCAGGCTCTTTCTCAGGTCCCAGCCGGTTGTATCCAAATCTCCTTCTATCAGTTCGATACTGTCTTTGTGTTTACTTAAGGACAGGTACCATTGCGTGTCATGACGGTATATAAAGCGCACATCATAGTCGCTGTCCGGCGAAGGGAAACCCCATGCGCGGCTACCTGTTTCGCAGGCATATAACAGCTGTATATTTTTGTTTGCCGCTATTTCTTTCAATTTTTTCTGTATGTCTTTCATGATGTAGAACTATAACCCAACTGTGCAGTATTTTTGCACAGGTCTTTTTATTTTTCAAGGAGTTTTAATTTCCCCTCTACCTGTTGTATTCTCTCTATCCAATAGGCTGCAGCATCGGTACTTTTAATGGTTTTGTTTTTTCTCTTGTTGGTATAGCCGGGGACCTCGCTAATATAGTGCCAGTATTCAGAATGTTCTCTCTGGATCTCTGGCAGGGTAAGGGGCTCGGCCCTTCTTCGCCAGAATGCCAGGTGACGGAGATAGTTATTTAGGATATTTTTAAAATAGAGCAAAAGAGCTTCTCTGGATTCGGGAATATAGCCAGGACCGTAGCAGCCACACGAATGGAACGTGATGCCTACCGTATATAGGGTTTTCATATGTTCCCATTTTTTTATGGCCTTATGAGGTGGTGCTTCAAAGTCGAGACCCATATTGGCGGTTAGGCTGCCACATTGCGGACACACTGCTTCCTTGTGACCCGGATTGTCCCGATTGATGTCCTTCATTAGTTTGCGTTTAAACGCTTTGCGGCAATTAAAACAAGCATAATGAGGCTTGTAAATAGTCATTGCATATCGACACATGGTGATCTGTTTTGAATGATGAACCCGGAACTGATATTTTATTGCGGATACATTAATAAAATTAAGAGAAAAACATCCGATACTTTCGCATCGGATGTTGGTTTATTTCTGGGCCACAAAAATCTGCTTGAGCTGTTCTACCAGGGCGCCGTTGCCGTTTACGCTGATATTGCTGATCTTATCAGCGATTTTTTCAACGTACTCCAGTTCTTTCAACTTCCACAGCACGGCGTTTTCTTCCATGAGTTTAGCTGTATTCAGTAAGCTCCGGGTGCTGGCGGTTTCCTCCCTCCTGGTAATGATGTTAGCCTGCGCTTTCTTTTCAGCTACCAATACCTGGTTCATGATCTCTTTCACATCGCCTGGCAGGATGATATCCCTGATGCCAAAGCTTAATACTTCAACGCCTAATGCCATAGCCTGTTTCTGAATCGACTGCATCACAAAAGTTCCTATCGTATCTCTCTTTTCCAGCAGTTCATCAAAGCTGTAGCCGGAAACGTATTCCCGCAATGCCAGTTGTAGCGCTACATACAACTGCTTATCGTAATCTTTGTTTTGCAGGATCGCTTTTTCAATATCCGTAACCCTGAACTGCGCCCAGGCATTGATCCGCAAGGCGGCTTTATCCCTGGTCAGGATTTCCTGCCCGTTGATCTCTACCTGTTGTTGCCGGGTGTCCACCCTGGCAATAAATACAGAGGTAGCATTTTTCCACCAGTAGTACAAGCCACTATCGAGCACTTGGGTGTATTTCCCATCAACAAACAACACTGCCTTTTCGAAGTTTTCGATGGTCACCGCTCTTACAAATGGAGCCAGCAATGCGTGTTGCAAAAGACCTCTGTCTATACTGGCTGGAATCTCCAATGCTGCAGCATTCACTTTTATAAAGTTGTAGTTAACAGCTACTGTTTTCCAGAACGCATACTCCTCGGCTTTCAGAACCGCCTTCAGGATGCCATTTTCAAACTGTAGTACCAGTTCCTGGTCGTTTACGGTGAATACTTCCAGCATGCCCGCCAGTGCTTCATCCTGTAGTAACAGGCTTAATGCTATAGGTGGTGTAAAAGCTCCCTGCCGGTTGTAAACAGAAACAGTTTCGTTCCACAACCAGTAAGTACCTTCATTTATTATCCGCTGGTATACGCCATTCTTAAACACAAGGCCAACCTGGTAGGCGTTGATTTTTATTTTTTTCATTTGTTTATTTTTTTTGGTTTTAAAAGTTATAGTAACAGTAAGCGTTCCGGGACGGCAACCCTCACGCGGCGGAGATAAGCGAACTGATATTTCAAATCATACGGTGCTTCAAAAACGCATCACAGCGATATTGCTGCGGCAGTTTGAAAAAGCGAATATCCTCTATACCAGCTCATCCTGTCTGCTGGCTTTGTTCCGGTGGAAATGATACCTCTTTGATGTATCGCCTCCGGCCGCCCGGCGCTTTACTGAACGCGTTTATTAAGCAGTGCGCGCTGCTTTCGACGATCCAGATTAACATTCTGGTGTTCTACCGTTGAACTATCCGAATTGATCGGAGCGGGATTCGAACCCGCAACTACTCTGTTGCTCTACCTGATTGAGCTACTTCGTACGAAACGAAAGGGGGAGTCGAACCCCCGACCCACAGATCCTGGCGCTATGCTTCGCGTATCCATAACAGCATACACAACGTTACTACGCCGGCACTGTGCTGCCTTCAATACAGCTACCTGGTTTACGTATACCGGAGCTATAGCTAGGTTTGCCTTCCGGCAATATGTTGATCAAAGAACTTCTTGTTACTCTTATGGAATTCGAATCCATAGTCTGCTTCCTGCAGTACTTCCTTTATGCTAAGAGCGATTGTTGAACAAAGATTTAACCATTACTATGCAATCATTTTGCACAGTTAACTTTATTCTTTATTTTTCAAAAAAAAATCATGCCTGTTAACAGAAATGCGTTGATCCGTTATCGAACCATCGATAAATGCCTCCAGAATCGTCGCCGTAAATGGACCATCGAAAACCTTATGGATGCCTGCTCAGATGCTTTATATGAATATGAAGGCATCGATAAACCGATCAGTTTGCGCACCATACGCATGGACTTAAATGCCATGCGAAGTGACAAGCTGGGTTACAATGCACCTATCATTGTCGTCGATAAAAAGTACTACACTTACGAGGATCCTGATTACGCGATTACCGATATTCCCCTTACCACCCAGGATTTGAGTGTATTACAGGAGATATCCCGGTTGCTCCGCCAGTTCAAAGGTTTCAGCCATTTTAATGAAATGAATGAAATGCTGTATAAGCTGGAGGACAAGATCTATAGCGAGCACCACGATCAGCATGCTGTTATTGATTTTGAAAAAAATGAACAGCTTACCGGCATTGACTGGCTGGATCCCCTGCATAAAGCGATCGTCAATAAACAAACCCTGAAGCTTACTTACCAGTCCTTCAAAGCCCGGCAGGCAGCGGAGATAGTATTGTATCCTTATTTATTAAAAGAGTACCGTAACCGCTGGTTCCTGCTGGCTATGAACCGGAAAGGCAAAGAGATCGCTATTTTCGCACTCGACAGGATACAAGCCATCACTTTATTACCTGATGAGACCTATCGCATACATCGTAGCTTTCATCCACAAAACTATTTTAAAGATGTCGTTGGTGTAACCCGTAATATAGGCGACAGTCCCATCGACATTACTTTTTTAGCAAATGCTGTTCAGGCGCCCTATATCAAAACCAAGCCTATTCATTCATCTCAAACTATTATGGAGGAAACTAAAGACGGTATCATCTTTTCCATCACCGTAATCCCCAATTTCGAATTGGAACGGGAGCTGATCGGTTTTGGCGAAGGCCTTACGGTTTTGACTCCCCGTTATTTTGTTCAGCGAATCAAAAAGAAGATAAGGTTACTGTATGATAACTATTTT
>JBQGCI010000234.1:0-6831 GCA_052038405.1 Acinetobacter pittii
CGACTTTCCGGATCTGTTTCGGCCCAGCTGATGATCAGGCGGCTATTCTCGTCTTTTATCAGGCTAACACAGCTCGCTTTTTTTAAGGTGTCAGATATTAGCAATGGATATTGCGATATAGCGTCCTTATCTCCAGCACCGGCACAGGATATCAGATATACAATTGTCATTAAATAAATAAATTGTTTCATTAGAAATTATATTTAAGCTTTAAACCTGAGTAATAATTAACACCCGGTGAGGGATTGAAGAATTGCGGAGGAATACCATTTGCATCAGCATTATAGAGAATCAAAGAAGAATATCGGGCATTGAAGGCATTATTGATACCGGCAAAGATTTCACCGCTCAAAGGACCGATTGCCATGCGGTATCCAAGCTTCACATTCAACAATGCATACGGATCCGAATAGTAGGTATTGGCGTCGTTTAGAGGAATTTTATCGTAATAATAGTAAACAATATTACCAAAGAACCCGCCACGTGTATCCATATCAACTCCGGCAGATAAACTGTGTGGCACCACACCGGTAACCTGTTTACCCGAATTATCTTTGGTAATTACCGAAGCAGATGCCCAATCATACGACTGGGTTTTGTAATCCGTGAAGATATAGTCATTGTAAGTATAGCTTACCCATGTTTTCAAAAATGAAAAGTACTTACCGGGGTTATGGATCATTAAATAAGACACCAAAGCTTCTATGCCTTTTTGATTGGTAGCACCTGCATTCCGGTAGGCGGTAGTACCATCAGGTCTTGCGACCGGTACGATTGCATTTTTCAAATGCATCTGGTAAGTGCTTATATCAAAATTGAAACGATTTTTGGCCAGCCCTCCTCTCAGTCCGATCTCATAGTGGCGGCCGTCTTCCGGTTTAATATCCAGGTTCAATGTCCCGTCATAATTATTGATCTGCGAAACAGGCGGAGGAGAGTAACCGTAGCTCATACTGGCGTGAACCGCTATAGTTTGAGTAATTTTCTTGACGAGTCCGATCCGGGGAGAAACCCGGTCGGGGAACTTTAATAATCCCGAATATTTCACATGGGCCGAATCTTTCAAAAGATCCAGTATATCGTATGATAAACGATTAAAGCTGGCGCCCGCTGTAAGGAATAAATTGAATGGGAGGTCCAGTTCTGCCTGTCCGAATATAGAATTCGACCGGGATACAACAATATCATTCTGTCGCAGGGCTCCCGGCTCCGGCCAGGTTCCGGGTACATCGTTAATAACGGCAAAGGTATTTCCGGATTGATGTTGATACTGATATTCGGCACCAACGCTAAAACGGCTTTTTACAGCACCCAGGTCCGCCATATATAAAAACCTGGTTCTGCCTCCGTAACCAGATAAGCTTTCCTTCAAATAACCATTGTAGTATACGCCCGAACCAAAAGGATGATCATAGGTTTGAAAATTACCGTATACACTTGTAGTATTGTTGAAATTGTCGTTAAACTGATACATTTGTGAGGCGCCAAGTGCTGTGGCATCGAACTTTTTTACTGAGATCCTGTTGTCTTTGTTATATTGAACAGCCTGTCGCGGCATCGAATCCATCTGTTCTTTGGTTAGTCCACCCGCTATACCAATACTACCCTGGGCATGCGTTACAAAGAAACTGATCTTCCTGTTTCTCCCGGTAGTATATTCTGAGAACAGGTTAACTACCTCCTTATTTCCCCAGTTATTTTCACGATATCCATCGTAGCGTTGCCTGACAGCACTCGCTGAAATATTAAAGTTAGTATCAGCAGCTTTGTACGATGCCTCCAGGCGGCTTAGGCCGTAAGACCCTACAGTGTATCCGGCTTCCAGTGCACTCTGGCCAACTGCTGCCTTCGTGTTTTTGATGAGCAATACTCCTCCGTTACCAGCGCCGAACATACTTCCTGACGGTCCTTTGAGTACTTCCACAGAGCCAATGATTGCAGGATCAAAGTCGATACTTTTCTGCGCTGTGCCATCAGGAGAAGATAATGGAATATCATTCCAGTAGACACGCAGATTTCGGATACCCCAGGGGTTATTAATTAAACTTCCCCTGATGGATATTCTGTAATTGCCGGCAGTATACGCCTCCATTTTAACCCCCGGAATAGTATTCATGGCGGCCATTATATCCATAGGATCACCCCGCTGAAGTGCGGCTCCATTCAAAATACCAACGGAACCGGCCGTTTCCAGAAGCTTCCGGTTGGTTTGATAGCCGGTAACAGATATAGTACTAAGATTGACGCTATTGTTTGCCAGAGTTATAGAAAGAAATGGCCGCTCCGGCGGCAATGCTACCCTCCGGGTTACATATCCGGTACATGAAACGGTCAGGAATTGAACCTGTTCTTGAAGTTTTATAGTGAACTCGCCGCCTCCTGATGTAGCGGCCACCTGCGTTCCGGCTTTAACAGTGGCACCAGAAAGCACTTCTCCTGTTTGCTGGTCAGTTACCTGGCCCCGGATAGTTGTTTGTGCATATAGGATGCCAGCATAAAGCACCCCTATACAAAGTATAAGAAATTTCATTGGACTGATTAAAATGTAATAGAATCCAGATCACTTAAAGCAGGATGTAACATTGTTACGATATAGCTTTACAGATCATTTCACTGACTAACTAAAGTCAGGCCAATACAAACAATAAATCAGCAAACGGCTGGTGGACGGAACAGACAGGATAGCCTGCCCTCCGGCAAGCTCATGGTATAGGAGATGAAAAACTGTATATCTGATTTTTCATCAAAAGATGGTAAAATACATGCACTAAGAGGCGGGATCCATTCAGATTTGGCGGCCAGCTTCAACTCCGGCGGGCGGCCCTGCTCTTTCTCCTGCTGCGCCCTTATTTTCTTCATGAGTTGACATTGACCATTGCAATGCATCTGTGGTAAGGCTTTATTCTCGCACCGGGCGATATACTCCTTTTTCTCAATTATGTAATCCAGGTAATACCAGTACTGATTGAGGCTTTGTCCCAGGAAGGCAAAAATTAATATCGCAGCTATTATCTTTTGCAAAGTGCTGCGAAGGTAGGTAATCGCAACAATCAAAACCACTCACCCACCATTAAACTTTTGTTCGCTAAGGTCGCATTAGAATCATATAAGCCTGCATCGAATCCCTGTGATCTGTGACAGATGCCTTTATGCTTTGATGTTGGCAAACCTTCAAATCACCCGGGAGCAGCGAAACCTCAGCTTATCATCCTGCAAGCTTAGCTCCGGGCCTTCCGAGGTTTAGATTACACCATTTGTGTAAGCGCATACACTATGCGACAAATTTGGGTTTCGATGCTCATTGACAGGATTTGAAAATCAACTGATAAGAACTAACGTGGCCATGGCACTTCTTTTGCCCCGCGTTAATACAACAAACCGGTATCGCGGAACAACAAATCGACAGTTAATTACAGCAATAAACAATAGACTATGTTGGCAATGAACTACAGAGGACCACGGCGGGTTCGGGCATCCCAAAAACCCACACCAGAGATAGAGCATCCCGGAGATGCCATTATAAAGGTAACCAGATCTTGCATATGTGGTTCCGATCTGCATTTATACAACGGTCTTGTACCGGATACACGGGTTGGCACAACCTTCGGACATGAATTCATTGGCGTTGTGGTGGAAATCGGCCCATTGGTTCAAAAATTAAAGGTTGGTGATCAGGTTTTGGTGCCATTCAATGTCGCGTGTGGGGATTGTGTTTTTTGCAGGCAGCAACTTTTCGGTAATTGCCACGAATCAAATCCCGAAGCTACTGCCGTGGGAGGAATTTTCGGATACTCACATACAGCCGGAGGGTATGATGGCGGGCAGGCTGAATATGTGCGTGTGCCTTATGCCGATGTAAGCCCGATCACGATACCTGAATGGATGGATCATGATGATGCCGTTTTACTAACGGACGTACTCCCCACCGGATACCAGGCAGCAGAAATGGGGGGCATTCAAAAAGGCGATACCGTAGTAATATTCGGAGCAGGACCGGTTGGCATTATGGCTGCGAAATGTGCCTGGTTATTTGGAGCAGGTAGGGTCATAGTTATTGACCATGTCGAATTCAGGTTGGAATTCGTTAGAAACTATGCACAATGTGAAGCCTATAATTTCAGGTCGCTGGGAGACCCGGTTTTATTTTTGAAGCGGATTACCGGGTGGCTAGGCGCAGATGTATGCATTGATGCAGTGGGTGCAGATGCCTCGGGTAGTGCGCTTCATGCAATCACCGGAAAAAAAATGATGTTACAGGCCGGCGCAGCCACTGCCCTGCACTGGGCGATCAACGCTGTTAAAAAAGGTGGCATCGTTTCCATTGTAGGCGTGTACGGGCCCACAGGTAACTTTATCCCAATTGGTAATGTTGTTAATAAGGGCATTACTATCCGTGCCAACCAGACCTCTGTAAAGCGACTGCTCCCCAAACTGATTGCGCATATTCAGAACGGGCTTCTTGACCCCAAAGCCATTGTCACACATAAAATACCGCTCAAGGAAGTAGCAGACGCTTATAATATTTTTGCTTTTAAACTAGACGGATGTATTAAACCTATTTTAATCCCTTAATGAAGCTATGGAACAACAACATGAAAAATATAGTCATATCAAGGGCTGGGGAGTAGATGCGGATCTCACAAATAATCCCACCTATCCCATAAAAAAAAATCAGCAAAATCAGCTACCCATTACAAGGCCGACATTACAAATTTCCGAAAAGGAAATACTGCATTCTAACGAACGTCCTTACATGACCGCCGTATTCGGAACAACTGCTCCGCCATCAGGGTTAAGTGGCCGAATAAGACGCTATGCATTCCGGTATAGTGAGTCTAATCTGATGCATTGGCTGTCACTTTTGCTGGCAGATCGCATTAATGTCGTAGAAGGCATCTTTCAAGACATAAGCAGCGGTCATATCCCAAATATTCCCCTGGAAAAAGGATGGAAAGCTCAGTGGAAATACAACCGTAAGCGTATGGCAAAACGAATGGCGGTTGGAGCTGGAGTAGTATTGCTCGGCTTATTGATAACCGGGCTCAGAAACGTGCACCGGCGAAGCCAACGCCAGACAATTGTAGCTAATAATTCACTCTAAAACTAGTTCCGGGATTATTTACTAATGCTCTCAAAGACATTTACATTTACCGGGCAAAAGAAGCAGCTGGTAAAAGCTTTAAGAAAGCCAGGGGAAGCCTCCACTTTACCTGGGGGTTGACAAAGTCTTTGAAGATCACATGACCAAAGACATCAACCGGTTAAACTATTGATTAAAGAAGTACACGATGTCCCAGCTTTTGATAACAGAACCGGCCGGTTCAAAGTGGCAGTTATTGCTCATTTCACATTCGAATAAGTATCCCGTCCAGTAAACCATAGGCGGTAGTCGCTATTATCACCCTGCTATCAAAGGATTAACAGAGGTGTTTCGTTTGAACATACCAGATATTATTAAAGCTCATTATCTGCCATAATGCTGATTAAACAAATTATATGGTTATTTATCATTGCAATGCCAATAGCATGCATCTCATGGACGTTTACTCATGAAGAAGTTTTCAGGGAGATTCAGAATTACTGCGTTAAAAACAGTAAAAAACGAAAAACTATAATTGGAAGGAAGTTCTTTTATTTGCTCACCTGTGAATATTGCTTTAGTCATTATATAACTGTTTTGTTTCTTCTTTTCACAAAATTCCACATGCTGTTTAGCGACTGGAGAGGATATCTGATTAGCGGGTTTTCACTGGTATGGCTGGCAAACTTCTATATGAGTTATTATGCCCGCGTCAGAGTTAGACTTAAGTCGGATCGGGTGGAGGTTGAAATAAAAAAAGAGGCTTTGGATAAGTAGCATTTAGTTGAGCGGCGCGTGCTGCGCACTACCGGATGGTAAATTCCCCGCTTGCAGACGTGTTAATTATATCCCGAAGACCTTTTAAGGAAAATGGTTTACGGAGATACGCTTCTGCGCCAGCCGCAAGGACCTGCTCATCCGATTCCTGGCCGCCTGACAATACGATAACCGGGACATCCATATAGCGTTGATCGGCTTTAATAAGATGATAGAATTCAATATCATGTGCACCCTCACGTCGTGATCCACCACGAACAGATCAGGTGGATCGATTTCAGGACTGGCAATCCGGTCTTCATCTGAAAATCCGTCCACCTCATAAACGCCGTGCATTACCAGGCCTATAAGACCTCTTAGAGGCCCCTGTCTGTCAATCACCAATATTTTTTTCATTTTGGTTTATATTATAATGATATGGTATAAAGAATTGCTGTTTCTCCAGGATCCTGCAGGGCATTCCCATTATCATCATTCCAAACGGCCCCCGACCGTATATTAAATTACAATTTTCTGTGCTAAAGGTCCTGCTCGCCGTCTGGGTGGTTCCACAGTCCGGACTGGTTACCGAATAATTTATTACCACCTGGCCAACCCCGTTAAACGTGACTGTATTACCATTAATAGTGGCCGGGCCTGAGCCGATGGTAAATCTCGTCTCAAAATCCAGATTGCCATGTCGGCATGAAAACATACGTACGACAACTCAATACCGAAAGAATTTCATTCATGGTGGCCTTGAAAGCAATAATAGGAAAAAATAAAAATGATAATAATCACACAGGAAGATAGCGTTCTAAATTTGATGCTATGGGTTTCTTGTCTAGGTAATAAAATTAAGGTTTTGGAAAGTTAATAAGCATGACGATATAGTAAGGCATTTTAGGTATAAAATCAGAAATTTATTATCTTACGGCGCTATTGTATCATCGGTATAAAAATAACCAATATTTGTTTCGCTAATCACATTAATG
>JBQGCI010000235.1:0-3430 GCA_052038405.1 Acinetobacter pittii
AAGCGCTCTACACACAACTCCTGGTCCTGCAACCAAATTGCTGTGTTAACCGGCAGAAAATCAAAAAGAGACACCCGCTCCTCCGACCCAAACTGGGTATCCACATTAGGAATGATCGATACAGACAATAGCTTACGTTCGCTCAACTGGGTTTCGGGGTCAATAATACGGATGGAATCTACTTCGTTACCAAACAGTTCAAAACGGTAAGGCTTTTCGTTACCAAAAGAATAAATGTCGAAAATACCACCCCTCAAAGCATATTGCCCCGGTTCGTATACAAAATCGCTGCGCACAAAACCATATTGATCCAGTTTCAATAACAACTGGGCAATATCAATGGTATCAGCGGTCTTTATCTGAATAATGTTCTCCGATAATGTTTTGGAGATCACCACTTTTTCAAATAAAGCTTCGGGGTAAGTCACAAGTATCTTCCTCCTTACCGGCTGTGCGTCTGTGCCGGATGCCAGTTTGGTTAATGCCTCGGTTCTCAGCATTACATGTGAAGCGTTGAGCTGCCGGTAGTTCTTCCTGGTTTTAAAAGAGGAAGGGAAATAAAAAATATCTAAAGCTCCTGTAATGTTTTCCAGCGTATTATGAAAATAAGCCGCATCCTCCGATTCATTTAAAACAATGACATGGTTGAACTCCGGCGCATGCCCTGCGCTGGCTGCAAATACAAAAGGAGCCGAACTACCAAAAAGTCCTGTAAGGGCTATTTCCGAGGGTTGGGACAAAGAAAGTCCTGCCGCTATCTGTAAACAGCGGGGGTCATCCTGATAAAAATTCTGCAACAAATCCTGACTCATCAGGCTGCAAAGTTAAGCATTCGGCAAAAACAGGCAAGTAAGCGAATAAAATAACCGCTTCGCATTGGTGAACGACACTCAATTCAGGCACATACGAAAAGCGCCGGCTTCAAAAAAACCGGCGCCTGAAGATTATTCAGCGTATTATCAGTTGACATTTACATCACGGCTAACGCCCCTGCCATAGTAAAAATTCATCCGGCGAACTGCGCCGTTTGATCGAAAAGAAACAGTCGTATTACTATATATTGACTGTTCTACATTCATTTGCCGTATGAACCAGGAGTAATAAGTACCGTTAAAATAACCTGCACGGGTAATTATGCCGGCAGACCCTGGTTCTGCCGGTCCCCAGGAGCTTCTTCTGAATACCACAAAACCTTCGCCCTCATTACTGCTGATATAAGAAAGGTGGCCGGATGTAACTGCATGGCCTGATAACTTAGGTGCTTTTTCGATCAGCTCGCCGCTGATGTCTACCAGCTCCACATCAACAAACTGATCTGGTGGATACCGGTAGCGGGCAATAGTGGCATTACTTACGTTGGTGGCTCTTAACTGGGATATTTGGAAGCGATCGCCCGAAGGGGACATCTGAACAGAGTTCTGATCGCCGGGAATATACAACACCTGGCCGTTAACATCCGGTGCAAATTTGAAATAATAAGGAACACTTATATTCGGCACCGAAGTGGTAAAACTGTTAACGGCAAAATTAGTTTTCGAAGTTATTTTGCGCGGCAGACTGCCGGGAAATGTTTTGACCGGATCCTCATACGTCGCGTTCACATAAAGGATTTGGTCTGTATGGATCGGCTGGCAATTGATCTGGTAGTCGTTAACTGCTGCGGGCAACTTTAGAGAATAAGTACCATTCGCTTGTGTAAAAGCAGGAAAATATACCGAGTAATAGTTATTTCCCGAAAGTTGTACTCTGGTGCTGGCGGTTATTAAAATATTGGCTCCCACATTTTCAGGGGTGCTATTGGTCATATCAGTTTCAATATACAGGGTACCCGAGATTTCATTGGTGCGATCTGAATCGTTCCAAAGACGCACTATTCCCTGGGAAACCGTCTGCTGTGTCGCGCTGGAGATACCGTATCCGCTTTTGGAAATTAAAAAAACACTGCCGGGGAACAGGTACAAATTACTGAAATTTGCTACTCCCTGAGTACCTGTTTTGGTACTATATAATCTACCCTCCGACGATACTGTCACTTCTGCATCTGCAATGGGGGCATTGGTAACATAATCCACTACAACCAGGCTGTAATCCCGGCGTTGCGCCTGCACGGTAGCGGCAGCCTGGAGGCTATCACCGATGCGGAGTTGCTCCAGCCGCTCCTTGTTTAAAAGCTCTTGTAAGGCGGTGCTCCCTTTTTGTCTCAGGGCTTCCAGTTCTATCTCATACTGCTGCCGGGAGTCTAATAATTCCTTTTGAAGCCGGATAGCATGATCCTTATCAAAACTATTCCGGGAACAGCCTGCAGATAGAGCCAACACGGTCAGCATCGTCCAGGCAGCCAAAGTACCTTTCATAAATATATAGTATTTTGTTGGGTTGGTACCCATTACCTGCAAAAAGTAAGGCCAGTGGTATCACCAGCCCACTTGTTGCTTATCCTTTAATTCACTTGTTTTTCGCGAGATACGCCAGACCCGTAATGATAGTCGATCACCCGTTTTTCTCCTTTCATGGCAGACAGTACAGAAAGACCTGCTGAAATGTTGGTGGCTGTGTTCAACTGCATCACCGGCCAGTAATAAAACTGATATCCATCATAACCTCCTGATTTTGTCACAATACCCTTGGCACCGCTCAAGAGCGCGCCGCCGGCATCTCTTTTCAGATGAATGTAACCGTAGCCACCTTCGGGGGAATTGTAGTACATCAATTTGCCATTAGCATCTGTTCGGCCCATTAGTTTGGGTAGTGAAGGCACGATAGTTCCCGTAATATCCACCATCTCGATGTTTACGATACTATTGGCCGGATAGGTGTATGACTGTACGTTGCTGCCCGTGTTAACAGAGGTAATGTTAAGCCTTTCTACCTGGAATTGAGTACCGGCTGCTGACAGCTGTATTGCAGTTGTACTGGAATTACCGGGTATATAGAAGACGGCCGCGTTATTATCGGGCGCCACTTTAAAGTAATACGAATTAACGTAGGGTATATTTGTCTGGAATGAATTTACATTAAAGTAGGTTTTCACCGTAGTTAGCCTGGGCAAAGCCTGGGGGAAACTGGTACCGGCATCTCCCTCAACCCAGTTAACGAACAACTTTTGATCGGCAACTATCTGGGCGAAGCTTAACGTATACGCATTAGGAGCCGCGGGGATTTTTAAAGAATAGGTACCATCGGCCTTCGTATAAGCTGGGAAATACACCGAATAAGAACCTGACGGGCCAACCGGTACAGCGGTTCCTGCGGTTACCAATACGTTTGCTTCCACTTTTTCCGGTAAAGTATTAGTCAGATCCCTATCTATATATATTGTTCCATAAATCTCATTAGAAAGATCAGCGGAATTCCACAGCCGTACAGCACCCTGGCCCACATATTGCTGCATGATCTGCGATGCAGCATATCCTGCTTTGGATACCAGGAA
>JBQGCI010000236.1:0-22356 GCA_052038405.1 Acinetobacter pittii
ATTTGCCGGCTTTGTGTTGAGTATTGTTTTTCAATTGGCTCACACAGTAGAACATACGCATTTCCCGGTACCTAATGCCGAAACCAATAAAATTGATGACGAATGGGCCATCCACCAGCTGAAAACCACCGCTAATTTTGCTACAAAGAACCGGTTGGCCTGCTGGTTTATGGGTGGTTTAAATTTCCAGGTGGAGCATCATTTGTTCCCCAAAATTTCCCACATACACTATCCGAGGATCAATAAAATTATCACTGCTACCTGTAAAGAATTTAATGTGCAGTATATCGAATATAAGAAGGTGAAGGATGCTGTCATTTCGCATGTCTCTTACCTGAAGCAATTGAGCCGGCCGGAGCTGGCGCACTAAAATTAAAATCATTGTATTCCAAAGCCGGTATTTTTTACCGGCTTTTTTTGTGCGCTGCGATTTCTAATGCGATCAACAAACGCCTGACGGATATTGTTTCCGATCAATAAAAAGTGCATGGACAAGGGCTGGGAAGCATGTGACAAGCCTCCATTAATCCATTTATTTCCAGGGCTATTTAGCGTCAATCCCAGGTTAGGAAACGGAGATTAGCGATGGATTTCAGGAAAAAATCTCACGAACATATGAACATTTTATAATTTTATGGGTTAACTTTGCATCAACAAGCCCAAATAAGCCCTCAAAATACACAGCCCTAAGACGCACCTGTCACTTTTTTGAAATTCCGGTTTGTAATATTTTATTAGATAGATCAATTGTTCAGTCTCAGGTTGGAATTATTGCTTTTTAAAAGTTTTAATACTGATGGTGAAATTTGTACATGTAATCACGTGTCTGGTACTTTCTTTCTGTGCATGCGCTCAGCAGGTTGAGGCTAAAGCTGATATGCAGGTGCTGATACGCGACTTTTTTCAGATAAGCAACCTGGCTACACAAGGGCAGATCGTTACCCTTGAGTTGAACAATGAAGACGACCTGGAAAAGGGGCTTAACAAAGAAATTAAGTCGAACCTGATGGTGACTTCGACAGTTGATTATAATCTTTTTGCCCGTGCTGCCTTTCCGGTGTTTTACAATCAGCAAAGCCGGAGGAGTTTTCCGTCTTCTGTTTTGCAGGTTGAAATTATAAATACAGATCTGAGTTTGAATGGAACCACCCTCGAAAAAGTACTTCAATTGACTACCTTAAATCAGCCCCTTATTTCCGAAGGCAAGCCCCTGTTCAAAAGCGCCATCGATATACGTTACAGCATTCCTGCCGAGCAAACCAGAGAATACCTGTTAAAAGCCGGTTCAGGTGTATACTCCAACACAGTTATTTACACAATAAGCCCTCAATAAATAAAAACCCTAAAGCAAAACAATGAAAAATTGTATTCTTTTATCTGCACTGGCCCTATCCGGTGCATTCGTTTCCGGCACTGCATTCTCGCAGTCCACAGCCACTTCATCCACAAACGTAAAGATTGTTCTAACCGATTTTATCACCACGGAGAACGGATCCGGAACCACTGCCGGACAAACTCCTGGTGCGGGCGCTGAGGTACTTTTTGAGTATCCCGATGCGGCCTCTTATACTGCGGTTAAATCGGTTAATCAGCCCGGCCACCTGAAGGTTACTGCAACTAAAACCTTCCAGGTTACCGTGAAGGCAATGGGTACCAACTTTGTTCACTCCACTACCCCGGCCAATGTAATACCGGTAAATGTAGTAGACATTATACCTACTGCCCCAGGAAGCGGTACGGCCTCTACCGTTACCTTAAGCGATGCAGACCAGGTTATTTTAAGCGGGGTGGATCCCGGTATTAAAACGATCAATGTACAATATCAGATACCGGCGGCAAAAGCTCAGGCCAGTATACTGGGTAAGCCATCCGGAACTTATCAGCAGGTAGTCGTTTATACTTTTTCTCAGCCCTAATATTATACAGCCCTTGCTTTCCCTCAGGCAACATTAAGCCCTCTAATATGCCTAAACATTTATACGCATCAGCAGTAATCATCCTGCTGATGTTAGGTTGGTCACCAGCCTTGTATGGACAGGGTATCACGGTATCCCCTACCCGGATATTTTTTTCCGGCGAGCCGGGTTCTGTCCAGAAGCAATCAATAGTTGTTACCAATGCCGGCAAGGAAGCCGTTGCGTTCAATATATCCCTGAACGACTGGTTCCGCGACTCCATCGGTCAAAAAGTATATCTCCCCGCAAATAGCAGGAGCCAAAGTAACGCAGGCTGGATCAAAACATCAGCCAATGTCATTAATGTTCCGGCCGGAGGCTCACAGGAGTTGATGGTCACCATGCAGGTACCTGCCCCACTTAAAAATGATTCGATCAGCAATTCGATGCTGATGCTTACACAAATTGCCCGGCAGGACGACCGCTACCTGAAGCAAAACAATGTTGGCATTAAAGTGCTTTTCGAATTTGCGCTGCATGTTTATTTTACCCCTGCAACTAACCAAACAGAAGACCTTGATTTTGTAGCTATCGATACCCTGTCATCAAAGGATAGCGCTGTCAGAAGAATTGCTGTTAAGGTTAAAAACACCGGCAATATTATAAGCGATGCGATAGTGGAGTTTGAGTTCATTCACAAAACAACCGGCCAGGAAAGCAAGCTGACCCCGGTTGCCATATCTATGATGCCGGGAGCCAGCCAGATCGTTTATTTTGATGTACCACGCGATCTTAAGGGAGCTTTTAAAGGGGTTTCCATACTACGCATAGGTGATGCCTCCAATGTTAAGGTTGGAGAAAAAAACCTGGTATTCTAAGTAATGTTCTATCAAAATCGTCTTCTTCCTGTTGTCATTTTTCTTGTGTGCCAGCAATCATCAGCTGCGGCCCAGGTGATGTTGAGCCTTTCCGAAAGCCATGTGGTTAACCATCAGGAATATAATGCGAATATTACTACAGGGCAATTGGCGGTACCAATTCTTTCGGGAGGTGCATCCGCATCCTGGTATAGTGCCACAGCTCTGGAGCCCGTACAGATGGGCGCTGCCGGCAATCTATTATTCAGCAATGGCTCGCGTACTTTTTCGGTTAACAATGTGCGTTTTCAGTTGGTAAGTATGGGCGGCGCCACACCCGGATCAGCGGGACTTCCCGGCACGCTTGCACCAGAAACGGCAATCAGCGCATCGCTGCAAACCATCTTTACACCTCAGTCGGCCTCGGCGAATGCTACCTATGGAGCTATTCTGATGAAGTATCGTATAACCCCTGCCGTGTTATCTGCTACAGGTTTTATTGCAGGAAGCTACACCGGGGTGTCTCTCATTCATAACCAACCGAGCCGTGGGCTATTGGGACTGATCGGTTACCGGTATATTACACCCGCATCGATACCGGTAAGTATGAGCGTACCTGCTATCAATAAATGGGTTAATACTACTACGTCCTTCACCACCCACTACAATAGCGTCAGCGCCTTTACAAGTCCCACCAATCTTGATTTTAACCTCAGCACTTTTACACTGGGACATACTGAACCGGCGTTCATAGAAATAAAAGCACAAGGCCCGATTACTTTCACTCCCCATGGAGGAGGCACCACCAGTACTGTACCCGTGAATATCGTACAGGCCCAGGGCACCGGATTCACCTCTACTCCCCTCTCTACAAGCTACGCTTTACTCAACAGTACGGGGCTGACTGTACCTACCGGTAATATCACTACAATACCTTTAACGCTTAGAATTAGTGCAGCCAACGTGGTACAACATTTTTTTAAAGCCGGCACCTATACCTTTAACGCAGACTTAAGAACGCGTAACCAGGGTAGCACCGTTTCAGATGTGAAGACGATTTCCTTTACGGTCACCACCGATCCGCTGAGTAATATCGCATCACAGGGTACACCTGACGTTAATTTCAATTACGGGAGCCTGGCCGACTACCAGGCTACGAAAAGCGTGAACATGGCCAATCACCTGCTGATTGCCAACAACAAGAATTACGAAGTATATGTAAAAAGTGGTTCATCGCACTTCACGCGAAATGGAGTGGCGACAACCATCCCGGCTTCCATCGTGCAAATCGGAAACGGAACGGGAGAAACTACAGTAACAGACAGAACGCTATCTACCACGTCGCAGTCGATACTCACTAATGCGGGCCCCGTAATCAACAGACAGCTCTCAATAAGGTATACAGTTCCGGCTTCACAAACCCTGCAGCTCCTGGGTAAACAAACCGGCACAACACCCTATATTCTTAATGTTATTTACAGCTTCACCAGCTTGTAACAGGCATTTATGCAATTTTTTAGGCACATAGTATTTTGTTTATGTCCCGTATTGTCTTACATAAATGCAATGGGGCAGGATGTTGCGCGCATGACCACGTCCTTTGAAGCCGACTCCGTTAGCATACAATCCGGAAATACCTTTTCAAACAATTTGCGGATCAGGAATACGGGCGACCTTCCCGTTACAATCGATAGCATACAACCTGCAGGATTGTTACCAGGAATTTTATTTACACCGGAATTTGCAGGCATATTAGCTTCCGGCGAACAGCAAATATTGAAAGTGAAGATGATTGCCGATCAGGCATTGATGCGCTCCAATCTTCAACAGGTAGACTACCTGATTTATTATACAGACAAAGGCCTGCAAAAGGTTGGAAGGGCCGGGTTTAAGATCCTTCGTCCGGATTCAAAATACCTCATTATGGGGACTTCATCGGGTGAAGCATATTTCAACCCTTCGGTTACCGACAACCGGGTTAGCCTATTCGTGGAGAATCCTGGTTACAGCACCAGGAATATCGTTTTAAAGTACCAGCTAATGCCGGAAACTTATTTATCGACTGCAGTGCAACAGGAACTTGTATTGCTTGCGCCCAAGGAAAGAAAAGTTATAGAGATACCATTGATCACCCGCGCCAAACATGCCTATTATCCTGATTACAGCCTTTCAGTAACCGCTTATGAACCTGCCGGTACAGCGCCTGTCTCCAGCGTGATCATACCAGTTCGAACACTGGCTGAAAAAAGAAGCATGAATTACCATACTGGTATCAACCTGTATAAAAATTACCTGGAGCTTCAGTTTAACCGGTCGAATCCAACAAATGAGTTTGTGCAGTTCAGGTCTAATATCGAACAAAAGCTGGGATCAAACCAGGTGATCGAATTTAATACTACGGCAGACTATTTCGTCAACTATCGTTTTCTGAACCTTTATGATACATGGCTTAGTTTTCAAACTCCTGAAACATTTTCACGTATTGGCAATATCAATGCACAGGGTTATGATATGAATATTTCAGGAAGAGGCGGTTTATTCCGGTATAAAATAACACCAAAAACACAGGTAGAAGTGTTAGGAACCAACAACAGTTTTTTATTGTACAGCTCCTCTGCACAACTAGCTGACCCTGGATACAGCATTGGTACCCGTTTGGATCACCGTATTAATGAAACTAAAAGTATGAGTGCGTCTTATGTCTTCAACCAGAATAATTTCACAGGTGTGCAGGCTCAGCTGGCAACGGTCAACCTGCCTCTCCTAAACGACTCCACACATTCCTTAACACTGGAAGGAGGCGGCAGTAGCAGCCAGGGTATCCACCAGCGAAGGAAGTACCCCGGAGGCGCCCTGGGCTTATCTTACAGCCTTACGCGAAAACAGTTCTCTTTTGTTTCCAATAACTATTTCAGCAGTGCTTATTATACAGGACTTAGAAAAGGAGCACTTAATTTTTATGAGTTTGCCCGTTATCAGTTTACCAATAACAGCAATATTTTTTTTCTTTATAGCGGATCCATCAACAAACCAAAATTTGTGATAGATGATTCATCGTCCTTTCTGCTGTATCAGGCGAATAACAACTTTATTACACACCAGCTGGAAGCCGGCTATGGTACAACCATCAAGGGATATACATTTACGCTGGCGCCTAATTACAACTATCAACTATATTCACTACCTGGTACCACGGAATACGAAGCTTACCGGACCAAACTAAATATTGCCAAACTGTATAACAAACATGCCCTTAATTTTACGATAGACTATGGTATAGGAAAAATAATTGATACCGGGAAAAGCTTTCACTCGACCCGGCTTTTGCTAAACTACAGGATAGGATCCTTTTACCTGGATGGTTTGGTCAGCATCAATCCATCTAATGTATACGATGTAACCATGGCGCAAAACAACAAGCATTTCAGAAATTACTCGATAACCACGGGTTATAACCTGAATCCATCTGCCGGCAAATTATCGGCTAATGCTTATGTTGGCTATAACTATATCAATACTTATCAAAGCAGGAACTATTTCAGTTCAGCGATTCTGTCTTATAAAATAAGTAATGACTGGTATGCCACCGGTAACGTCACCTATTCCAGCCTTTATAATAACAGGAACAGTTCCGCATTCAATAATTTACAATTCAGTATCGGCATAAAAAAAGTCTTTACCCAATGGGCATCTGCTACAGGTCGCGACAATAATGTGACCCTGGAGGTATTTGAAGATCATGATCAAAACGGGAGACGGAATGGAAATGAGCCCCTGCTTCCGGGCACCATTATACAACTCAATAAAACCACCGTTGCTATAACCGACTCCAAAGGAAAAATCAAGCTGAATCAGGTACCGGCAGCCACCTACTATATTACAGCTCAAAGAAACGATCAGCGTCTTGATCTTTTAACAGGAGATAGCATTCAAATCAATAACAATAAAATCCTGGCTATACCGGTTATTAAAACCTATATCAGGAAGGGAAACCTCAAGGAGATCAAGGTTGCATATGATATACAGGTACAGGATGCATCGGGGATTGCGATATACGCCGAAAATACACAAACCGGGAAAACGTATAACACAGTAACCAGTTTTGAAGGAAACTTCCAGCTTAAGTTACCCGCGGGCAGGTATCTTGTCTATATTCGAAATGATCGATACGAAATAACTGACAACAACCAGGAAATAACGGTTAGTGAACTAAATGAAAATGCTCAACTGACATTTCATTACAAGAACAAGGAGATCAGGATACATATAAAGCAGTTCTAAACGAGCCTGCGTTCAAAGACCTAAAACCTGCATTTACTGTAATTGCGTTGGTATACTATTTTGCCTGACCGGCTCCAGCGCTTTTCAGTGCCACAGGGTTTAGTTTCACATTCATCACAGGCCGCCTGCCTTGAAAACTCCTGATACAATGCATTCTTTTTATAAACACGGTTGTATTCAATAAGCGGTGTAAAGTCGCAGGTAGTGTTTTTTCCTGACGCATACCTGGTAGTCCTTTCCAGCTTCAGGTGGCCCGACTCATCAAATTTCCGGTAAACCAATTCCTTCCAGCAACCATTAATCATTTTCTGCTGACTGGTGGAAAGAACCATACTGTCGGCGCCGTATTGTTCTACAATCCGCATGGTATCTGTTTCCGGCGACACATTGTATATCTTTCCCAGGCTTTGACGGGCGAATGTCAGGGAAGATACTAATACCAGGGATAGCGCAACTGTTCCAGCTTTCAAATGACTCTGTATTTAATAATGACCTCTTATGAGTCCTTTTATCTGATCATCGTACAGTGTCCGGAGCTGCTGATGGGTTTCCCTGGTTAACGAGGGCAATGCCGAAGCGTTGATATTACTAACCACCTGTGAAATTTTAGAAGCGCCTGGTATCACTGTAGTTACTTCGGGATGATCAAGGATCCAACGTAAAGCCCACTGGGCCATGCGATCATCGGGTAATAAATCACCTATTTGCCTTGCCAGATCGATACCTTTACCAAACTCGATGCCGGAGAAGGTTTCGCCTGCATTGAAAGCAGCTCCATCAGCATTATAATTTCGGTGATCTTTTTCTGCAAACCGGGTCTGCTCAGTAAACTTGCCGGTTAGCAGGCCGCTGGCCAAGGGTACTCTTACAATAAGGGCTACCTTTTTCTCACTGGCTTTGGCAAACACTTCTTCTGCTATATGCTGGCGGAATAAATTAAAGATGATTTGAAGAGAAGCTAACCCCTCCTGCTCCAGGCAAAGCAGCGCCTCTTCCGCTGTCTCCACGCTGGCGCCCCAATACCCTATCAAACCTTCTTCTTTAAACCTCCTGAAATGATCAAATACTTTTCCTGAGCGCAATTCTTCTGTGGGAATGCAATGTAGCTGTTCTAAAAAAACAGAGCTAACGCCGAGCTTCTCGAGTGAGCTTTCAATATGCTGCTTCATAGAGTCATAACTAAAGTTTTGAGGCCATCCGTTAGGGCTGTCATGTCTGCGACCCAGCTTCGTGGCTAAAAAAACTTCCCGGTCGATCGTTTTTAAAAAACGGCCGATCAACGATTCGCTGACCCCCATGCCATATACATCAGCGGTATCAATAAAATTTCCTCCGGCATCTATATATGCGTTCAAAATTGAGAAAGCTTCCTCTTCATTCACTACCCCCCAGTCTGCACTTCCTAATTGCCAGGTTCCTAATCCAATTTCCGAAACAGCATGTCCTTTAAAATCTCTGTAATTCATAAAGCCAAACCTACACTTTTTTTTTGATTGATATTCTTGACATACCACTCACTATGCAGGAGATTACAAAATAAATACATCGATGCTGATATATATACGTGAATCTTCTTCGGTTTTAATACTGTTATTAGCGTACTCTGTCATTAAAACAAATAGCCACTACAACAAGGCGAAGGCCCGTAACCACAACAGGGTCCGTTTTTTCCGTAAAGTATTAGAAGGACGAACCATGCACACAAATGGATAAGCCGCAATAGCCGAAGCCCCGGGCGCAACCTAATTATGCCTTTCCTGTTACAGCGTATCCGCTGATGTCTTTACAGGAGCACTTTATTTAAAAACTTTACGTTGCACCAACGCGTTTAAAAAATTTAACGCCTGAAAGCCCCCTGGGCATTAAACCAAGTTGGCATCACTTAGAAAAGCCTTTTAAAAGTCAAAATCCCCAGGGACTTGTATTTCACGTCCGAGACTATAAAATATCGGCAATACACCCATTAAAAATAAAATACGATCTTCCTGCCTTGTGCACCCCGGAAATAACAGTTTTATATTTTGATAGCTATTTTTGTTGCTCTAAACAATTTTTATGTGCGCCTCTAACCTTTCAAAAAGCCGTCAGCGAGCCTTCCCGGAACCGGAAGCAGATCTGCAGGTTCGTTCCGGTACCATAAATGCCGGCAAGGCCGTCATCGTTCCACCAGAAGCAGCTCCCCTGTTTGATAAGGCACAGGAAGTAGTGCAGGAATATTTCCAGAATCTGAAGATGGATCCATCGCGCGGAACTATTGAAGTCAATGAACAACGTTTTGTACTGGTGCGTGCTTCTGCGCTTTCAAAAGATTTCTTAGAAACGGTTCTTAAATTATACGCAGACCGGGGTAGTGAGCAGGCCATGGAGATCGGAAAAAACTTCCTGTTTGATATAGCCCACTCCATTGGTATGAATGATGCCAGAAGCTTTCACCAGGAAATGAAACTGAGCGATCCCCTTGCTAAATTATCGGCCGGCCCTATCCATTTTGCCTTTTCGGGATGGGCTTATGTAGAAATATCCCCTGAAAGTCGTTTGAGCCCCGATGAAGATTTTTTTCTCCTGTACCATCACCCCTACTCTTTCGAAGCCGATTCCTGGTTAAGGGATAACAAAAAGGCCAACACTACTGTTTGTATCATGAATGCTGGCTATTCCTCGGGATGGTGCGAAGAGAGTTTCGGCATTCCGCTCACCGCAGTGGAAGTTTCCTGCATGGCAAAAGGTGACGACCGGTGCAGCTTTATTATGTCTCCACCCGACAAAATTGAGGCAAATCTGAGGCATTATTTCAAGAACAATAAAATACAAAAAAACAGGAAGCACGCATATACGATACCTACCTTTTTTGACAGGAAAAGAGTGGAGGAAGAACTGGAGCGTTCCCGGCTGATAGCTGAAGAATCTGCAAAAGTAAAATCAGATTTTATTGCAACCGTGAGCCACGAATTGCGAACTCCTCTAAACGCCATAACGGGTTTTTCGAACCTCCTTCGAAGAACAAAATTAACAGCTAAACAAAAAGAATATGTAGATATAATAACCCATTCGGGAAATAACCTGCTGTCTATTATTAATGATGTACTGGATCTTTCAAGAATGGACGCCGGCGGGTTTAACATTGACACCACACCCTTTAACCTGGGCCAGCTTATTAACTCGGTAAAAGCCATGTTCGATAGTATATCTCTTGAAAAAAACATTGCTTTTCAAAATAACACAAGTGATGGTTGTAACCTTATGGTAATCGGAGACCCTGTGCGTCTTTCGCAGATCCTGACGAATCTTGTAGGGAATGCGTTCAAGTTTACTGAAAAAGGGGCTGTTACTTTAACATGCAAACCCACAAAAACTGCAGGAGAAACCATGTGGGTTGAATTCGGTATAAAGGATACGGGTATTGGCATACCTGCTACCAAGCTGAACCTGATATTTGAAAGATTTAGCCAGGTTGATACCAATTTTACACGCATGTATGAAGGCTCCGGCCTGGGACTTACTATTACTAAAAAGCTAGTGGAATTGCAGGGAGGCGCCATCTCTGTTAAAAGTAAACCGGGTAAAGGCTCTCATTTTACCTTTTCGTTACCCTACCTCAAATATTCGGATACTAAAAAACTAAAACCAGCGAAAAGGAAATCTTCCGTTTCATTGCCCCTGTCCGTAAAACGCATTTTACTGGTTGAGGATAATGTATTAAATCAAAAACTAACGTCAGCTGTTTTAAAAAACAGAAAGTGCATTGTTACTATTGCCAATAACGGCTTGGAGGCCCTGGGGCTTTTGAAAAAGCACCGGTTTGACATGATCATCATAGATATCCAGATGCCTGTGATGAATGGCTACGAAGTAACGCATCACATACGCCGGATCATGCAGCTGACCACTCCTATTATTGCGATGACGGCTCATGTGCTTCCCGGGGAAAAAGCAAAATGCCTGAAGGCAGGCATGAATGACTATCTGCCCAAACCGTTCCATGAAGAAGAGCTAGTACTTAAAATGGCCCGGTTGGCACCAGAGCCTGCAATTTCCAAACAGAAAAATATCAAAGCAAGAGCTCGTATGCTTGATTTAACGCTACTAGCCAGGCAAACAAAAAACAATCCCCTGCTGATGAACGAAATGATGTCTACTCTAAGCCGCGAATTACCTATCCTGATAAGCGCACTTTCGACAGCTATCGATAAAGGCAATAGTGAAAGCATTTACAAAGCAGCACATAACCTCCGTGGCGCCATTTCAATTTTTGGATTACCACAAGTAAGCAAAGATTTGTTGCTGTTAGAAAAGAATATATATGAAAAGGGAAAGAGATTGCACCTAAAGGTTCTGTATAAACAAATCGAGCCTTTGCTGTTGAAAGCGAAAGATGAAGCAGAACTGCTTTCAGGTAGTTAGAAAACGATAGCATTCATCACGTGGCTAGGAGGTGCAGGCATTTAACTGAGATGATAAACGAATATTGCACGAACCTTAAAGGCCGTGCAATATTCAAACAGGACTGCTATGCGATATAAAAACTACTTCCAATAAATCAGCAAAGACTAACGCCATGCATTATCATAGGCTTTTCCTGTAATTGCCATCGGGTCACCGATATCAGTTTGAATAGAATTGCTATGCCATGCAATCTGCACATCGTTGGGAAAATGCATGATCACAGTAAAGATACCACGCGTTTCTTCATCATACCAATAGCCATTCTTCCAATGATAATCTCCTCTTTTACCAGATACAAAGCCGTCGTAGCCCATCAACAGGTCTTTCATTTTATCCAGCATCAGGAACGATACGTATTTTCCTGATTCGGCTGTCAGTAAAACCTGTGCCATTTCGGGCGAATTCATAAACCAGCCGCCAGCCCCGGCGTCCTTGTAAGTAGTATAGACCATAATTCCCGGAAGCTGTGGTTTGGAATAATTATAATACATGGTCATCTGGCGGTCGGGTGCAGCCTCGGTGATTGTGCCGCTGGCATTCCACGGACCGATATTGATATTTTGCCAGTCGGGCAGCCCGGCCACTTTGAAAATCTTTTCCCGTACATAATTACGGTGCGCCTGGGACACAGCTTCATCGGCCTGTTCGTCGGTCATCTTTGCATAACTCTCCTTGCCATTTACTACGCATGGGATTAAAATACGGCACATGAGGTAATTAACATTATCGTATTTCTTTTGTGTGAAATAGCCAAAACCCGTTGTGGGCGTTTTCATTGTTTTACGCAGCGAAGCATAATCATTGTTAAAATATTTAAGGCCTGCTTTATGGGTAAGCAAATCCATAACGGTAATCTTCCGGTTCTCTTCAGCAATATCCCATGACGAAGGTAAAAGATCTGCGAGGTAAGCATACTCATCAAGGCCTTTTGCTTCCAGCGCACCCAGCAGCGCCAGCGCCGAAATTGTTTTACTGCAGCTGCCTGTGGCCTGGCGGGTAATAGCGGTGTACGGAACCTCCTGGCCGTTGGTACTGAGACGGGCTGAACCATCTGCGTCATATTGAACGATCTTCCCATTCTGAGAAATGGCAAAGGACCATCCAACCGTTTTTCCGTCGAGGCTTTCCCGCATGTTCTTAGCAAAAAGTGCCGCATCAAATCCCTGGTCTACAAAATTGGAAGGTTTCTGGCATGCTGTGAATGTCATGGTTGTAACAACAAGGACACTGCCTGTTTTTTTACATAAATTTTTCATTATTCCGATTTTTAGTGTTTTGTTGAGTAAAGGTGCTATGCGGCCAGAATAATTCAACAGCAGATTTAACGGATACCAGTTCCGGGTTAATGAAACAAAAAAACGGGTGTAACCATGTCAGTTGTAGCCCGCGCGTACCACGCCTGATCAATCAGGATTAAAGATCCTAGAAAGTGTTATCAGTACTTTTAATAAATCAACCTTACTTAATTGTCCTTTCTGCTTTGTTAATCCAAATGCTCTATCCGTTAAAGCATGGCAGCAATAGCCTTGCGGCATATATAATTTGCACCTATTCTAAAAATCCGGGAATGGTTGGTTAAGGACCGTCCCCACAAATCTTCTTTAAAAATGAAAACAATAGGTATAATAGGTGCAGGTATTAGCGGGCTTGCTGCAGCCAAAGCCTTCTGCGAGCGTGGATACAGCGTGACCATTTTTGAAAAAAGCCCTGCTATAGGAGGGGTATGGGATAAAAGCAGGTTTTATCTGAATGTATCTACCCAAACAACAAAAAACGAATATGCTTACTCCGATTTCCCTATGCCTTCCCACTATCATGAATGGCCCACCGGTTACCAGATGAATGAGTATCTTAACAGCTACGCCCGGCATTTCGGCATTGATGGATTTATACAATGCAACACTGCAGTGACTGAAATGGAGTACTCAGAGGGCAGGTGGCACTTGACCACCATTCATACACCCGACAATACCACACATGTCTATACTTTTGATTTTGCAATAATATGCACAGGCACTTTCAGTAATCCTTATCTCCCCGAGTTTCCCGGCATGAAAGAGTTCCTGGCCGGCGGAGGGCAAATCCTTCATTCATCGGAAGTGAGAAACAAAGAAGTACTGGAACAAAAACAGGTAGTTGTAGTGGGTTTTGCCAAATCAGCAACTGACATTGCTACACAAGCAGCCGAATGTGCTTCGTCCTGTACTTTATTATTCCGAAAGGCTCAATGGAAAGTGCCCCGTTTTTTTGCCGGCTCTGTCAATTTAAAATATCTGCTATTCTCCCGGTTTTCAGAAGCCTTTTTTTTACCCTATCAAAAATCGGGATTTCAGAAATTTTTACATAGCATGGGTAAACCTTTGGTTTGGATGCAGTGGCGATTGATCGAACAATTACTTATAGCACAATTTCGCCTTAAAAAATGTGGGTTACGGCCCAGGCACCGTATTGAAGATCAGATCAGCTGCAGCCTCGGCGTCGCACCTGCAGGATTCTACAAAAAAGTGCAAACCGGAAAAATCAGTGCCGTACAGTCAGAAATAGACTATTTCACCGGCAATGGCATTGTCCTGAAAAACGGTGAGAAGCTTAAGACTGATATGGTTGTTTTCGGCACCGGGTTTAAGCAAAGCCTTCCTTTTTTGAGTGCTTCACAACTTGATTTGATCCGGAATTCTAATGGTCAGTTTAATCTGCACAGGAACATCATCAATCCAAGCCTTCCGGCTATCGGTTTTGTCGGATTCAACTCCAGCCTCTTTTCTACATTAACGTCCGAAGTGGCCGCCAACTGGCTGGCAGAATATGTAAGCGGCCATATAGACCTGCCGAATCAATCAGCAATAAAAAAAGAATTGGACCTGATAACACAATGGAAGATTAATAAAAGACCGATAGCAACGGAATTTAGCGGTTTGTGTGTTGCACCCTTTAATTTCCAGCATCTTGACCGGCTAATGCAGGATATGGGACTGCCTGTGAAAGTAAGTAAATATTGGGGGTATAATTTTTTCAAACCGATTAATCCCAAAGATTATAATAAACTGTTGCTCAGGCTGCGCCCCCCTAACCAGGAAGCAACCCGGAAATCATTGACAACTTTTTCCAGGCAAAAAGATAATACACCCGCAAAAGCAATATCACACAAACCGGAACAACAGTACTTAAATCACATACTTTAACAAACTATATAAACCTCATCCAATGAATCTCAAAAATTTACTATTCGTAATATTAAGCTTGCTATTAAACACCTATTGTGTCTCCTGCAAAAAAGAACGTGCCGTCTCCAACAATGCACTTACTAATACAACCTGGTACGGGACCTTTGTTGTTAAGAATAATGGGCCCGACCCGGTCATGCTAAAATTCAGCGCCAATAACGAAGTGACTTTGCTTTTCGGCGATGTGAATGCGCCTGCTGAACATCAATGTAAGGGTCATTATACTTTGGCCGGCAGTAAGCTATCCTTTACCGTAATAACCTATTATCATGAAAAAATGTCGTTTTCAGGTACACTTGGCGATCATGCAATTAGCGGCACCTGGGGGCACAACAATAGTAACAATGGCGGAGGTTCGTTTAACGTAAGCAAACAATAGCTCCACATGACCCGGTCAGCAGCCTGGCAGTTCTCAGGATATAGGCAACAGGTTCACATTATTGACGCTCTTCAATCCTTGTCATGTTTTAAGCATTCTTATTAAGACAAATATCGGCCCGGTCAGCATTCAGTATGTTATTCTGTTTTTACTTCATCGGGCAACCGGATTATACGTGTTAAAGAAAAAATACACGACCTGTTAGCTTATCAAATGCGGTAGGTTGAGAAGCGGTTCAACTTCAAAAATATTGAAAAAGGGCTTGATCAGCTTTACATTCCCCAAAACGGTTAACTGAAACCGGTGTTTCGTTAATTGATATCGCTCATCTGTAATTTTTGATACATCTTTACAGTAAAATGAAACATTAATGGCTTTTTTAAAAAGCTATATATTGCTGCTCGTATTTGTAATCGCTGCGCCACCAGCTTACCCGGGGAATTTCCCTGCAGATTCCTGGAAGAAGGTGTCCTCCCAACAAGCGGGTACGATAACGGTTTTATGGAATGAAATTGAACCTTTCATTTACAGGGATAAAAAAGGAAGTTTAATCGGTGTAGAATATGAACTGATGGAGGGTTTAAAATCCTTCCTGTTTTCTCATTACAAAATTGATCTGCAAATCAACTGGAAAGAGCTGGAAAAATTTGACCAGATTTATCCTCAAATCAAAAATTCAGGGCAGCCCGGTTTATTTGCAGTTTCTTATTACTCGATCACCAGTGAACGAAAGAGCGAGGTAAAGTTTTCCCCACCCTACATGCCTGATTTAAATGTACTGGTAACCAACAATAGCGTCCCTTTGATTTCTTCCGCAGAACAATTAACAAGATCCATTACTTCCATGCACGGTTTTACACAACCCGGCACAACTATGGAAATGGATATGAATAAAATAAGGCAGGCTTATTACCCCAACCTTCCCATTACATACAACCGGAAGGATGATTATGCTATTTTAGAACAGGTAGCCGGTAACGCTTCATCCTTTGCCTATGTTCCGGTGAGTATATACGTAGTGGCCCTGCAAAGAGGCATGAAAATTAAGCGTCAGCGACTATTTGATGTACACCGGGAAGGATTTGCGGCTATCTATCCCGTAAATAGTGATTGGACAGAACCCATTGAAGCATATTTTAATTCGTTCGAATGTAAATCGTTGGTGGCTTCATTAATCAGGAAATATTTAGGGGAAGAAGTAGCCCCTATAATTCTTGAAGTATCCGCGCCACGCAACATCGGAGAACAGCCCGATGATATAGAGCTCCTGACCAAAGAGCGCGAAATAGTGACCCAAAGGCTAATGAACCAGGCATCCGAACTTGAAAAACAGAAGTCGCTTCATAAGATGGTGTTGCTGTTGATGGCTTGCTTAATCATTGTTGCAGCACTTATATACGGCCGATTCCGCATAAAAAGTAAACTCAATCAAAAGCTGCAACAACGGAACCGGCTTATCAGCAATCAGAATGTGCAGATTGAAAATATGAACCACCTGCTAAAGCTGAAAGTACTCCAGGCACGCTTGAACCCTCATTTCCTGTTCAACTCACTCAATTCTATTCAATACTTCATCGTCAGGAATGATAAAAAAATATCCCTGGAATATATTTCCAGGTTCTCAACGTTTCTACGAAAACTGATACGGTATGGAGATGAGTTGATGATTACGGCTGCGGATGAGGCGGCCTTGTTACAAGAGTATTTATGGTTGGAGCAAACCCGTTTCCCCGGACGGTTTGAATACTTTATTGAAATAAGCGATGACAGCCGGGCTTTGAATATATTGCCGCTGCTTACCCATGGCCTGGTTGAAAATGCCCTTTACGCCAGCATCCTCAATTCAGAAACTACATCTAAAGGAATACTTAGTATATCTTTTCACAACAGTGCAGGCAAACTGGTCGCAATCATTAAAAGTAACGGAATGAGCCGCTCAGATGCAGAAGTTGTACGAAATAAAAAAGGGTTGGAAGAGGCAGACCCGGAGGAAACACTTAACAAAAGAATTCAACTTTACAATCAACAGGGTAAAGGCAAAATAGCCATTTCTTATAAAGAAGAAAACCAGACCAACGAAGCAAGGATAGAAATACCCCAACCACTTTTTTAAATCCCTTCCACTACTCTAACATTATTCGAACTAAAAATTGCGTCACAATGAAATACAAAACCATAATTATCGAAGATGAAATCATGAGCCTGGAGTTTTTAAAAACCCTGGTAAATGAGTTTTGTACCGAAATACAAATAATCGGAACTGCTTCTAATGTTAAAGATGCGGTACGATTGATAGACGCACATTCACCGGATATAGTGTTCATGGATATTGAAATGCAAACCGGTACCGGATTTGACGTATTACAAGAAATAAAGGAAAGAAATTTTCATGTCATTTTTACCACGGCTTTCGATCATTACGCGATTAAAGCCATTAAGTTTAGCGCTATCGATTACCTGTTAAAACCTATAAATGTGGAGGAACTGCAGGAGTCTGTAACTAAAGCCATCTTCGCTTTAAGTCAGCAACAACAGGAGAGTAAAATAAAATTGCTGATAAAGAACCTGGAACGTTCCGGTAAAGAAGGCTTTTCGATAAGCCTCTCTACATCCGATGGTGTAGAATATATTAAGCTATCTCAGATCATACGACTGGAGGCCAATGGACCTTATACCGTTTTCTTTTTAAAAAATCAAAAAAAGATAATGGTAAGCAAAAACCTCAAGGAATATGAGCTGCTTCTATCCGATCATGATTTTTTCAGAATTCACAATTCCTATATTATTAACTTAAATGAAATTAACCGAATGACTAAAACCGATGGCGGATATGTAATTATGAGCGATGATGCCATGATTGCCATATCGCCCCGGAAAAAAGAACAATTTCTCCGGCTTATGTCTGAAAGGCTGGTATAGGCATTCAGGCTTGCGTGCTTATATTTAGCAGACTTGAAATTGCATTTATTTTTAAAGCCGTTTTCAGACATTAAAGAACTGTTTAAAAAATTAGTTATTGGCTTTACTAGGGTTCTTTTGGCCTGCAACCCTGCCTGCAGCAGGCAGTTTCATTGAATTTTTGCCCGTATGCGTCTGTTACAATAACAAAATCCGCCTCGTTTCGCACAAAGAAAACTGCCTGATAAACCTCAATAATAAAATTGAAACAGACTCCAGGACCGAACTTAATTTAATCAGCGCTTTATAGTATCAAAAAATGGCTTGAAAAAGGCCTAACAAAACCATAAGGCCTTCAAGCGTAATAAAAGCTGCAATGGATCATGAAACAAACATCAAACCCCATCTACTTAGATGATACAAATGATCTGACAGGGACGGATGTTACAAATCGCGTTCTTAAGTAAGAGGTCTGAGAAAATCATGGGCGATGATTATTATCAATAACCAATACAAAACAGGGTTTCACCTGCATTAACAGGAGGCGTGCCCACTTTATACAATACAATGCCACTTACAGATGCAGATATATTATGTATAACATTGCCAAAATCGTCTGTGATGTAACCTAACTGCTGATCTTTAGCTACTATGTCGCCGCTTTTTATCGAACTATAAAATATACCTTGCTGGAGCGCCCGTATGTATGTTTGCTGATACAGGTACCTTCTGTTTACTGAAGTTGCTGTTTTTTTTGTTTTGTACATACCCCGGTAATGTAGCATATTGTATACAGCGTCTTTTATAAGAGTTACATTTGCATTTTGTACTGTGCCTAGTTTGCCGGCTTCAATACTCACTCCTACTTTCCCATCCTGCACCGCCTGTTTAAAAGCGTATTTTGCCGGTTCAGTCTTTGTGATGTTATAAGGATAAGAAATGATGTACCTCATTCCCGATGCTTCGCTCAAAAGCCGGGCCTTTTCTGTTTGCTCTTTATCGTTTTGATTGTTATAGTAGCAAACAAATGGAATCAGGTCTTCGTTTGCATCCCCACCATGGATATCCAAAAACACTTCCGAGAGCGGGATCACTTGCTTTGTAATCCAATGTGCTATACGATCTGTGCTGCTTCCTGTAGCAGATCCGGGAAATGCCGTGTTCAGATTCTTACCGTCTACGGGATTAACAAAGGGAGAACGTTTATAAAACGAAGCTCTGTTAGCAATAGGTATTACAAGCAACGTGCCCCGAAGCCTGTTTGCATCTATCTCCTGCATTAACTTTTGAACAGCCACGATAGGCGGATACTCATAGCCATGCACACCGGCAACAATAGTAAACACCGCACCCGGATTGGCACCCTTAATAATGGTGAGGGGCATGTTTTCCAAAGTGTTTTCGCGGCTATTAAAAGAAATAATCGTGTCCTTTCTTGTCCCCTTGTTCAACTTACTAATTAAATTCTCAAGGTGCTGCGCCTGCGTTGCAGAAAATGATGACCATACAATTAAAGTCGAAATGAATTTTCTCATAATAAACCTTTTCCCGTTTAAAAACCAAAATTATCATTTAACAGCCAACGATCCTGCTTACGATTGGGATGATAACTTCACCATTTTGTTGTTTGTCTTTAAGCTTATTTTTCAAAACCAGTTTAAAGCCTTTGCTGTTCTTCTGTTTTGCCGGCAACCTTACTAAATATTGTGCCGCCAATATGATAAGTCATCGATAAAGACACCTGACGGGTATATTGCTTGTCGTTATAGAAATAATCTACAACATCGGTTTTCGAGTGTGCTTTAACGCGGTTGGTATTAAAGATATCATTACAATTCAATTGTACGGTAAGCCTGTTATCCCAAAAGGTTCTCTTCAATCCTATATCCACAAAACCTGTTGGCCTGGTTTGATAAATCCCTTTCAACTCAGACGAATAAAAGGCCGCATTAAGATTAGCCTGCCATCCTTTTTTTAAAGAAAAGGATTGCTGTGCAGTGGTAGTATTGGCCCATTGCGAAATATTTTTTAAACCGCTTTTCATAGAGATTGGATAACTACTGAAACTCAGATCGGAAAATAGTTGTACCGTCCAGAAGGACAACAGCCTAAGCGGAAGCGACGCTGTAAAATCCACCCGGTGCTGATCACCCAGGTTCGCAGTCATACTTCTTACCGCTTGTCCTTCAAACACCAGCAGGCGATTAATAAAATTAGTACTTCGGTTGTAGCCCGCGGAGAACAGGTACTTCTTTCTGAAACTATATGTGGCCGAATACACCCAGGCCAGTTCCGGTACCAGCAAAGAATTTCCAGAAAAGTAGAAATACGGGTCACTATACCAACGTACCGGATTCAGCTCGGAGTACCCGGGTCTGTTAATCCTTCTGCTCACAGAGAGCGCAATTTCAGAATTTTCATCCAGTTGTTGCGTTAGCGAGGCCGAAGGAAATAGTTTTGTATAACTCCAACGGTTGCCGTCCGTACCTTTTTGGGTATGTCCATTGGCATCAGTATCTTCAACACGCAGACCGGCATTTATACGGGTATCGCTCCAGGATTTACTAAAGGCCAGATAAGCCGCTGCAATTGTCTCCTGGTACTCAAAGCGATTACTCATACTCTCCGCCGGCTCGTACTGGCCATTAGACAGGGAGTCAAATTGGTAACGGTTGTCATTGTTTACCCGCGCCCATTTAAGTCCGGCATTGATCGAAAAGGTTTTGTAAGGCAGGTCCAGATCTGCTTTCATCGATTTAATTTCAATAAATCCGGGTTGATGAACTTTAAGTTTATTTTCACTAATAAATGCGTCATGGGAGCTGTAGCTTCGTGTTTTCAGCAAGCCGTCTGAATAGTTTTTATACGAGGTATAATCTGCATCAAAAGTCAGTTTCCTGCCCATAGCATCTAAATCAAACCGGTAGCTCAGGCCAGGAGAATCATAATGATACGGTTCTACAAGTGCATTGATAGATTTTATAAAGCCCGTCCGTTTTCCTGATGCTTTATTTATCGTATTAACAGTAGCCCAATGTGTACCTGTCCAGTCATCGAAATAACCATGATAGCGAAGGCTAAGCTGATGAGCCGGATGGAGCTGCCAATCCCAACCAAAACGATAGGTGTAGTACTTAATTTTAAACGCGGTTTGTTGTGTCCGCTCCAACTTCAAACTGTCAGCAGTTCCAGGAAGCGAATTACCACTTTGTTTATCATAGTAGCGATGTGGTGTATTAAAGTCGAATGAACCGTACAGCTTCCATTTTTTTGTGCGATAACTGGCGGTAACGTTTTCATTCCACAGCCACCATTTGGACCAGGTTGCTGCGCTCCTGAATTCTATAGCATATCCTGGTGCCAGCTTTCTTTTAGTAACAATCTGTATAACCCCTGAATTACCAGCGGCATCGAAGGCTGCTCCCGGAGTAGTGATCAGCTCTACACGGCTCAAATCCTCTGCTGCCAATCCTTTCAGGTAAGTCGTCAGCTGTGTACCGGCGAGGTAAGTCATTTTACCATCTACCATAACGTTAACCCCTGCCCCTCCCCGAAGTAACAGGTTCTCATTCTGATCCATACTCACGCCGGGCAATTTCCTGAGTACATCAAAGGCTGTCTGGCCGGCAGTTACGGCCTGGTTTTGGAGGTTGAATACCAGTTTTCCAGCTTCAGTCTGTACAGGTGGTGGCAGGCTTTTAACCGTTACCGTTTCCAGGTAGCCTCCAGGTTTTAAGGAGAACAATAAATGAGAAACTGGCCGTTGGCTGTTTAGTAAAATGGTATCGCTATTTTGCATTTGATAGCCACTGTAGGAGGCTGTTAGCAGGTATTTTCCCTCGGGCAAGGCGTTTATGAAATACTCTCCAAGGCTATCTGTCGCTAGCTGCCGCTTTACACCATACAAAATGAAATGCAATGACAAACCGGCTTGCGGTAATACAATACCGGCCTCATTCTTCACTAGTCCCCTGATAGAGAACTGCGCTTTCACTGTACCTAAAATAATTACCGTGAAAAATGAAAGCAGTGTATATCTTTTAATATCCGGATTGAAGATCATTGGCTTTAATAGTTTTACCTTTTGATTCAGATGGTTTCCAGGTAAAGCTGCTGCAATTCATTCGCGGTAATTTCACTGGTACTAAGGGTATGTACCAGTGCTCCCTGCTTCATAATACCTATTCGGGTCCCCACATTCACCGCATTAAAGATATCATGGGTGGCCATGAAAATAGATTTACCAGCAGCTGCCAGGTCTTTGCATATCTGGGTAAACTCAGCGGTGGCTTTGGGGTCCAGCCCAGAAGTGGGTTCATCCATGAAAATTAAACCTGAATTTTTGGCCAAAGCAATAGCTATCCCCACTTTCTGCCTCA
>JBQGCI010000237.1:0-2316 GCA_052038405.1 Acinetobacter pittii
TTAATACTCGAAGCATCCAGGAGCTCATCAAATAATTTGATAGGGCGCAGGTTGGCATATAACCCCAGCTCTTTACGCATTTTCAATAATCCCTGCTCCGGTCTTACTTTTGCAGAGGGATCGTTATCGTACTTCGGATGACCCACTGCACCGAATAAAACCGCATCCGAATTTTTCATTTTAGCCAGTGTTTCGTCGGGCAAGGGATTGCCGGTAGCTTCAATAGCTACATGACCAATCAATGCTTCGTCATACGTAAATTCGTGACCAAATTTTTCAGCGATCTTATCCAGGACTTTCTTTCCAACTTCAGTTACTTCCTGTCCGATTCCATCTCCCGGAACTATTAGGATGTTTTTTTTCATCTGTATGTTTTTTATTGTTTTTAATTGTCAGATGCCTGCCTTCAGGCAGACAGGGAATTCGCCAAACCTTCCTTCAGCAGACCGGTAATCATTTTTAACTTTTGGAGATTCCCGGCTCATTTCATCTGCATTTTTGTTTGCGCCATGCGGTACAACCGCAGCTGACGGTTTTCTGATTATTATTTTAGGTTGAGCTTCCGCCTCTTATTTGTACTGCGAAGCGAAAACTTACGCTGTTTCCTACTTGATTAATTCAATTTTCTTTTGTTGTAAAGCAATAAATATCAGGTAACCGGCTAACAAGCTTTCGGTAATGAGCTCACCGCCATCTTCCAGTAACCCGAACACTACATTATATTTCCAGTTATATTGTATCATTGCCAGCCTGTGCGTCTGATCTATTATTATCGCGAAAAACAAAAAAAGCCCCAATAAAATAAAAATCACCTTGGAATGTTTTTTAAACAAGGCATCGCCTCTTTTATAAGCTTCAAAAACCGGAGCCATAAATATAAAGCCTAAAAAAGCAGCTGCAAAGAGTTCCATGATCTTACCGCCTCTCTGGCCGGTAGTCATTCCGAATATACTGTAGAAGAAATGGCCCAGGGCCTGGTGTATTCTGAAAACATCTTCCAGGAAAAGGAACAGGATGACCAGGATCCAGGCAAAATATTTTTTTTCCTGCCTGAGCATGGCGATAATAGCCAAAGCCATCATCATAACGATCCATTTCAGGTTCTGAAAATCTTCGGCATAACTATCGTTGGTTTCGATATCATAGAGATCCGGATTCGGAAAAGGATGATAAAAATTGCGGATGTCGAGCACAATCAGTACCAGGTCGGTAATGAGCAATAGTGCCAGTGGTATAAAGTATGCGATATGCTTTGAAAATTTCAAAATGCTGTTTTATAGTGAACGTTGAAGACGCCTGGTCGAAAAAGCGATCCCCAAAGTTATTTTATGAACGCTACCCGAATAATCTAAATATTTATTTTTTAAGGGCGTTGCAATATACTCATAACCGAAACGCAAAGATGTGAAATTGCGTTGTATTGCGTAAAAGCCGCTGAAGTTATTAAAATCGGTTTCTCTGGGTTTGAATTTCAGGTCGCCCATAAAGCCGATGCTCCCCGCAAAGCTTGTTTTGATCCCGGCTCCTTTATATTTAGCGGCCTCGTCGCTGCTGGTATTAGGATCCATACCAAAAATGCCAACGCCAGCCAAGGGAGCCAGTGCCAGTCTCTGGTTATCCAGCACATACTTCCCCAATCCCAATTTAGCATAACCGCCAATCGCTTTTGAATTTTCAGGCCATAGCTCATTATCTGAGGGCATATCGGTTTTGCTTTTAGAAAAATTGATGGCGATGTCCAGCTGGTATACCCAGTTATTTCTCACCACGTCAAATCCAAAGCCCACAAACGTCGGTTGCTTGTAATAGCTGCTTAGATTACCGGTAAACAGGAATTTCCCCAGGTTGATGAAGTAGCCGCCTCCGTTCCGGGTGGGGCTATACTTAATACGGATAAATTCCCTGATGAAGGCGCTGTAATTGCTATTGGGGTAGGTGGCCAGGAACTGATCGGATAATTCGTTGAGCTGTTGCCGGCGGGCCTCAGGCACGCTGTCATCTGGTACCAGGTAAGCGAGGTTGAGCCGAAGGAAACGCTTCTCTTCATCAGTCAGTGACGCGGCACTGATCTGGCTGATCAGGGAATCTTTTGATGCGGCCAGTTTTTCCACCAGCTTTGCAGTGAGGTAATCCTGTTGCGGTGGAATACGGATACTGCTCATTTCCCGGTTCAGGCTATCGGGCTGCAGGCTTTGGCAGGAAGACAGGATCACATCGTAATCTTTAAGCCAGTAAGAAAGTAACCAATACTCAACGGGGTAAATTGAAATATAGTCATCATCCTCCAGTGTCAGTATACGATCCAGCTCCAGCATC
>JBQGCI010000238.1:0-7623 GCA_052038405.1 Acinetobacter pittii
GCCTGCCGAACCGTTTTTCAACTGTGATGCTCTTCTTCTTAGCGTCATGGCGCCCGCCCGATCCAGGCGGGGTCAGATCTCTCCGGCGTTACTTACCCCGGCACTTCCAGTCGTGTGCTGATGGCAATGCGATTCCAGGCATTGATGGTTACCACTGCCATAATGATCTGGGCTACATAATTTTTATCAAAGAATTGTAAGGCCTGTTGGTAGCTGGCATCAGACAAGCCATGCTGGTGGATCAGGGTCATTTCTTCGGTGATGGCCAGTATGGCTTTTTCTTCAGCAGAAAAAAGATCCGTTTCGCGCCATGCATTCAGCAGGAAAATGCGCTGGTTGGTTTCACCATTCTTTAAAGCATCTTTGGTGTGCATATCAATACAAAAGGCACAACCATTTATTTGCGATGCTCTTATTTTAATCAGCTCCTTATGTGTTTTGGTTAACTGGCTACCAGCCAGGTATCCTTCCAGCGCCATCATAGCTTTATATCCGGCGGGTTCTGTTTCGTAGATGTTGACTCTCTTTTCCATTTGTTATTGTTTAAAATGTGCTTTTGTTTCTATCGCAAAGATGAAGCGCTATGCAAACTTTAAACTTAAACTGGTTTAAGAAATATACATCGTACTGCTTTAGGATTGTTCCGATGCCGCTCTTGCTTTTCGTTCGCGCATAGCGGTTTCAAAATCATCCATAGACAACGCCTCCGCAACGGTAAAAGCACCGATGCGGGTGCGGCGCAGGCCGCTTAAATAAGCGCCACAGCCTAATGCCGCGCCAAAATCATGAGCGAGACTGCGTATATAGGTGCCAGTAGTACATACTACGCGAAACGACACAACCGGTAATGCTGAAGCATCCACTTCAAATTCCTTAATCGTTATTTTACGGGGCTCCAGCTTTACATCCACACCTTTTCGCGCCAGCTCATATACCCGCTTACCATCTATTTTAATAGCTGAATGAATAGGGGGTACCTGGTCGATCTCGCCCTGGAAACGGGCAGTGGCGTGTTTTATATCAGCTACCGATAAATGATCGATCGGTTTCATATTTACAGGCTCGCTTTCCAGGTCGTAAGTGGGCGTGGTGGCGCCGAGGGTAAAGGTTCCGGTATATTCTTTCTCCTGTGCCATATATTCATGGATCTTCTTGGTAAACCTGCCGGTGCATACAATCAGCAGGCCGCTGGCCAGTGGATCCAGTGTGCCGGCGTGGCCCACTTTCTTAATACGTACCAGGTTGCGTATTTTTCTTACCGCATCAAATGAGGTCCAGTCGAGCGGTTTATCAATCAACAATACAGCGCCTTCGGCAAAATCAATAGTTTGTAAGTCTTCGGTAGTCATTGTAATAAATAGCGATGCCCGGAGTTAAGGGTTGGTTACGGGGTTCGTGGCAGACAGTTCCTGCAAAATCTTTTCCAGTCTTGCAGTAAGCGTATCGTAGGGAGTAAAGCCCTCGGCTACCAGGTAAAATTTAGTATCGTTTACCTGTAATAATAATTTAGGAAAGCCCGTTACCTGCAGCTGTGCGCAAAGGGCAAATTCATACCTGGCTTTTTCAGCATAAGCAGGGTCTTTCAGCTTTTCATAAAAAGCGTCAACAGGTATATTATACTTTTCCAGTAAATGGCGGTAGGCCTCTCCATCGCTCAGGTCACGCCCTTCTTCAAACAGCGATTTTTGAAAATCGGCGGCTATAGCCACCTGTTGATCGGGCCGGTATTCTTTAAAAATACAAAGGGCTATTGCGGGTGTTAACGATTCGGGGATCCAATCACTGTCATCCGGGTTTTGAATATGCCAGAGATAATCGGCTCCAAATTGCACACCTGCCAGTTCTTCCACTCTATGGTATGCTTCCGCAATATAACCCGCCATGGCTTTAATCGGCCGGGCAGATTCTTTGGGGATCATGCCCCCGCTTAAAACCTCGAAGTGAAAATGATTTTGATACTCAGTGGCTAACCGGCTGATCACTTTACTAAATCCATAACACCAGCCACAATGCGCATCATAACAATAATAAATAGTCATCCTGCAAAAATAAACCTTGTTGATGAATGGGGCGCCATTCTTATTTAACCGCTAAGGCGCGAAGGCGCCAGGAAAAATGTTTGAAACTATTCTGTACAACAAATATACTGGGTCTTAATTACCTTGCGTCTTGGCGTCCTGGCGCCTGCCCGATTCAGGCGGGGTTAAAAAGTTGTGCTCTTATCTTCCCTTCTTATTTTCCCAGCTTCGCATCAATCAGCTCCACCAGCTTTTTAAACTCACCGGGTTCATAACCAATGGACTGGTAAATGATGGTTCCCTTTTCATCAATTAATATATTACGCGGAATAGACTGGGTAGCAAATTGGCCGAAAACGCCCCTGCCTACATCGGGTAAAATAGGGAAAGTGTATTTGAATTTTTCTTTAAAAGGATTCAATACATCCCAGTCTTCCTCTCTTCCAAAAACAAAAAGCGCAAATTTGTCGTTTTTGCTATGCTTCTCCCAAACCTGCTTTTGCATTTCGGGCAGTTCCTTGCGGCAGGGCGGGCACCAGGTAGCAAATAAATTGATCAGCACCAGTTTGCCTTTATAATCAGCAATGCTTACTTTTTTGCCCTTTTCTATTTCAAAAGTAAATGCCGGTACTTTGTCGCCGGTTTTGGTTACCGAGCCGTCACCATCAGCCTGGGCAAAGCTGGCTAAGCCACACAATAACATCATAGCCGCTACAGTGATCCATCTTTTCATGTGTGAATTTTTATGTCTTTATTGGTCACATGTTATTCCTCAAGAAAAATTTTCATCGTAATAGGTATGAATTTACTCGAAAATTTTTATGCTCCATTTCATGTGTTTACTTTTATAGGGAGAAGATATTCTAATTTGAAGCTTGTATTTAACAGCTGTGACCGTCATTTTGTTTACAGGTCAGAGTAAGGTTGCGCTTTCAGGTAATTGATCTCAATGCGCGATACATTATCCTGGTAGGCAGGGTCCACTTTAAGCTTATTCCATGCGGCATCGCTGCTAAAATTTTTCCAGTTGCTATTCCGGGTGTCCATATTAGCGTGGGTGGTCATATACATCAGATTGGGCATTCTTGACCCGGCTATCACTTCCCCATAAAATACCGCGTTAAATCCCAGTTTTTTGAAAATATCTACTTCGCCGCCTTTATTGAACATCTGCACTTTATTGCGAGCCAGCTTTTCGGTACCACTTTCATAGCTCCGAAGCTCGTATACCCTGTCGGTTTTTGTATGGGTAAGGCCCGGCTTTTGCAATACCGGCGCATTTTCAAAAGCCTTCATCAAAACGGTTTCCATGCGATCGTACACGCCCGCTTTATTGGGCGCATTCATATAAGCTGCAGCCGCTTGCAGGTAGGCAGCATCCGTACTTAGCTGGTTGTTAACGCTGATCCATTGTTCCGGCCCGCGAAAGGGGATCAATACATACATTTTCTTTTGCTTCGCCGTATCGTTAGCCAGGTTACTGAAGGCGCCTACCCGGGTAATACCCAACCGATGCAGGGTGGGCAACAGGGCTTTTTCAAAATAGTCGTTCAAGGCAGCTTCCTGCGTAGCCGAATTATAATGGTAAATAGTGAGCTGGTAGTATTCTCTAAGATTTTTCTGCGCATGGGTTGTTGTAGCGAGCAAAATAAAGCAAAGCAGCAGCGTATGTTGTAAGCGGGTCATGGCAATAAAGTTTTTTAATATGGGCCTATAAAACAGCTGTAAATATAATCCATCGGCAGTATATAATGCCAGGGTATACAGGTTCGAAGATGAATACATAATTTTGTGCCATGAATATGCTTCCGGGTTTGGATGATACCATCGTGGCGCTGGCAACAGCTCCCGGTGTAAGTGCAATAGGCGTTATCAGGCTGAGTGGCGCTGATGCCATTCATGTGGCTGATACAATATTTAAAGGGAAGAACCTGCTAAAACAGGCCTCTCATACCATGCATTTCGGGCATATTATTTCCGGGGATGAAGTGATCGATGAAGTAGTGGTTTCTTTATATCTCGGTAAAAAAAGCTATACCGGCGAGAACACCGTAGAGATCAGCGGACATGGCTCGCCTTATATACTCGGCAAGATCATTGAAGCGGCAGTGGGTGCAGGTGCCAGGCTGGCGCGGCCGGGTGAGTTTACCCAGCGCGCCTTCTTAAACGGCAAGCTGGACCTGGCACAGGCTGAAGCAGTGGCCGATCTCATTGCGGCCAACAGCAAAGCGGCGCAGCAAACAGCCCTCAACCAGTTAAGAGGCGGCTTCTCCGGCGATTTGAAAATACTCAGGGATGAGCTCATCAACTTTGCCGCTTTAATAGAACTGGAGCTGGATTTTAGCGATGAGGACGTGGAGTTTGCCGACCGGGAAAAATTCAGCACTTTGATCCAGAACCTGAGATCGAGGGTTACACACCTGCTCAATTCCTTTAAACTGGGCAACGCTATTAAAAATGGCATCAGCGTGGCGATTATCGGCAAACCCAATGCCGGTAAATCAACCTTGCTGAATGCATTGCTCAACGAAGAGCGGGCCATTGTAAGCGATATTGCAGGTACCACCCGGGATACCATTGAAGAAAGCCTGAACATTCGCGGTGTATTATTCCGCCTGATCGATACGGCCGGTATACGGGAGCATAGCACCGATACCATAGAGAACCTGGGTATCGAGCGCAGTAAGCAGAATGCAGAAAAAGCAGATATTATTATTCACCTCATTGATGCTACGGATAAAGAGGAGAACGATTCTGCCTGGCTAAAGCAGTTTGAAGATAAAACCATCACTGTGTTGAATAAGGCAGATGTGGTGCCGGTATCCGGCATCCAATATCAGATATCCATATCTGCTAAAAAGAAGAACAATATTGAAGCCCTGCAGGATGCTATGTATGAAAAAGCCATTGGTGAAGAAATGAATACCGAAAGCACTATTGTCACCAATGCCCGCCACCACGAAGCGCTTCAAAAGATCATTGAAAGTATTGATGCCATAGAAGAAGGCATGCAAAATAACCTCAGCGGCGATCTGCTTACCATCGACATTCGCCGGGCCCTGCATTACCTGGGTGAAATTACCGGCCAGGTAGAAGTGGACAGGGATATACTAGGGACGATTTTTGGCAAGTTTTGCATTGGTAAGTAGCCGGTACACGCCGTGTTACTATTTTATTACGGTCTACAATAACTGCTGCCACGCCCAACAATTGCCGCACGTGTGTAACAAATATATAAATAGCTACAGGCTTTATATCATCAACCGCTGATTGGTGGGACAGGGCTGCCGTAGTAAAAATATGCAGCCACTTTTTCCATTTGGCAGGTGAGACCTGCTTAAAAAATGTTTTTAAACAGGGTATGGAATCAACATACAATGCCGTGTGATGCTGCTTCTGCTTTGTGTGGTATGAGCGCCTGTCTTTATACAACAGGTAAGCGGCTTCTATTAACCCTTCTAATTGTCCGGCATAATGCAGGGCATTGCCCGGACTGCCTCTTCGCCAGCAATATTTTTCTTTCAGTGCGGCCCTGCAGAATGCATCAAAAGCTTTTATATGCCCGGCAGAACCGGAGTAGTTGAAAAACTCCTGTAATATCCCTAGCGGGGAAGCTTTCAGCGGATTGCTTTTGTGAGGTGCCACAGTGCGGTTTAGGTAACAAAGTGTTTTTTTATAGTGTTTTATTTGAGATTTGTTTTGCAGATTAGGAAAATCGGGCTGATTTATAAAGCAATGTCATGGTGAGCCCGCCCCCGGTCGGACGGGCCTGTCCTAAGGTTCGAAGAACTACTTAGGAGACTCCTGCGGAGACGAACCATGTCTGAAATCGAAAACAATTTTAAAGTTCTTGAATCATAACTGTGCAGCAAGCGCCTCAACGTTAATCGCCATGAAGGTTGTGCAGGTTTTTGCCTCCACGCCCGGCGGGGCGAGTAACTGCACCGGCACTGATTTTTGTTCTTCCGCCTTACGGCGTCTGGTGCCTTCGCACCACCGAACAAAAATAGGTGCCTCATGCAGTTACTGATAGAAGAATATAGCTCAAGCTATGGCAGGATGCAGGATCGGCCTTGATGCATGAGCGTTAAGAAAATGACAGAAGTGGAGCGTCAAAAAATGCCTGCTGTCCGAGCCCGCGACAACCTGGTAACTGTCTCGCTCTGCGAAGCGAGTTCAGGTATTTTAGCGAAACGAAGGTCATTTTTAGCGAAGGCATCACAGCCTTGAATTTTTGCTCCACTTTTGTTTCAAGACAAAAGTGGAAGAAAGAATAATTAATCATGCATGCCAGAATAGGAGGACAGCAGCCGCTATCGTAACTTCTGCAAAAGTCTTGTGGCCATGCCAGCATTATCACGGTGAGCCTGACCCTTCAGGCACCACATTAGCAATAATGCCCGGAAACGCAGTGATGATGCGCCCCGCCGCATCCGCAATAACCGTAACCACCTGCGTAGCACTCCCAGCCACATCATAGCCAATAATGCTATTGGCATCCCAAACCCTTTGGTAGTTGCAGCTTTGTGCCACCGGCTGTGGGGTAGCTGCAAAAGCCTCTTTAATGATGGACACAATACGCTCCATGCCAATGGTAAACTTACCCGCGCCGGGGTGGCGGGCCATAGGTGCATAATGCCGCTCCAGTATATGCGCTAGTACCGATGCACCTAAGTACCAGTTATTACGCAATAGCTTTTTATGCTGTTTAAGCGGCAGCTGGTAAAAAGTATCTTTATGTAATTGCTGTAACCATTGCTCGGTATCGGCAATGAGAAATAAAATACGCAGCCATTGGGCCTCGTTAAACGGGTGGTGTGTTGTAGGTGTAGTAACGGCGTTCATAACAGGTGGTTTTAATAAAGCACCCGCACAAAAAAGGCGTGGCGCTCAACTTACCGCATTAGAGGCCCTCGGAGACCTGTACACGTTAGGAAGAGCCCACGCCGTAACGTGGGCAATTTACCTATCATCTCGTGTACATTGAAATTTCCGAGGTTCCTAATGCGAGATTCAAAGCAAAAAGCTTTAATTATAATCTTTACAACAAATCTAAGTAAAAAACGAATCGCACATACATGTATGTGCATATTTTTTTTATTCTTTCATTATTTCGGACGAATGAATGAGCAGGAACATATATCCCCCATCGAGCAATATGTAATTGATTTTGTTAGAGACTTAAGAAAAAGTAAGAATCTCTCTCAGGATGATATTGGCAATATCATAGGGAAAACAAAATCATTTATAGGCAATATCGAGAGTATGAACAACAGGGCTAAGTACAACCTATCTCATATCAATTTGCTAGCCGATTACTTCAACCTATCACCTCGGGATTTTTTACCGGAAAAAGTTATTTTGAAAAAAGAGAAAAATAAGAAAAGGAGTATTTAGCTCAGAACAAATGATATGTAAACGCCAATTATACTAACTAAACAATGAAACGCTATGATGGACTATTTAATTCTTGAATATCGAGGTAAAAGATTTACACTTTCAGAATTGATCGAAGATCAAAACAGTTTTTCAGAATCAATATTGCACTTTCCTATTTTCAAAAAAGGACAAGTAAGTGTTATGGTAGCGGAAGATGACAATCAGT
>JBQGCI010000239.1:0-18373 GCA_052038405.1 Acinetobacter pittii
CAAGCGTTACAGTAGCTATTTGTGCTAATGCCTCCCGGGTAAAAAATGCCTGGTGGGCTGTAACCAATACATTGGGAAAGCTCATGAGCCGTTGTATCATATCATCCTGTATAATATGAGAAGAAAGGTCTTTAAAAAACAATTGTTCCTCCTGCTCATAAACATCGATACCCAGGTAGCCGATATGGCCTGTTTTTAAAGCATCGATGGCATCTTTGGTGTCGATCAGCTTGCCGCGGCCTGTATTGATGATCATTACCCCTCTTTTCATAAAAGGGATTGTCTGCCTGTCTATCAAATGAGTGGTTTGTTCGGTAAGCGGGCAGTGCAGGGAGACAATATCGCTTTGCTGTAGCAGCTCAATTAATGGCAGAAATACTACACCTTCTGCTTCCAGGTTCTTATCGGCTACCAGATCAAAAGCCAGCACCTTACAACCCATTCCCAACATGATCCGGCAAAAAGCTTTTCCGATATTACCTGTACCCACTACGCCTACTGTTTTCTGATACAGGTTAAAACCCAATAATCCCTGTAAGGAGAAGTTCTGCTCGCGTACCCGGTTGTATGCTTTATGCGTTTTACGGTTCAACGTCATCACCATGGCCAATGCATGTTCTGCCACTGCCTCAGGTGAGTACGCCGGCACCCGGCATACGCTGATACCCAATTCATGTGCAGCCGCTATATCCAGGTTATTAAATCCCGCACATCTCAGTGCAATCATTTTCACGCTCTTTTTTGCGAGGGCTTCCAGTACCTCCCTGTTTAGCTTATCATTTACAAAGGCACATACCACCTCACTGCTTTGTACCATTTCCACCGTAGGTGCACTTAACTCTGTATCAAAAAATTCCAATTCGAATCCGTATGCATCATTTGCATGCTGGAAACTCTCTTTATCGTAAGGTTTTGCGGAGAAGAATGTAATTTTCAATGTAAAAAGTTATCAAATTAAAAAAGGCAAATTTAGTCATCTACTTTATATCTCCATCTCCGGCACAGTTTTGTATTATTACGCTATATGAAACGCTGGCCCTTTTATGTATTGCTGATATTTCTGATTCCTGCCTGTAAGCAGATACGCCCATTGCTGCAAAATACCGTTCGTGGTAAATACGAAAGTAGCTTTAGCAAAAACGACAGCCTGTTTAAAGTATGGAAAGCATCACACGGGCATGCCATGGCTGCACCACTGCTGGTAGCGTTGCCTTTTGCTGCAAGCGTACAAATCAGATATCCCGAAGCATCAGCCTTGGTTTACACCACAGCCGTCAAAAGAGGAGAACAGCTGATAGCCGAGATCAGAAAGCCGGCTGATAGCAGCCGTTTTATACTTGAATTTTTCAACGGCAATACTGCTGCAGGGGAAAAGCTGCTGGCTGAGCTGCCGGAAAAGGCCACCAGCACGCGTTGGACAGCCCGCAATGATGACAGCGTACGCATTAGTTTGCAACCGGGCATAAATGACTCCGGTACTTATCATGTTAAGTTCTACAAGCAACCCTCCTTCCGGTTTCCCGTAGCCGGCAAAAATAATAATGCCATTCAAAGCTTCTGGGGCGCTAATCGCGAGGGAGGTGCGCGCCTGCATGAGGGAATAGATATTTTTGCAGGTAGAGGCACGCCGGTGGTTGCCGTAGCGGATGGCCGCATTGGCTTTACGGGTGAAAAAGGGTTGGGCGGCAAACAGGTGTGGCTGCGCGAAAGCCTCACCGGCTTTAATGTTTACTATGCCCATCTCGACAGCTTTATCGTCAACAGCGGCGATGTAGTACAACGTGGCGACACTCTGGGTTTCGTGGGCAATACGGGTAATGCAGCAGGAGGCGCGCCGCACCTCCATTTCGGTATATACGGCGATGGCGGTGCAGTAGATCCGCTGGCTTTTGTAAAACAGTTAACGGTTCCTTCCGACCAGGCATTTACTATCGATCCGCAGTATCAACTACCTGGCGGCAAAACGCTCCGAAAAGGTCCCGGTAACCAATACGCTACGATTATACAGCTCAACAAGAACGAACCGCTGAAGGTACAATCCCGCTCAGGCAACTGGCTGCATGTAACCGCAAGAGATAGTATTGCCGGGTTTTTATCAAAGTAACGGATATAACTCTTCCCGTTTAAATCAGATCTTTAATAACAGTTACCATCATTACCGGATGAAAGGTAAACTGCTTTCCAAATTAAATTTTTATGAAAAAAAAGAAAATAGTAACAATAGCCTCGTTTATCTTATTATTGTTTCTGGCATTCAGACTGATCAACCCGTCTATAACAAAAAACATCAGTTCGCTAGATTGTAAGAGTGAATATAAGCAGTCGTTTTTTGAAAGCGCCTATGAAGGTTATAATTATCACAATTCAAAAATAGACATCGCAAAATGTTTATGCGAAAAATACAAATCGTCCAACAACAAACAATATGAAACCGAACTACGAAATATCCTTAACGAATTCGAAGCCTACGAGGCTTTCAGGGACCAACCGGTAGCCGATATATGCAAAAACAAAGACAGTATCTTTTCGTATTGGCACTATGAATAAAAGCCGGCAGCCGCGGACAAATATCTCTATATATTCCTGGCGATTATCATTACATGCAACCCGAGTTGACTGAAATGCTATACGCAAAGCTGAAAGATATCTACAGAAGAAAACTTATCTGACACTTGTCTGCAGATCTAAGTTCTTCAATGACTAACTATTGGTAGCTGCAACTCAATGCCGGATGCACTACCGTAGGTAAGAAAGCCGGTGCCATTCACTGATAACAGGCCTTCTGACCGCGGCCCTGCTGGGCTTTTTGCTGGCAAAGTTCGAGGTAGTTTCCACAAAAAAAAGGTGAATACAACCAACGATATTCCTGCTACTCATAATATCACTATGACTGTAGGCTCCCGGCCCGACAGCCTGGACGCGGTCGCCCGTGCACCTCAAAGTCATGATACTGCTTACGAAGATTCCGCGGTAAGAATTTTGCGGGTGTTGTTAAAAGGCAATAGGATCGAACCGGTTCATACTCATCAATGGAAAAGTCTGACTTGGTTTGCCCATGCAGTGCCAATGATATATTATCAATATCCCTGAGGGTATTTGTACGAGTTATCAGATAGTATCCCCATTCCCAAAATGCCGGCAGAAGCGCTCAATAAAGCTGGTACGTTGAAGCGGAAGGGCCACACGCCATAAAAAACACTTTTCCTGAAACCGGCGTTGCATAACCGGTAGAGTTTAAGAGTTCACGCTAATTCTTTAGCATACTTCCTTAATTTCGCCTCTGCATTAATGAATACTCAAAGGAAAAAACCAGGAAAAGGATTCGATCCCGATATGGGAGAAGCTGTTTTCAGCATCTTATTTTTTATTTCATTAGGCTTGCTGATATGGGGTATCAGTATTTACAGGAACACTGTCGTTGAAACAAAATATTTAATTGCAACAGTCATTCTCGGCATATTCATTGGTGAGATAACATTTTCCTTTTTAATAAAACGCGGTCCCTGGTCGGTATGGATATTTTTAATAAAAGCACTACCCAGTAGTATTATCTGCTGCTTCTTATTGCTCTTAATCAACCAGGAACTTGTGAATAATGAACTGGAAAAAGGGCAGTTCTTCATAACAGCCAAAGGCACCTTCTCAAGGTCTAAAAGAGGTAGTTGCAGACAGCCCTTTGTACATATAGATTTTTATGGAGTAAACAAGCAGCTGGTTTTTTATTGCCAGGATGCTGAAGCAGTTCAACGTTCTTCTAAAGTAAATTTAACCTACTCAAGAGGGGCATTAGGTTTTTATATTATTCAATCGAAGCAGTTGGCAGAGTAATCAGACCAAAGTAAATTCTTATAATGAAATCTATGCCCATAGACGATTTAAAATACCCGCATGATTTTTTAGAAAAAGCTCATGATAAAAGCTCTTCTCATAACCCGAAATATTATCAGCAAATCTATGTGCCTGCTTTTGTTGCGAACAAACCTTTTTGCCTGGCAATATTATTGAATGGATCGGATGGCGGAAAACAGTCTTTTGACCCAAGTTCGGAATAGATGCGGTCTTAAGCGATGCCCGGTCTATAAATAGCAAAGAATTTTTGAGCAAACTGAACAGGTATTGGTTTAGCTAAAAAAATATACTTCTAAAATAAAATACCATGAACAATCAAAAAATCACACCCTGCCTTTGGGTTGAAAAAGATGCTAAAGCCGTGGTGGAATATTATCTATCCATATTTAAAGATGGTAAATTGAAAGATTATCGTTTGTTCGGAGATATGCCATCTGCTGATGGCAGCGGCAATACCGGCAGTTTTGAAACGGCTGTGATAGAACTTGCGGGAGTGGAGTTCTCCATTCTTGCTGCAGGACCATTGTTTAAAATTCAATGAGGCTATTTCTCTCGTTATAAATTGTACAGATCAGGAAGAGGTCGATTACTACCGGGAAGCACTTACAACGAATGGAGGAGAAGAAGGGGTTTGCGGATGGTGTAAAGATAAATATGGTTTATCCTGGCAGGTTGTGCCTGTTGAATATTTTGATCTAATACACAGTAGTGATCCGGCGGTAAGTCAAAAAGCAATAATAAATACCTTTAAGCAAAAGAAGCTAATGCTTTCTGAACTTAAATAAACTGGATGGTTGCCAGTACCCAAAAGTAAACCGAAGATCACAATTCAAACCTTGGTGGAAATTTTGGTAGGAGGAAAAAAACTAGTTAAAACATCTCGACAAAGCCAGGCAGAACACCCAATACACTATTGGCGCGAACCGACCCGGTTTTGACGTAATCCTACTTATTTGTTCCCGGTTTAAGCAGTAGGTTTGACTCAAAAAATTAAATGATTATTTATGGCACTCATTAGTCCACACGTAAACTTCAACGGAAATGCAGCAGAAGCATTTACCTTTTACCAATCGGTATTTGGCGGCGAGTTTATAAAAATCATTCGTTTCAGAGACCTGGAAAGCGAAGACTTCCCGGTAGCCGAAAACGAGAAAAATAAGATCATGCACATTGCATTACCTATCGGCAAAACGGGCATGCTGATGGGCAATGACGTGCCGGAAATGCTGGGACCAACCAACGAAAATGAGAACCGGAGTAAAATTGTCATCACTGCCGAAACTAAGGAAGAAGCCGACCACTTATTTAACGGCCTTTCAGCTGGTGGACAAGTGGAGTTTCCTATTAGCGACAGTCTGTGGGGTACTTATTTTGGTATGTTCAGGGATAAATACGGTATTGAATGGATGATAGAATTTGATGCCCATTATAAAGGGCAGATCTAACCGAAGAAGTACAGTACCCGCATAAGGAAAGGATGGCGTTCCCATAGACCTGGTGAAAAGCCTAACAGAGAAAGAACTCAATTTGTGGATGCCGAATTAATACATGCACTAAGCAAGGACGCCCAAATGATCGAACTTGTTTTAAACACTATGCCAACCATAACGAACCCATATGAGTTGATTGATATATTGTATCATCTGCCGCACTTCGACAGCAAAGGTATTACCGATCTGCACCACAGCTATCAAAACCACACCAACTCCTGTAATCCTACTCAACCTTTAGAGTTATCAACCGATGAAGTGATTATGAAATTTCGTGATAAGGACGCGTAATGTAGACGACAGAGCTGTAACGAGTCGCTACCACGTGCACCGGGTGAAATGATTTACCGGCTCTATTGGCTTCTCACAGCCATAAAGAAGCCAGCCGCATCAGGGTGAAATACCCTTCACGCAGCTGGCGTATTATAGTTCCTTTTTCCTCCACTGGGTTGCAGCAGAGATGAAGAGTTAACGCCTAGGCATGCACGCCTTCACTGATCTCTTCAATCATTTTACGGTTAAATGCCGGCAGATCTTCGGGTGTACGGCTGGTTACCAGTCCTTCATCTACAATGACTTCTTCATCTACCCAATCGGCACCGGCATTAATTAAATCGAGGCTGATGGCTTTCACTGACGTCATGCGGCGACCTTCTACCACACCGGCATTGATCAATACCTGCGGGCCATGGCAAATAGCGGCTACGGGTTTACCCTGTCCGAAGAAGGCTTGCACAAAAGCCACGGCCTTATCATTCACTCTTAACTTGTCGGGGTTTAACACACCACCCGGTATCACCAAAGCATCATAATCATCGGCCGATACCTGGTCCACGGTTACATCTACTGTATATTCCTGGCCCCAATCTTTATCAGCCCAGGCTTTAATACTTCCTGGTTCCAGGCTTACAATATGTGTAGCCCAGCCCTGTTGCTCGAGGTGCTCTTTAGGCGACTTTAATTCACTTTCTTCAAATCCATGTGTGGCCAAAATAGCTATTTTCTTGCTCATGATTATAAGTTTAAAGATGCACGAATATCATTGTCATGGCAAGTGGTCCAAAAACCACACCTGAAAAAAACAATTGCACCGTTTATTCTGTTAAATAAATTCAAAAGCGGGAAACCGTAGCGGTTTTGCAACAGCAATACTTATTTTCGTAGACAGCATATATTATAGAGAATGGAACTTATTATTTACATAGCGATTGGCGTTATTGCAGGATTACTGATTGGATGGCTTTGGGGTAAAAGCCGCGCTGCATCTGGCATTCAGGCCGTTAAAGATGAAACACAAATAAAATATAACGAGCTGGACCGCGAACTCGTATCCTTAAAAGCCACATCGGCTTCGGAGCTGGCAGCGGTACAGCAGCTACTGGCTGATCGCCAGCAGGAATACCATATGATCAGGGCTGATCTGCTGGCCTTGAGTACCGAGCTGGATAACAGCCGCCAGCAATACGCTACCGTTAAAGCAGCTTATGACACCGCCCGGCAAAGCCTTATTGAAAAGAATAATGAATACTTAAGAGCCCGCGCGCTCAGCGAAAACTTACAGGCTGAGCAGGCAGCCCTGCATCAGCAATTAGCTACCGCCCTGGCTACCCATAAAGCACAGGCAGAAAAGCTGCAAACACAGAAAGAAGAGATGGAGGCGATGAGCAAAAAGTTCAATACAGAATTTGAGAACATCGCTAACCGCATACTGGAAACCAAAACCAGCACCTTTACTGAGCTGAATAAAAACAATATGAAAAACCTGCTGGAACCGCTGGGCCAGAACATCCGCGAGTTTAAGCAGCAGGTACAGGATGCCTACGGGAAGGAAAGCAACGAACGTTTTTCTTTACAAAACGAAGTGAAGAACCTGTTGCTGCTGAACCAGCAGTTAAGTAAAGAAGCACAAAATCTGACCCGGGCTTTAAAAAGCGAATCAAAAACACAGGGTCGCTGGGGTGAACTGATACTTGAAAAGATACTGGATAAATCGGGACTTCGTAAGAACGAAGAATTTTTCATGGAATACCAGTTATTTGGTCCCGATGGTAAAGCCTTACTAAGCGCCGTGAGTGGCAAAAAGATGCGACCGGATGCTTTGATTATCTATCCAGACAACCGGCATGTGATTGTAGATGCCAAGGTATCGCTGAATGCATTTATACGATATGCCGAAGCAGAAGATGAAGCTACCCAGGAGGCTGAGCTATTGGCGCATGCACGTGCAGTAAAGAATCATATAGACCAGCTTCATGCGAAGGCTTATGACGACTATGATAAATCGATGGATTTCGTAATGATGTTTGTGCCCAACGAAGCCGCCTATTTTGCAGCATTAAAGGGCGATGCCAATCTTTGGGAATATGCCTACGACAGGCGCATTCTGTTAATCAGTCCGACCAACCTGATTGCAGCGTTGAAACTCCTTTCCGATTTATGGAAGCGTGAACGCAACGACCGCAATAGTATGGAAATTGCTAACCGGGCTATTAAGATGTATGATAAGCTGGTGAGCTTTGTAGAGAATCTGGATGCAGTAGGTAAACATCTCGACAATGCCCGTGGTAAATACGACGATGCAGTGAAGCAGCTACATTCGGGCAAAGACAACTTCTTTTCCCAGGCAGGTAAAATGAAGTCGCTGTTGAATTATAATAAGCCAAGGGATTTTCAGCAGTCGAAGCTGGACCTGGGGGAGGATAATGACTTGGGGAGAGCTTGATCTTCCTGCAAGCATAAGACAATTTTAAAAAATTCACAAAAAACGATACCTTAACATAACAATAAAATTGATGGTGCTTTTTTAAGCGTCAATCATTTATCGTTAAATTTGAATCAAGAATAATTTATTTGCTATGTTAGAACATTTGATTGAAAAAGAGGAGATCAGCAGCTATACCATCCTCCCCGCGGAGGAAGATAAGTCTGCGTTCTGGAAAGAAAAATTAGAGTATGCGGTAAGACTGGGAAACGAGTTTAAAAGCAAACCAGCATCACTTTTAATACCAGCGAAGGACCACGAACGGTTCAGACAACTGTATGGTCGCTGACCGAAAACTATATTGTGTTAAAGGCCGGCACCTTAATTCCTTTAACCAGCCTGATCGACATACATTTTTAATGCAGGGAAAAAGCTGGTTAAAACCAGCTTTTTCTTTTCCTGCTTCCGCCGCTGAGCCCAATGGCTCCCAACAGCGAACGTACAATAGTATTACCGGCCGTGCGTGCTACACTTTTTACTATAGGATTGTCAAAGAATCCTTTTTCCTGCTTCTGCACCCTGGCCTCTTCTTTTTGCTGTACTATTTCTTCCTTTTGATTAGCTGCGGCTTCCAGCTTTTGGGTTAGTATTTCGTAAGCGCTGCTGGAATCAATTACTTCGTTATAATGCCGGGCTATTTTGGAATGGTCTACAATAGCATTTAATTCGGCGGCTGTTAATACATCCATGCGGCTCTGGGGTGCACGCAGCATACAATGTACTAATGGCGTAGGTATGCCTTTCTCATTCAGCATTGTAATCAGAGCCTCGCCGATGCCCACCTGCGTCAACAACTCATCCGTTTTATAGAACGCACTTTCAGGATAGTTTTCCGCCGTTTGTTTGATCACCTTCCGGTCTGCCGCTGTAAACGCGCGCAATGCATGTTGTACTTTTAAGCCCAGTTGCGACAGTACGGAAGCGGGTACATCCATAGGGTTTTGCGTGCAGAAATAAATACCGATGCCTTTGGAACGAATGAGCTTTACAATAGTTTCTATCTGGCGTAACAGGGTTTCGCTGGCCTCATTAAAAATCAGATGTGCTTCGTCGATAAACAGCACCAGCTTAGGTTGATCCCTATCTCCTTCCTCGGGGCTGGATGCATACAATTCAGCTAACAATTGCAGCATAAAGGTAGAAAACAGCTTAGGGCGGTCCTGCAAATCAGTTACGCGCACAATGGAGATCATGCCTCTCCCGTCGTCACTAACGCGCATCAGGTCTTCAACATCAAAGCTCCTTTCGCCAAAGAACAGGTCGGCTCCCTGCTGTTGCAGCCCAATCACCTTTCTTAAGATAGTACCGGTTGATGTAGTCGATACTTTGCCATAATCTTTTTCGAGCCCGGCCCTGCCTTCATCACTTACATACTGGAGCACCTTGATAAAATCTTTCAGATCGAGCAGGGGTAGCTTATTGTCGTCGCAATATTTAAAGATCATGGCTACCAGCCCGCTTTGCGTATCATTCAGATCGAGTATTTTGGAAAGCAATATAGGACCGAACTCGCTTACCGTAGCACGTAACCGGGTTCCTTTTTCACTACTGAGGGTCAGAAATTCTACGGGATAAGCAGCCGGCTTAAACGCCACCCCTAGCTGCTGACAACGGGAGGTTATTTTTTCGTTCTCCGTGCCCGCAGCACCGATACCGCTGAGATCGCCTTTTATATCCATCAACACTACAGGTATGCTGGCATCGCTGAGTCCTTCGGCCAGTACCTGCAGGGTTTTGGTTTTACCGGTTCCTGTTGCTCCTGCAATTAAACCGTGCCGGTTTAAGGTTTTAAAAGGGATGAATACATCAGCCCCTTCCACTACCTGGCCATCCAACATGGCCCTGCCTATTTTAAACTGCTCTCCTTCGAAAGAATAGCCATTGTTTACAGCTTCAAGAAACGCGGATGTACCGGACATAGATTTGGATTTGAATTTGGTTTTGATTTATCAAAAATAAATATTTAGTTCATACAAAGGGGAGCGCTTTTTAATGGCATGATTTTTACATCTTTAACAAAACATTCATGCACTTATTATTTATGTATTAAAACCATTAACTTTATTTGTGCTAGAAAACATTAAAAACGAATACAATGGAAGCAAATAAACCACATATTTTATTATGCGAAGACGATCCTAATCTTGGGAACGTTTTGAAGAATTATTTAGAGTTGAACGATTATGATGTGACGCTGGAAAGAGATGGAAGGCTGGGTTTGGCTGCATTCCAGAGAGAGAAATTTGATCTTTGCCTGCTGGACGTAATGATGCCGCATATGGACGGATTTACGCTGGCGGAAGAAATACGCGATATTGATGCAGATGTACCCTTATTCTTTTTGAGTGCTAAAACCATGAAGGAAGACATCATACAGGGCTACAAACTGGGTGCAGATGATTATATCACCAAGCCTTTTGACAGCGAAGTTTTATTGTTAAAGATCAAAGCGATCCTAAAACGTAATGAAGAGCTGAACAAGGAAAGTGAGAATAAAGAGTACAATTTGTCGAGCTATCATTTTAACCCCAAGCTGCGCCAGTTGATTCATGGAGATAATACCCAAACACTTTCTCCCAAAGAAAACGAATTGCTGAAAATGCTGGCCGAACATTTAAATGACCTGCTGCCCCGCGAGCAGGCGCTGAAAAAAATATGGGGCAGCGATACTTACTTTAACGGTCGCAGTATGGACGTATATATAGCCAAGTTGCGTAAATACCTGAAAGAAGACGATAAGATCGAGATCGTAAATATTCACGGTAACGGTTTCAGGCTGGTAGTACAGCCGTAAGTTTAAGCACGAGCTTTTTCTGCCTTCTATATGCAACAACATGTAGAAGGCTTTTTTTTATAAAGATTTGATTAAACCATTAAGGCATGAAGGAACCTAAGAATAACTGCTAGATGATTGCGTTAACAATGATTTATATTCTCAACAATATTCTTTTAAGGCAGAACTGTATGATCTCTAATTATTCTCAACTCCCTCATGGTTGATAATAGTATCCTTTTAAAACCCTTAAAGATGAAAGGGGTATAATGCCTTTAAAAACTCAGCTCTATGCTGCTGCTACCTCTGTTAGGCTTCTTTCCCAAATGTTCATAAGCCTTATGTGTAACCTCACGGCCACGGGGCGTACGCTGCATAAAGCCCTCCTGTATCAGGAAGGGCTCATAAACTTCTTCAAGCGTACCCGGTTCTTCTCCTACGGCGGTAGCAATAGTGGTAATACCTACAGGACCTCCTTTGAATTTGTCTATAATGGCCAGCAATATACGGTTGTCCATATCATCCAAACCATATTCATCTACATTCAATGCTTTCAACGCGTGTTGGGTAATACCCAGGTCGATTTCTCCATCGTTCAGTACCTGGGCAAAGTCACGCACCCGGCGCAGCAAGCCATTAGCGATGCGTGGCGTAGCCCGGCTGCGCTTCGCTATTTCCCGCGCTGCGTCATCAGAGATCGCCGTTCCTAAAATTTTCGCCGCACGTAAAACAATTTTAGTCAATGTTTCGGCAGAATAATACTCCAGTCTTGATTTGATAGCAAACCTCGACAAAAGCGGAGCTGTTAATAAACCACTACGGGTAGTAGCCCCAATCAAGGTAAAAGGATTCAACGAAAGTTGTATGCTCCGGGCGTTAGGGCCACTATCAATTAGTATATCCAGGCGATAATCTTCCATTGCTGCATAGAGATACTCTTCTACAACGGTGCTTAGCCGGTGTATCTCGTCTATAAACAATACATCATTAGGCTCCAGGGAAGTTAGTAATCCTGCCAGATCCCCTGGTTTTTCAATTACGGGGCCGCTGGTCTCTTTTATATTAACACCGAGCTCATTCGCTACAATACGCGAAAGGGTTGTTTTACCTAAACCGGGAGGTCCATGAAACAGTACATGATCGAGCGCCTCTCCCCTGATTTTGGCCGCCCTTATAAATATGGTCAGGTTCTCAATAAGCTGTGGCTGTCCTGCAAATTCTTTAATTTGCCCGGGACGTATCGTGTTTTCAAACTCACGTTCAGCGGCATTCATCCCTTGCTTCTCTCTGTTTAAATTCGGATTGCTCATTGTTCATCAAAGATAATATGTGTACCGTGATTTGGATTAAATGATTATAGGCCGAATAAAGAACTGATAATTAATATTTGCAAAAAAGGCCTCCAAATAAAAAACCGCCTCTTCGCAGAGACGGTTGCATTTATGGGTTAGTAATACAGCCTTTATTTCACCGCCACTTTCAGATCAACCCTCCTGTTTTGCGCTTTGCACGCGGGAGTATCATTCGCTTCACAAACCGGGAACTCAGAGCCATAACCAGCTGCTTCAACTATTTGTTTGGCTTCAGCACCCGCATGTATCATTTCGTCCGAAACGATTTTAGCCCGGTCGGCAGATATCTTTTTATTGATGGCAGCGTCTCCCGTATTATCGGTATAACCTCCTAATTGAATAGCTGCATTCGGGAAGTTCTTAAGAATAGCGGCAATATTAAGTATTTGAGCCGCTGACCCCGCAGTTAAAACGGATTTGCCGGTTTCGAAATATACGCGATCCAGCACTACCCAGTTAGCCGATTTGTTTACTGTGTCAACTGAAAATGCAGCATCATTAAGCATATGGTACAATCGCGCTTCCGTGCTGTTTTCACCTACTTTTAAGAGGGTACCGTCGGCCAGTTTGATCTCCGTACCGGCACCCACATCGTAAATATAATTCCCCGTAGCTGTATCTAATGTGCCGCTGGCTGTTGTAGCAGGTGCTAAAGTAGCTGCTGTATCTAACGGAGCGGTTGCAACCGTATCAGCACCCGGGGCAACCGGTTCTGTATTACAGCCTTTACCCATTAACCACCAAAATAAAAAGGCCAAAGCTGCCAGTAACAAAAGCGGCAACAACCATTTTATTCCCCCGCCTGTACTCCCCGGCACCGGCACTGTATGATGACCAGTGGTTCCGGGCCCGGCTATTTCCTGTTTTGCCGTTTCAGGCAGGGCGGTTTCTTCCGCGTCAGTTGCCTGCATTGCGGCCGGCGAACTCAGTTCCGGAGGGAACGCACTTAATACATCAGGTTGCTGCGTTTTCAGAAACCCTGCAAAACCGGCGGCGTCCAGCCTTTGGTCTGCAGCCTGCTTTCCCAGCAAACCCATGATCAACGGGCTTATCATACTCACCAAAGAAGCAGATGATGACGACTTTATTCCCGCATAACCAGCGATAGCTTCTATCATTCCACCCGACTGCCTGCCAAAGATTTTGTTAAACCACCCCGTGCCCTGCCCCTGCAAATCAGTATTGCCAAAAAAAGAACTCAAGTGACCCAGCAGGCCTGAATTATTAGCATCTTTGGCTGCATGCAACAGCTGCGCCGCATCTGCTTCAGACGCCGATCCTTTTTCGATTATTCCTGAAAGAATAGCAGGCACCAAACCCGAAAGCGCCTTTGAAATACCCTCTTCCCCTTCGCCTAGCGTTGTACTTACCCTTGTTACCAGGTCAGGAGATATATAGCTCTTTACAAGGTCTACCATGTTGATTGACATAATTCCTATTTTAATTGGTGAAAATTTCAGTTCTGTTTTTCAACCGCGATTTTTATATTACTTCAGATACAAAATTTCAAATAACCCACAGCAACCACATCGATCACCCAGGAGGGTCATCACATCGTCCGGTATCATCAGCATGGAACGTGCATGGCCGATAAAAAAATCACATGGCAGAGAATATGTTTACCTTTCACATCACAATTGAAAGCGCAAAAAGCATTCCTAAATTGGCTCTGGTTCAAAAATGAACTGGTGGTCAGGAAAAGTAACGATTTTAGCTGTAACCCTTTTATACTTGCTGACTCCCGAAAATAGCTGTATATTCAGCTACCCATAATTATATAATATGAGAAGAGCGGCCCCTAACACTACCCTACTGATAGCGTTGTTGCTGACAAGCCTCTGCCTTTCATCCTTTACCATAGATCCACTACCACTGATAAAGAAGAAGGACATCTCCGGGATCTGGGAAATGCAGATCAACAACCGGCCTACCGGTTTATTAAAGATATTAGGCGCAGGTGGTGACGTTACCAATGTAAGACTGACGCCGTTGGGATTCGTAAAAACCCTAAGCGGATTTTACGAAGTGCAGTCCGACTCTACGTACGTTGAAAAAGTGACAGAACATGAGAACGCTTCACTGAATAAAACCAGCGTCTTGCTGAAATATCAGATGGACAATCCGAACACACTTACCATAAGCTATACCATCAACAACTTTCAGGGCACAGAAACTTACCGGCGCGTACCGTTTAGCATTGTTGTGAATTAACAGTATGAATAAAAAAATCCCCGTCTGTAACGGAGATTTGTAAGAAGGTGATCAGCAATAAAGACCGTTATATAACGATATTAACCATCTTATTTTTGATGTAGATAATCTTTTTAGGCGTTTTACCTGCTACCCATTTTTGAACCACTTCGTTAGCCAATACCAGTTGTTCTACCTCTGCCTGCTCTGCTGAAAGGGCAATAACCATAGTGGTACGCATTTTCCCATTGATGGAAACAGGATATTCTTTACTGGTTTCTACCAGGTATTTTTCTTCCAGTTCAGGATAGGCTGCGTCGATTACGGATGTGGTATTTCCTAATGCATGCCACAATTCCTCTGCAATATGCGGGGCATAAGGCGCCAGCATGACCAGCATGGATTGCAATATTTCCTGCTTGTGACATTTGAGATCCGTTAACTCATTCACCAATATCATAAATCCGCTCACGCCGGTATTAAAGCTGAAACGTTCCGTATCGTCTTCGATTTTCTTAATAGCGCGGTGTAGCACCTTTTGCTCAGCATCTGACGCAGCATCGGTGGTTACCTGCCAGACAGATTCCCCGGTATTCGTTTCTTTATAGAATAAACGCCATAGTTTTTTAAGAAAGCGGTGCACACCCTCAATACCCTTGGTATCCCAGGGCTTGCTCATTTCTACAGGCCCCAGAAACATTTCGTACATGCGGAACGTATCAGCGCCATATTTCGCTACCAGGTCATCGGGGTTAACAGTATTAAACTTAGACTTGGACATTTTCTCCACTTCTGCTCCGCAAATGTATTTACCGTCTTCCAGGATAAATTCCGCATTGGCATATTCACCATTGCGCCATTGCTTAAACCTCTCTATATCCAGTTCCAAGCCGTCGACCATATTTACATCAACATGCAGCTTTACAATCGGTGAGAAATTGATGATGTATTCTTTGTCCTGCAGCTTTTCATGAACTATTTTATTGATAGCCGCGTGATGCCTGAAATCTGAATCAGCTTCATTAAGCTCATCCGTTAGCTTTGCAGCATAATTACTACTTAAGATCAACTGCAACTCTACTTTCTCTCCGGTGGTTTCTTTGGTTGCAATAGCCTGCATCCTGTATACAAACCGGCTGCTACCCTGTATCATACCCTGGTTCACCAGCCTTTTGAAAGGCTCGTCAAAACCGATATGGCCCAGGTCGTACAGCGCCTTCGTCCACAAGCGGCTATACAGCAAATGGCCTACTGCATGTTCTGTACCCCCAATATACAGGTCAACCTGGTTCCAGTAGTCGGTAGCTTTGCGCCCTGCAAACGCCTGGTCATTCTGCGGATCCATATAACGCAGGAAGTACCAGGACGAACCGGCGTAGCCCGGCATGGTATTCGTTTCGAGATGTTGTGATGTCCACCCTTCAATATTAGCCAAAGGACCTTCTCCTTCAGGGCCCGGACTGTAAGCATCTACTTCCGGCAGGGTTAAAGGCAACACGTTTTCATCCAAAGCATAGGCTACCCCGTTGATCCATTTTACCGGGAAGGGTTCACCCCAATAGCGCTGGCGGCTAAAGGCGGCATCACGCATCCTGTAATTTACTTTGCGTTTACCAATGCCGCGTTTCTCAATTTCATTGATCACCAATTCCATCGCTTCACGCATGGGAACACCGTTGAGGAAACCTGAATTGCTTAAAACCGCATCTTTGGTAGCATTCGCGTCTTCCCCGTTAAAGTGTTCACCGATAATATTCGTAACAGGTATATTGAACTGCTGCGCAAACCTGTAATCGCGTTCATCGCCACATGGCACAGCCATAATAGCGCCGGTTCCGTATCCCGCCAAAACATATTCGCTGATCCAGATAGGAATCTGTTTGGTTTCGTCAAAAGGATTCACCGCATAAGCACCGGTAAACGCACCCGTTATGCGCTTCTCAGCCATCCGCTCACGTTCGCTCCGGCTGTTTACATAATCAATATATTCATCCACTTCTTTTTGCTGCGCTCCGGTAGTGATCTGCCTTACCAGCTCATGCTCGGGGGCAATTACCATAAAGTCTACCCCCATGATGGTATCTGGCCGGGTAGTGTATACCACCACATTCGATTTATGATTGGCAATCTGGAACTCGATTTCAGCGCCTGAGCTCTTCCCGATCCAGTTGGTCTGCATTTCCTTCATCGCTTCGCTGAAATCAACAGTTTGCAACCCCTGCAATAAACGATCTGCATACTCGGTAATACGCAGGTACCATTGACGCAGTTTCTTTTTCACCACAGGGTGCCCGCCACGCTCGCTTACACCGTTCACTACCTCATCGTTCGCCAAAACGGTTCCCAGCGCTTCGCACCAGTTTACTTCTCCATAACCACAATAAGCCAGCCGGTATTCCATTAAAATATGCTGGCGGGTAGCTTCGTCAAACGATTTCCAGTCTGCCGCATTAAATACATGCAGCCCGAAATTAGCGACCTGGTATTTTTCGTTAGGAAAAGGGTGTTGCCGGTTTCCGTCTGCTTCAAATATTTGTACCAGCTCATCAATGCTTTCCGCTTTTTTCGTTTTGCGATTGAACCAGCTTTTAAATAACTGTAAAAAGATCCACTGCGTCCATTTATAATACCGGGCATCGCTGGTGCGCACTTCGCGGCTCCAGTCGTAGCAAAACCCGATATTATCCAGCTGCTGGCGGAAAGTGGCAATATTTTTATCGGTAGATACCGCAGGATGCACGCCATGCTCGATCGCATACTGCTCTGCAGGTAAACCAAAAGCATCGTAACCCATGGGATGCAACACATTGAAGCCTTTCAACCGCTTGTAGCGTGCGTAGATATCACTGGCAATATAACCTAGCGGATGCCCCACGTGAAGGCCGGCTCCGCTTGGATAAGGAAACATATCCAGTACATAATATTTAGGTTTTTCGCTGTCGTTGCTTACCTTATAAGCCTGGCTGTCCTTCCACTGTTGTTGCCACTTTTTCTCGATCGAGTTAAAATTATAGTCCATGTAGTACTATTGTTTTGATGATGCCGCATGCACAAACCCGGAAAATACCGCTACCCATTGTCTTTCCAGGGTAGCATTTTACGTTCATGCATTAAAAGGCGCAAATTTAAGCATTGTAGACCGGATACACTAAATTTGCGAGGCGGGAAAATTTGAAGTTTAAAGCCCGCCTGACCGGACGGGCAGGTTTAAAGTTGAAAGACAGGCGCTATCAATAAGCATTGAACACTAAACTTCAATATGTATATTGAACATTGAATTTTAAATAACTTATGGCGGGTAAAACAAGGGTGGTAAAAAGAGGAAAAGCGTCTTATTTTATGAGCATACTGGGGGTTACCCTGGTGCTTTTTTTGCTGGGCGTCATTGGCTGGCTGGTGATCAATACCCGTACTTTGGGACAGCACTTTAAGGAAGAGGTTGAGGTAAATGTTTACCTGCGCGAGCCTTTGGCCGCGGCCGACAGTACTGCGCTGGTGGAATACATAGCCGCCAAGCCTTACGTGAAAGAATATGTATTTACCACCAAACAAATGGCCAAAGCAAAATACCTTGCTGACGGAAACGAGAGCTGGGAAGGTATTTTAACGGAAAACCCACTCCCGCAAAGCATTGATTTTAAGCTAAAATCGGAGTATTTAAATGCGGATACACTTAAAAATATCCGGTCAGACCTCGAAAAGCAGACCTATGTTACGGAAGTAAACTATCCGGAACTTTTGGTTGGAGGCCTGGACAGCAAAATAAGTGTGTTAAACTGGATTTTATTAGGCGTTTCTATTTTACTGTTATTAGCAGCCATTATTCTTATAGACAATACCATCAGGCTGGCTATGTTTAGTAACCGGTTTATTATAAAAACGATGCAAATGGTAGGCGCTACGCGCTGGTTCATCGCCAAGCCGCTCGACATAAGGGCGGTTATTAATGGGGCCATTA
>JBQGCI010000240.1:0-15900 GCA_052038405.1 Acinetobacter pittii
TATTACGTTGATAGGCTACAGGTGTAAAGGTGGTAACATCAAAGCCGAGTAGTACTAATTGCCCGTACGCTTTAATTTTATTTTGTTAGGTACTCTTCTAATTTTTTTAATTTTTCCAATATGTTATCTTATTGTTGGTTAACTGGTTGAAACGTTGACTGGTTGACTGGGAAATCTCCTGATCAACTAATTAACAAGTAAACTATTAAACTAATTACCTTTTTATGGTGGTTATACCAAGGGTGTTCACCTCTTCCCATACCGAACAGAGAAGTTAAGCCCCTTAAGGCCGATGGTACTGCACCACAATGCGGGAGAGTAGGTAGCTGCCATTCTTTTTTAAAAGCCTCACAGTAATGTGAGGCTTTTTTTATGCCTATAGGTGAACCCAAACCTGTGGGATGGCCCGTACCTGGCCGCAACTGCACCCTGCGCTATCGCTGCCCCGTCTGTGCAGCCGGGCAGGCATTCTTTTTTAATAGCCTCACAGTAATGTGAGGCTTTTTTTATGCCTATACACCGCAATACAACACCCCCTCTAATATATTACACAGTACCAGGACAGGACCGTTCTTACAACCAATGAATCAACGGCTACAAGCCTGCCTATCTGCTAAATATGTGCTACTTTTGTTGTATAACAACCGAACATGTTTTTGAGAAACTTAATGAAGCTAACCGGCTTTTGCTTCCTGCTCCTTTTTGGAAAATCCCTTTGTAGTCAATCGTACCCCAACACATTTTTATGGAGGATCACGGGGAAGGGGCTAAAGCAACCATCCTATTTATTTGGCACTATCCATATCATGGATAAACGGGTATTCAATTTTACAGATTCTGTTTATAGAGCGCTTGAGAATACGGAAGGCCTGGCAATAGAAGTGAACCCCGATGAAATGATGAGTTATGCTATTACACAGGCGGTTAACAGCGAAGGAAAAAAACTAGATGATATACTCAGTGAAGAAGACTATAACAGGTACGGAGCGAGGCTGTCTAAAAAATTAGGCAAACCTGCAGCGCAAATAACATCAAAAGATATCATTGCGGAACGTAATCGCTGGCTCACCTCCAATAATTTTAAAGAGTCCATGCAAACATTCGTAGATGCCTGGTTCTACGGAGTAGCTAAAGCCAGCGGGAAATGGGTCGGTGGAATTGAAGATGCAAGTGATCAGGGCAACCTTTTGGATGAGTTAATTGACCAGGTAGATATTGAATCTGTTCTTTCAGATGAAAGCGACCAACAAGGCAGCGCTGTTTTATCTAAGATGATTAAGATATATGAGGCGCAGAACCTCAATGCCGTTGAAGCCATGTCCGCCGGGATGAACGACCGGCAGCGGTACGAGATGCTCGGTAAAAGAAATATCAAAATGGCCCATCGGATAGATAGTCTCGCAGGCGTCAGGGCTGTGTTCTTTGCGGTAGGTGTGGCGCATCTTCCCGGACAGGACGGACTTATTCATTTGTTGCAGGAAAAAGGATTTGTTGTGGAGCCCGTTATCTCCGGTAAAAAAATACCGGCGCATCAGTATCAATATAAACAATTGCCGGTACAATGGCAACCGGTAATCGATCCGGCTTATACAGTTACTATGCCAGGGAGTCCTGCGATGATTAAACTATATGGCTTGGTGGACAGCTACTTCTTCATGGATATTTTCAATTACACCGGGTACTATTCAATAGCATCCAACAAAAGCCTGAGTGGCGGTAAAGCACCAGAGGAAATTATTAAACAGATGTACCCGGGAGCAAAAATAGAAAAGCTGAAGATGGCTGCCGGGGACGGTATGGATATGCAGGATTACCTGCTTAATCAAAAAGGATTGCATATAAGAATACGCCACGCAGCTCAAAACAGCCATGTGTTTTTATTAATGATGTTTGCCAAGGATAAGCAGCGTTTGCAGGGAAAAGATGCACAGCAATACTTTAGCTCCTTCAGCATTAAAAATAGCGGATACTTAGCTCCCCGTTACTTCACCTACAGGGACAGCATTATCGGGCTATCCCTCAATACGACAAGTCCGCTTCAGTTTAATGCACAGCTCAGTAGCAACGACAATAATAATTGGAAAGTTACCAGCCTTTCCTCAACAGATATGTCAAATGGCTTGTTTGTGATTCTGACCTCCAAAGAGGTAAAAAGATTCTTTATGTTAACAGATGATAATGCCGTGCATAACGATGTGCAACTGGCCGCGGAAAAAGCTTACAGTGAATTTCAGTCCAAGGATACGATCATCAATCAGATTCCGGTGCGGTTGTTCTATAATATGTTCAACCGCGATTACCCGGCTTTACGTGCAACGATGCTAAGCATTATCCGCGGTGGCAGAAATGTTGTTATTAATATAACTGCCGATACGTCTGCGGTCAATCAACTTATTGTCCAAGATATGCTATCATCCCTCAGGTTTGACGAAGAGCACGAGTCAAAAGACTGGCGCTCACGTTATAATGGCGACTCCACTTTTTCCGTGTGGGCACCCTCTTCCATTACTGCAAATCAAACCTTGCAAACCAGCATATTCGAAAGAAAGGATTGGGCAGCATACGATACGATGACTGCCACCAGTTATATCGTTCTTCTGGATCAACCTAAGCCTTACTACTGGATAAAGAATCAGGATGAATTAAAAAATATATATAAAAACCTGCTCATTCACGATACAGATAGCCTCATTCAGGAGAACGATATTGTTTCTAACGGGCTTGAAGGATTTGAAATACTGACCAGCAGGAAAAATGCGGGTATTGCCAGGAGAAACCGGGTCATATTTGCCGGTAATGGTACCTATGTACTTACTGTGTCATCGAAGAAGGATGCACTGTTCACTCCTCATACCAACCGGTTCTTTACCGACTTTCAACAAACCACAGGCCTGCCGGCATTTAACTACCTGCAACCCAAGACAGGCCATCTGCTGGCAGAACTTCAAGCAGAGGATTCGACCAGGAGGGCCATGGCTATCGAATATCTTGAAACCGCACCCTTCCAGGCAGAAGATGCAGACCTGTTACACCCTTTCGCCTTCAAGACTTACCAGCCGCTTTATGAGTATTCAGATAGTTTCGGTGTGGCGGAGATCATCGCAGAACGTTTGCTGAAATTAAAGACACCCTCTACTGTCGATTATATCAGTCGGTACTATCCTGCGATAGCACCTGAAGACAATGCACGCAGGCTTATAGCTTTAAATATATTGTCGGGCACGCATACCAGCAAGAGTTATCAGGCTCTTGCAATGCTGCTAGCCAATGCCGGGCTTACAGAATCTCCTTCGGCCTTATTCAGAAGAAGTATGAGGGATAGCCTTGCACTAACCGCTGTTATTGCGGATAAACTACTGCCTTTAAGTGCCGACAGTATTTTTACTCCCAGTATTGCGACGATTGTGTCTGCACTAATTGATAGCGGATTCGTAAAGCCTGAAATGCTAAAGCCCCATGTTCCCGGCTTTGTGAGTAACGCCCGAAAAGTGAAGGAGGCTATCAGCGACAGCACCGGATATGATCATGAGCTTTCGAGTCTGATCGGATTGTTACCGAGGTTAGCTGATGGAGAAGCTGATCTGATACTACATGAATTTCAGTATGTGCCTGACATCGACCTGCAATTAACGGCTGTAGCCACTTTGCTGAAGCATGGTAGGGAAGCAGATCCAAAAGTAATTGCACGTATTGCGGAAGATAAGTCGTACAGGGTTTATTTATTTGACGTGCTGAAGCGTATCAATAAAAGTCACCTGTTTCCGTCACAACTTGCTACTGCAAGATCTTTTGCAGAAAGCTATTTATTTAATTCGTCTGAGGATCATCTACCGGAAAGTTTAGAATTTATAGCGGAAAAGACGGTGACAGTAGGAGGTAATAAATGCCGGTTTTACCTTTTCAGAGTTTCTTTTGACGAAGAAGGAGAAAAATCGGCATTCCTGGGTATAGCTGGTGGGTACAATGCTTCAGACATTACTTTAGATGAGGATAACAATGTAACAGGTATTTACTGGGACGACACCTATCATAAAAATAAAATCGACGGCTTGTTTAAAAAGTACCTTGAAAGCATAAGCTTCTACCAAGAATAGTTTTGCGGATACTTCAACAGGTACCTATCAGGTCTTATTGATGTCTATCTGTTTACTTCATCAATCTCTTGCTAACAGAATGTATAAAGCCGGTATCTTTGCAACTTAATTATTAATCCGCTGCAAGTGAAATTTACAGAATTTGGTTTTGACGATCGTTTAATGGAAGGAATTGAAGCGTCCAACTATCAGCAGGCTACGCCTATACAGGCGCAGGCAATTCCTCATATACTCAATGGTAAGAATATATTGGCCTTTGCGCAAACCGGCACCGGTAAAACCGCTGCCTTTTTATTGCCGCTTATTAACAGGTTATTGAAAGAAGAAAGCAATAATACCGGCATCAGTGCCATGATCATTGTGCCTACACGGGAACTCGCCATTCAAATATCCCAGCACCTGGAAGGACTTTCTTACTTTACCAATTTAAGCTCCATTGCAGTTTATGGCGGAGGTAATGGCAATGATTTTATCCAGGAAAAGAAAGCCATGACCATGGGTGCCGATATAGTGGTGTGTACGCCCGGCAAAATGATGGCTCACATCAAAATGGGTTATGTGAAGTTGCAATCCTTACGCTACCTGGTGTTGGATGAAGCCGATCGTATGCTGGATATGGGGTTTTACGAGGATATTATGTTTATCATCGGCAAACTTCCCCAGGAGCGGCAAACCATGCTGTTTTCGGCAACCATGCCTCCTAAAATAAAGACACTGGCCAGGAATATATTAAAAGATCCCGTTGAGATCAGCATTGCCATGAGCAAGCCGCCTGAAAAAATATTGCAGCAGGCTTATATGGTGTACGATGAGCAAAAGATACCACTGATACAATACCTGCTCAAAGAAAAGCGATATAAAGGCGTGCTTATTTTCTGCGGCAGTAAAGTAAAAGTGAAGGAACTGGCCAGAGACCTGAGAAGAGTGGGCATCAAAGCAGGTGAAATCCATAGCGACCTGGAGCAGGATGGCAGGGAAGAGGTATTGATGCAATACCGGAGTGGAAGGCTGCCTGTGCTGGTAGCAACTGATATCCTGGGTCGTGGCATTGACATCGATCATATAGACCTGATCATCAATTTTGATGTTCCGGGCGATGGGGAAGATTATGTACACCGGATCGGACGTACCGCAAGGGCAGAAGCAACCGGGAGTGCTTTCACCTTTGTAAACCCCAAGGAACAACGTAAGTTTCAGGCTATAGAGAAATTAATTGCAAAAGAAGTTGATAAAATGACGATACCCGAGCACCTCGGACAGCAACCGGCGTATAGTCCTGCCCCGCAACACGCATCTAAGAGGAGAAAGGGATATTACAGGAACTCGGGCAACAGGCATAAATAACGCAGCCCACCTTTCAAATAAAATGTTGTTGAGCAGCTTTTCGAACCAGGGATGCTACATTCCTGCAGTCAAATTTGTTTAACAGGTTTTTCCGGTGTGTATCTACTGTTGTAATACTGATATAAAGCTTTTCGGCTATTTCATTATTGGTAAGTCCGTCGGCTATTAACTCTAATACCTCTTTTTCGCGGCGGGTGAGAATAATACTGATGTCGGGACTTTGCTGCAGTGCAAGCGCTGCTTCATTGCTGAAAAACAATTTTCCTTTTATAACGGTGCGAATGGCTTCCATCAATTCGGGCCGGGTGGCATTCTTTAGCAAGTAACCCGATGCACCGTTGTCCATCATCTTACTGATAAAGCTATGCTGGTTAAAAGTGCTGAGGCCGATGATAAAAATAGAGGGATAAAGTGCCTTTACTTCTTTACAAAGTTCGATACCCGTTTTATCAGGTAAATTAACATCCATTAAAATAACATCCGGCTGATTCCTTTTCAGGAAAGCCAGGCAGGACGCGGCACTGGTGGCATGTCCCATCCAGGTAATTTCTTTTTCCTGCAGTAGCAGCGATTGGATACCTTCTATGATCATATAATGATCATCCACTATGAATAGATTGATCTGCATTTTTGCCATTGAGGGGTGCCTACTATAATCCACTTAAAGGTAACTCAATCCAAACAGACGTACCCTTGTTATTAACTGATTGTATATCCAGCTTACCGTTTAAAAAAATGATCCTGTTTTCGATATTGCTCCATCCTATGCCGGCGCTTTGTTTAAGTGCACTGGTATCAAACCCTATTCCATCATCTTCTACTGTTACAGAAAGGGTGTGGTTGGTAACGCTGAGTTGAACGATGGCTGTTTGTGCGCCCGCATGTTTAATTGTGTTATGGAGCAGTTCCTGCACGATACGGTAAATAGTAACTGCAACGGTTTGCCCCAGTTGGATTTCGCTAAGACCTATAGATTGGTAAGATACCTTTAAGGCACCGCTTTGCGAAATATGCAAACAGAAGTCCCGCAAGGCAGTGTCCAGCCCGAATTTAACCAAAGCTTCTGGCATCATATTATGAGCTACCCGGCGCATTTCCTGGATAGAGCTGTCCAGCATGTCTATACTACGTTCAAAAGCCTGCGCATTTTCAGGCGTCATTATAAGATTTCCCTTCATGGTATTTAAAGAATATTTGATGCCACTGAGCATGCCGCCCAAACCATCGTGTAAATCTTTGGCGAGACGGGTACGCTCCTGTGATTCCCCTTTTAATACGGCCTCAGTAGCAGATAATTGTTGTTGGGTTTCCAGTTCTGTGATGCGTTGCTGTTGCAGTTGCTGACGGTGCTGGTAATTTCGGTAAGAGAGCACAATAATCAGTAGCAAGGTAATAGCGCTACCAATTAAAATATAGTTCAGTGTGTTTTTTTGCCGGATACTGGCTTGTTGTAGTTTGATATGGGATTCTTTCTTTTCTGTTTCATATTTCACACGCATTTCTGCGTCTTTTTGAGCTACTGTTTCTGTAAAAATCTTATTAGTTATCTGTTCGGACTGATTGCCATATTCAATGGCTGCAGGAATTTCATGCTTTGCTGCGGCAATCGTTGCTAATAAAGCAAAAGCCTTTGCTTCCATTTCCAGTAAATTATTTTCTTTAGCGATAACCAGCGACGTATTCGCGTGCATGTCTGCTTTAGGGAAATTATTCATTAAACTATAGTATATGCCCAGGTTGTGATGTGCACCAAACAAACCATAGAAGTTTTCTATTTCGGTATTTAAGCTTAACGACCTTTCTGCATACACTTTTATATCTGCGTATCGTTTTTTATTCAATGCTATATCTATTTTGCCACCGTAACATGAGGCTTCTATAAATTTCTGTTTGTTAGCACGGGCAAGAGGAATGGCTTCGTTGTATGATCTTTCGGCCTTATCAAATTCTTTTACATCATTATAGCAATGCCCCATATTAGCCAACAGGCCCATCAAAGGCACTTTATTATCCAGTTTTCTGGCGAGTGTAATACCTTTTAAGCCATGTTCGATTGATTTATCGTATTGTTTGAGTTGATAGTAGGTAGATTGTAAACCTGCATACAGATTGGCTTCTACATTGGTATATCCCCGTCCTTCAAGCATATGAACGCCGCGCAAAGTGTAGTCAATACCCTTCTCATAATCGGCCATATATTTATAGGCCTCCCCCATATTAAACAGCGAAACCCCTATGTTAAATGTGTCTTTATTTTTTACGGCTATGTCGTACACGAGCTTATTGTAATAAAGCATTGAATCGAATTTTGACTGGAAAGCGAAAATGTAAGCCATGTTACGGAAAGAAGTAATGATCCCTTTTTCAAAGCCCACTTTTTTACTTATACTATACGCCTGCCTGCAATAGGCAATAGCCTTGTCTGGTGCTGACCCTTCCAGCTGATCAGATAGTTTCAGCGAAAGATTTACTTTATTCGTATCTTCTTTTGCCTGTGCCAGTAATGCAGATAAGCTGTCGATAGTTTTGCTTTGCGACATTGCCGTAAAATTGCCGCACATGCCGATAATTAAATATGTTATAATACAGCGCTTCATAAAATATATTCAAATTAACAATTACCAATGGAGAAACCTATCCTTGTTTTCCATGATTTTTGAAATATTTTGATCTTTATTTTTTCGAAATTAGAAAGGAACTTGCTCAAAATTATTACGTATAGCAGGCAACCCATATCACCAGAATGAGTGATGTGCCCTCGTTCAATATCCTGTTTTTACAGGATAGTTTTTGCTTGCAGGGGGCATGAATTTTACCGTCAAAACTTACGCAATGAAATACTATTTTACAATCCTGCTGCTTTTAATACTTTTATTTTCAATTGACGCCGCCGGGCAAGCGCCTGCAGTTGAATTTAATAAAGCTTTTGGTGGAACTGATTTTGAAGGCGTTACCAGTATGGCTAAAACCAGCGATGGAGGCTATGTTGTGGCCGGTAGTACCAGCTCTGTAGATGGTGACCTGTCTGGCGCCGGTCTGAATGGCTGGCAGGGAGACTGTATGGTAATGAAATTTTCAGCAGCAGGAATACTGCAATGGGCAAAAGTGTATGGCGGTTTTGCGGGCGAAATATTTAACGCTATTAAGCAAACTGCCGACGGAGGGTTTATAGCCGCAGGCACTACCAATTCTTTAGGCGGAGACGTTACTACAGGACCAGGTGGTTGGCTGGTAAAGCTTACGGCCTCAGGTGTTATCGAATGGCAGGCCCGCGGAGGCAATTTACTCAATGCAGTACAACCCACCCCCGATGGAGGCTATGTTACGGGTGGAGAGGATATCAGGAAGTTTACGGCTACCGGTATTTTGGAGTGGACCTATGCTACCAATCATATTATTACATCGATATGCCTAGCGCATGATGGCGGCTATGTTGCTGCAGGTGCGGTATCCACTTTCAGAGGTAACAAGTATCGGATCACCAAGTTGAGCGCTACCGGCGTAGTGGAACGCTATCCCGACTATGGCGGGTTTGGAGATGATAACCCTTACTGCATCCAGGCTACCAGTGATGGAGGGTATGTGGTGGCCGGGAGTACAACTTCCAATAATAATGGCAACGTTTCAGGCTACCACGGAGGCAGCGATGTTTGGATCGTTAAATTGAATGGTACATTGGAGCTACAATGGCAGAAATGCCTGGGAGGCAGCGGTAACGAAATTGCGTGGAGCATAGATGAAGGAACCAGTGGAGAACTGATCATAACCGGTGAAAGTTCATCAGACGATGGCGATGTACCGGTTAATTATGGCAGTGCAGATGGGTGGATCGTAAAGCTGAACAGCTACGGTTTTCTGTTATGGCAGCAAACAATGGGAGGATCGCAGTATGATAGTTTTCGCGGTGCTTTCCAGGCCTCTGACAACGGTTATATAGTTGCAGGCTTTTCTGCCTCGGATGACGCCGGTATTTCGGGATTTCATGCCAGTCCCAATGTAGTGCCGGATATGTGGTTGGTAAAGCTAGGTGCAGACGTTTCAATAACATTGCCTTTGTCCAATCAAACTGCATTGCGAAGTATCAGCGATAATTTGCCGGTGAGTTTTAGGGATGGAGAAAGGAGGCGCATTGTAACCGTTCAGGCCAATGGCAGCAGTCCTGTTCGGGGAAATGTGTTGACAGAAGTATGGGCCGGAGATCCGATACCCGGTGCTGTGAGCAGGCGCTACCAGATCACACCTGAAAACAATGCTGCTACCTCTTCTGCAAGAATCACCTTGTATTACTTACAATATGAATTTACAGAGTATAACCAACAGGTGACGGCGGCTAACAGGCTGCCAGCGTCGCCATCGGATAATATTGGAAAAGCTAATTTCAGATTTGTAAAGTATAGTAGCGATATCACAAACCCGGGCACACCGGTGATCATTGATCCTAACGACAATGATATCGTATGGAACGCGACCAATGAATATTGGGAGATCAGCTTTGATGTGACCAGCTTTTCTACTTTTATGGCGATGGATGCAGTGAGTGCAGCTGCTGCATTACCTGTAACATTTGGCGCTATTGACGCCTTCTTAAAAAACGGTCAGCTTACCGTAAACTGGACTTCGCTAAACGAAACCAATAACGCCTACTACCAGGTAGAAGCTTCCACTGATGGTAAAAATTTTACAGTCATCAGCGATAAGATATTAAGCCAGGCAAAAGATGGTAGCTCAAGTATTCCGCTTCAATATCACTTTACACATACTTATACCGGAATATTCGGGGCTTCAATTCTTTTCCTGTTCTCATTGATGAGCGGCCGCAATCGAAGGCTGGGAAGGTGGATCTGCCTGCTTCCCGCAGCACTCATATTTTCAGCTGTTGCATGTAATAAATCCACCAGTGATCTTTTGAATGCCCATTCTGAAGAAGTCTTTGTAAGAATCGTTCAAACCGATAAAGATGGGGCGAAGACCTATTCTAAGACCATCAAAGTAGTAAAACAGTAAGCCTTCGGATATACAAATGTTCATCAATGGTTAGTTACAAGTTATGCAAACAAATAACACCATCGGATTTTGCGGTGTAATCTGTTCCGTTGTTGGCATCGCAGTGTCCTGTACAAAGCCCGGGCAGGAGACTGCCCCGAACGAAAAAGTTATCAAGTACAAATTATCTGAAGTGATTCACACAAGCCCTGCAGACAGGGATAGTACCAGGCTATCCTACCAGGATGATAAGATCAATGAAGCAGGTTTAGTGATGGAAGAGATCTGGGATATATGCGACCAGCCAGCATAGCGTTAGTTCGCACCGACACTTGAATCATAAAGTAACGGTATCAAGTTGTAGCAGATACTTATTATTCATTTATTTAAACAATATTTATGAAACGAATCCGGTTTACACTGTTGGTAATCTTGGTTGCAAGTGCCTGGGCATTTATTACTGTCAGGGATGTTATTCAGGAATTAGGTATGAAACATAGCCATGCTCAAACCTATATCTTAAACAACCTGGTAGGTAATTTTGACGCCACACCAATCGGAAGCGATCCGGTGGAAGATGTGGGAGGCAGTTCTGTCGATGCGCCATTCAATTCGTTTAAGGTGCCATTTACCCGCAACCTGAAAGGTATAGTGGCAGGTGATAAAGCCGGGGTAGCCAAAGAGGTTTGTAATTATGTAAAAGAGTATGTCAATAGCGGGGAATTTATTGAAGCGTATACCGAACTCAGAGCTAAAACGAAACCCATATCTGAGCCTCCCCGCTTATCACCGGCAGAAGTTAAAAGTATAGAGCAGCATTTAGTGCAGGCGGAGAAAGCGCTCAAGCAGGCTGTGGGCTACATGACGAAGCAGCAGCAGGATGAAGCGAAGAAAGCGATCGCTGAACAACAACTGGAACTGCAACAGCAAAAGGATCCTACGCCTAACCAAACGCTGTGGGCGCAAATGTACCCGGCCGATCCGGCAGTAATGGTAAAGAAGCGCTTGCAGGAGTATCTGGCACTGGTTGCAACAGTAGACTTTAAAGCGGAAATTACCGGCTCCGGCGGCAGCCGCACATTTGTGAATCCCGCTTATGAAGCCAAACCGGTAAAATGGAAAGTACTTTACAGGGCGGGAAAGGAGGTGAACGAAGTAGTTACCGGCTTTGTAAAACAATGGCTGGCTGGCGAAATAATCGCAAAGGAGAAAACGACGATGACCCAATACAAAAACGTCGCTGTGGCATCCGGCAAAGGAAATGGAAATATTGGTACTAACAGGCAGCAGGAGCAAGACGAAGATTCCGACGATAGCGACAATGAAAATATTATAAGGGGAAAGACTAAAGAGGCCAAAAATATTTTCAGAAAAGTGAAGCAGAAAATTGTGGAGTAGCGGGCGGCAATTACAATTGAACCTACCATAACCGGCAAAGGTCTTAGCCCATTTTTTTTCTTAAGTACTTCCGGATCGGGATGTCTAACCCGATCATTATCATGTAGGCGAATACAATGATCAGTAAAGTGCCTATAGGGATCACTACCCACATTTCATCCATCGAAAGCGGATGCTTCTCCAGGTAGCTTAAGAACAGCCATAGTATCGGGTAATGCACCATATACAACGGATAAGATATGGCGCCGGAAAATGCGCAGATCTTTTTTGTTGTTCCCTTTAGTGAAATGCCTGCACCGAGAGCTATGACTAAGGGGAAATAAAGAATAACGATTAATGGGTCTGCGAAAGGAGCTGTCGGTTCGCTGTAAGGAACCAGGAAAGACGCTAATAGCAGCATGCTGATGAAGCCAAAACCAAGGCGGTTATGTATGATCCACTTAAACCGGTATACACACATTCCTGCCAAAAAGGAATATAATACTCTGATACCTCCACCCCAGAAATTATCGCCGCTCCAGCCCACACCAATATATCCAGACCGGTAAGATTCATAACAAAGCAGGATGGCGGCCAGGATGGTTAATAGTAATAGCGCGTATCTCTTTAACCTGTAAAACAATAAAGCATAAAAAATATTGGCCATATATTCCCAGAATAAAGACCAGGTGGGCGGGTTAAGATGGAAGAGATTAAAGTAACGTTCGTGTACCAGGGGATAGGGGATTAATGTACTCCCTGATATGAACATTAATATCGCGTTCTTTAAGCCGTACTGCTGATAAAGGTTACTATACGGGTCAAACACAAAAGCGGTCAGCCCTAGGCCGGAACCTATAACCACCAAAGGATGAAGCCGGATCAGGCGAAGTTTTAAAAAACGGCCTGATCCGATGCCTTTAATCTTTTGATCATAGGCATATGTTATTACAAAGCCCGAAAGACAAAAGAAAAAATCTACTGCCAGGTAGCCATGCCCGATAAAGCTGTCTTCATATTTAGGTGCTGCAAACTCCATAAAATGGAATACCACTACAGCTATAGCTGCTATACCCCTCAGCCCGTCAAGGGTTTCAAAATGTTTTTTTGTATTTAAGAGCTCTGTGCCGGTAAGAGACATGTTTCATTTTTTTCTGCCGGCAGGAAGGGCTGCCTATGGCGGTTATCATACAATCTGTTTGCAAAAGAAGTCATTCGGATGCAAACACAGCTTATTATTTGTACCGATTTTTCGCTTTTTCGTCTTAAATTCTACAATCCTTCCTGTACACATAATGGCTATCTTAGCTTTTCGACCAATAAATGGATTTATGTTAGCGCGTAGTTTACTTATCTTGTTCATTATTTATGGCTGTAGCTATGTTAGAGCTCAGACGCCTGGTGAATTAGTGCAAAAAGCGAACGCATTATACGGCCAGAATAAAAGGCAGGAAGCAAAAGCTTTGTATGAAAAAGCAGCACTGTTAAATAATGCTGATGCGCATTTCCTTTTAGCCTACAGGTACGCAGTTGCAGATAAAGATCGCTTTTTTCATTACCAGCAGGCATCTCTGGCAGGACATGGAGAAGCGATGGGGTATTTTTTGGACGAAGTCTTTTTCAGGCAAAATAATTTTTTTAAATCAGATCCTTTTATGGCGTTGGCTGTTTATGAGAAAGGGAAGCAAGTTAACCCGGGGATGCAGTTTTACGATGAAGCCGGTCGTTTGCGGGCTATTAAACAGGCTGTTGAAACCGGCCATTTTGACGTGAATGCATTTGTAAAAAAATATCAGATTGATACCAGCCGTATGCATGACTCTTATTCAGTTTGGGAGATTGCGGAAGCGGCTTCCAGAAGGAAGGGCCGCTTTGCAGACGTTGATAATAAACTTCTTTTACAATTAATAAGTAGGGGCGGCTGGGTGCCGGCTGAACTAATAATGGCAATAGATACAGCCTACAAAGCATGGAAGGGTAACCAGGAGTTTGAATTTGATATATGCAATTATGTAACCAGTGGTTCTGGTATGGGATACTGTGCCAGGAGAGGAGCAGCGGATAATGAAGTTCAAATCAATACAAGGCTGACCCAACTAACTGCCGCTCTTAAACATGGAAGCGGACAATACCTGAAGCCGGCCTACAAGGCTACTGTTAAATTTTTAGAGGCAAAAGTGTGGAATGAAGAGCTGCACGGAGGCAGCGGCTATGCGGCCTGGGCCACTGGGTCGCTGGTAAAGCAGAAAAAAGAATTTGTACAGCTGATAGAAAATGTGAACAGCGGAAAGCTGCCTAAGGAAATTACATCGATGAAAGATAATGATGCCCGCTTAAACTCAGTGTATCACGAAGTATTAGTGAAGCTTCGAAAAAAGCCGCTAACAGATTTTAATGCGGAAGTGAATGCTGATGGCCTGAGAACAACGCAAAGACTTTGGATCCCCTACCGTGACGCAATAGTTACATTGTTGTCTACGATGAATCCCGATATTGGTAAGCGGCAATGGATGAACTGGGTGACGGAACAGCGCATCAAGGAACTGGCTTCTGTACTTAAACGTAAGCAATAAATTAAATTAAAAATAGCAGCGTCACTTTCGTTCCGCTGCTATTGAAACCCAACATAAAAAATCAGACTACGATCCAATGACGCCGCCGCCCAGCGCCTTATATAGCTGTATCAATATGTTCACATGATTACGTTCGGTCTTGATCAAATCCATCTCCGCATTGATCTTACTTTTTTGTGCAGCGATGATTTCAAGGTATGTGGCATAGGCATTTACATAAAGATCCTGCGAAACATGTAAGCCTTTGTCAAGTGCCGACACTTCTTTTCTTTTTTCAGTTAATATCTGTTGATTGTTGGCGATATAACTCAGCAATGTTTTTACCTCCTGGAAAGCGCCATTAACCGTTTTCTGATAATTGAGAAACGCTATTTCCTGTTCGGCTGTTGCTACTTTAAATCCTGCTTTTAGTTGCCGTTTCTGAAATACAGGGGCTGTAAGACCCCCTATCAACTGATAGGCAATAGAAGTGGGATTCAACAGCTTTTCTGCATTGAATGAATTGAATCCTGCGAAGGCCCCGATCGTTAAACTGGGGAAAAAGGCCGCGCGGGCGGCTTTGGCGTCGGCATGTGATGCGGCCAGTTCATGGTACGACATCCTGATATCGGGTCTGTACTCAAGCAGCTGGTTGGGGTTGCCATGCCGCGCCAGGTAATGTATGGACGTGGTGTTGATGGATGCGCCTCTTTTAATATTTCCGCTATAGCTGCCTGTGAGTTCGAGTAATTTATTTTCAGCTGCCACGATTTCCTGTTTAATGCTATACAGAGATGCTTTGGTGTTAGACAACTGGGCATCAAATTGTTGAACTGCCAGTTCGGTAGCGCGGCCCACTTCTTTATGTATTTTTACTACTTCCACTGCTTTTTCCTGAAGCTTGATATTTTGTTTCAGGATGGCTACCTCTTTATCCAGCATGATCAACTCATAGTATAAAGTGGCGGTATGTGTAACGAGCGCTGCGTTCAGCAGATCCTTACCCTGCTGTGTGGCCAGGAACCTTTCCATAGCTGCGCCCTGCAGGCTCTTCAGCTTACCCCAGAGATCGATCTCCCAGGAAGCGCTTAATCCCAGCCAGTAATCAGGCGTAATGAATGTAGGTATCTGCTGGCTGTTGTCAATATTAGGTGAAAGGTTGGTGTCGAAGTTGCCGACCCCTTCCATAGTATGCTTGCCATAATGGGTACCGGAGGCCCGCAAGCCTGCTGTTACAGAAGGGAGCAAGGCCCCCTGCCTCGCCTCCAGATAAGCCATTGCTATGGTGATTCTTTCCGAAGCGATCTTGTTGTCCAGGTTATTGGTCAGTACCGTATTGATAAGTTCGATCAGTTCAGGATCCTGGAAGAAGTCTTTGAAATGTAATTGTGCTACATTATTAGAGTCCAGCGGCATCTGCGCTTCATAGGCGTCGGGCAAGGGATTTATTTCTTTCACCGAGGCCAGTTTCGGTGCATTGCAGGCCGCCGCAAGCAAAGAAATAGTGGCCGGTATAATTATTTTATTTTTTTTCATTGTCTGCATTTTGG
>JBQGCI010000241.1:0-20195 GCA_052038405.1 Acinetobacter pittii
CCGTTTACGATCCATATCAGCCAGAAAAGAGCAATAGATACGGCCCGTAAGCTGGATGCAGAGTTGAATAAAATACCGATACCTTCCTGGGGTAAAACCTCGGTGCTGAAGAAACAGCAGCAGCCGGCGGCTCCGGCAGACATGCCACCTCTTTTAAAAAAAGATGATCTCGACAATCATGGCATTACTTTTATAGGACTGGAGATAGCGCCCGTATATGTTAATGAAGCAACCGGTAAGCCTTATCCTTTGTTTTTGCGGGAACTGAGGGCCAGCTACAGTAAAGCGCTGCGTAAGAGTTTTTTTGAATTTATACGGCTGCAGACCTCTTTTATAGCGTCTCATTTTCAGATGTTGGGTACTACTATTATTGATGATAAGGCGCGTGAGATAGACCGGGAGCTGGCGGCATATACTAAAATGTTCGATTTCCTGATGCTGGTAACTCCTATTAATGCCGATGCAGCCTGGGAAGAGTTTGAGAAAGCCAACTATGCCAAAAATCCGGTCTTTCATTACCGGCCGATGCCCGTGGATCCCGAGCTGATCAAAAGAAAAATATATAACCTCCCGATTGAAGATATAACAGATCCTACCATCGCTTTTTTATTTCGTGACAAAAGGAAGGAGATAGACCGGATGCTGAATATGATGCAGGAAAGAGAGAAGCATGATTTTTTGTTGAGCAGTTTGCAATTGTTTGGCCCCGTTAGTGAGCAGTTGCTGGATGTGGCTAAGGCATTGCTTGTAGCAGTAGACGCAGGGAGTGAAGCAGCCGGAGAAGCGAAAAGATTAACGGCAGCAGAGTTCGCTTTAATGGCTCAAAAGGAGTTAAAATGGCTGAAAGCCCAGGATAACAGTATATCGTCCAATATCCGCATTGCAGATGATATAGAAGGGATATTGGTTTCGAAAGGAGTATTGAATATTAATTCGGGCTTTGGTATTTCAAAAAAAAGAGCGCAGCCGCTTCTGCAACACGAAATTGGCACACATGTGGTTACATACTATAACGGAAAGGCACAACCCCTCGAACTGTTTTCAATAGGAGTGCCGGGTTACGAAGAATTGCAGGAAGGATTGGCCGTATTGGCTGAGTACATGACAGAGGGTTTAACCGCAAGTCGCATGCGAACGCTGGCCGCCCGCGTTGTGGCGGTGCAGGAAATGATCAGTGGTAAATCTTTTGTAGATACTTTTCACCTGCTCTCCGATAAATACGCATTTGCGCCGCATTCAGCCTTTAATATCTGTATGCGGGTATACAGGGGAGGAGGGCTAACCAAGGATGCGGTTTATCTGAAAGGCTTTTTAAATATCATCGATTATATTAAAAAAGGAAAAGACCTGAAGCACCTGCTGATCGGGAAAATACGTGAAGACTATTTGCCCGTAGTGCAGGAATTGATTCATCGCAATATTCTTTTAGAAGCACCCATAACACCCCGCTTTTTGCAGGGAAACTTCCTGGCAAAGCTTGATGCGATAAAAAAGGACGGGAACATTTTTAGAATGATTCAACAATAAAAAACAATATATGCGTATAGCTTTTGTAATAAATGATTACGACCGTGAAGAGCCCTATTTTACCACCACCCGGCTGGCCTTGCAGGCGTTGCAAATGGGTCACGAAGTATATTATATAGCAGTAGAAGATTTTAGCTACACCGCATCGGGCCAAATGGGGGCACATGCTAAAAAAGCGCCTGCCAAAAAGTTCCGGAGTCCGCAGATATTTATGGAAACTGTTTTCGGTGCGGAGAAAAGGCTGATTGAGTCTAAAGATCTGGATGTAGTAATGCTGCGGAATGACCCTTCTGCCGATTTGGACGACCGTCCATGGGCTCAGTATTCGGGTATTGTGTTTGGACAACTGGCCAAGAAAAACGGCGTATTGGTTTTGAATAACCCCGATACGCTGGCTAAGGCCACCAATAAAATGTACTTTCAATACTTCCCGGAGATCATCAGGCCGGAAACCATTATCACCCGTAGCACCGCGGAAATCAAAAGTTTTTACGCAGCCCATAAAAAAAATATCGTGTTGAAGCCGCTGCAGGGCTCTGGTGGTAAGAACGTATTCCTGGTAAATGAGCAGAATCAGAATTTTAACCAGATAGTAGACGCGATAGGCCGGGATGGTTATATTGTTGCACAGGAATACCTGCCCCAGGCCAGTAAGGGAGATATCCGATTATTTCTTTTAAATGGCAGGCCGATTGAGATAGATGGTAAAGTAGCCGCGATCCATCGTACACAAGCTGGCGGCGATATCCGGAGCAATATTCACCAGGGCGGTTCGGTGTCGCAGGCTAAAATTACCCGGAAGATCTTCGATATTGTTGATGCCGTAAGCCACAAGCTGGTGAAGGATGGGATGTTTCTTGTGGGACTTGATATTGTGGGCGATAAAGTAATGGAAGTAAATGTATTCAGTCCCGGGGGCATGGGACATGCCTGTCGCCTGAATGATGTGAACTACTTTGAAGAGGTGATCCTGGCAATTGAGCAGGAATTAGACTGATACTGTCGATAATGTTTCGAGCCGGGCCAGTTTGAATTTAGAGATGTTCTCCTGCTTTTTTGCCTTGCAGGTTAACAGATGCGGGTAGTCGATCTTTATTCTCTGCAGGTCCATAACGTAATGACCATTGTTGCTTGTGGTTACCTCTACTTCATAGTGGTCGCCTTCGTGCTTTAATAAATGGGTATGGATCTCAAAATCGATATCATAATTCTGCAAATGCTCGCGTAAGTGACATTCTATAGCTTGTTCGTAAAACGACCTGCGTGATACACCCCTGAATTTATTCTTGTATATTTTTCTTAAGAGGGTTCTTACCATAATATGCCCCACATCTTCTACCGCAACATGTCCATAGTATATACCAAAAGGCATAGCAATAACATTGGCCGCAAAACGGTCGCCGCCTACATGGGTGCATTCCCAAACATTAACATCCGCATTAAAGGATTCAAAAAATTTATACACCGGGAAGCCGAATTTAGCGCAACATTTATCCTTTTTACCATTGGTGCAGATCACGAAAAAAGGATCGGTTTGCCATTGAGTATCGGCTGATGCGATATGATGGGATAGGTTGACCGTGCTGATTTCATCAACAGTTGTTTGGATGGTAAAATACCGGCCGGCTTTGCTGTCAATAAAAGATATCTTACAGTCTTTAAAATTGGTTTTTTTATTGCGGATGAGTAACACCTTGCCGCGCAAACTTTTGGCTAGGTGCTGGATATCCCTTAACCATTCTTTGTTAAAATGCGCTTCGATGATTTTTTCCGGAAAGGGGTTCGCATGTTCAATTAAGATGAATGCACCGGCATTGGCTGCAGTGCCGGCCAGTTGTTCTTTAAAATACCTCGACGCGGCACTGCAGAAAAACACCTCTTTTTTAATATCGTTATCCAAATAATAATACTTTTACAATTCGACAATATAAGCAACACCCTCCCTGATGAGTTGGGTGGCCAGGTCTTTTACAGTTTCTGTATCTCCAGGCAGGTCCTTTAAAGTAAATTTCTTTTGGCTGAAGATATAATCAACTGCGGGTTTCATTACTTCAGGAAACTGGATGGCTTTACCGAGCAAATGTAGTTCATACCCCGGTTCTTTTTTCACAAGCCGGAAAATCACTCCTTCATTTAAAGCCAGGGTGGTGCCGGCCGACACCTTGCTAATGTTCCGGATACTTTCGAAGTAATTATGAACAGGCTGCGGCTGGGCCGAATGATAACTTTTGTTGAGGCGTTCTATACCTTTATCAAAATTAAGCACGGATAATTTCTGACGCAGGCTTTCTGTTTTTTCCCTGATGAGCTCAGTCAGGTCGCCCTTCCAGAATGGAACAGCTTCCCTGAACTCTTTGAATTCTTCCAGCTGCGGGAATATTTCGTTGAAATACCTGGCCCAGGTAAATGAAAGAACGCCAATGGTAATGTGAGAAGAGATGCCGTCATCTGCCATGGCGTCGTGTACATATCCGCGGGGTACGTATAGAAAATCACCGGGACTGAGTTGTATGGTTTGGATCGGCTCCTTCTTATAGTCCTTGCTTACGAAAGACTGGTTCTTGGTGGGAAGCTCTTTTTCAAATCCATATAAATGCCAGGTTTTAGTGCCAGATATCTGCAATACAAATACATCATGGGTGTCCCAATGAGGGTTAAAGCCCTGCGATTTATTAGGGGTGATATATAAATTGGCCTGTACCGGGGAATTGAATTTTTGCGACAGCTCAAGGCTGCAATGAGACAAATTATTAAAGTAACGTTGGCCTGCCTGTATCACAAAAGTGGCACCATTGTTAAAGAGGTAAAAGGCCTTGTCTGTATTGATAATACCATCTTTACGGTGGTGGCCGATGGGAGTGCTTTTTAATGTATACTCACCATTAGGAATTTCTTTGCCGTTTTTTACGATACGAACAGATGGGTAAAAAATGTCCTGTCGTTCCAGGTAGTCTGATATTTCCCGGGCTGTTAAAATATCCTGGTAGTATTGTTCGTCGTTTCTTTTAACATATAAGATATCCTTTTCATGATAGATGTTGAAAAAGTCATCTACACTGTAAGGAGCTACAATTTTATCGAAAAAATAGTTCATTGTATTTGATTAGGAATAGGCCCGCCTGAAAATAGCACAATCGGGCGAAAAAAAAGCCGCAGAAAATATACATTCACTGCGGCTTGAAAAATGCTCGCTTTTAAAAGCGGTTAAGATTAGGCTTCAGTTGTTCCTTCAGAAGTCTCACCACCATCCCCGTCAGCACCACCATCACCATCTGCACCGCCGTCGCCGTCAGCGCCGCCATCACCATCCGCACCATCACCGCCGTCAGCACCGCCATCACCATCACCATCTCCATCGCCATCATAAGCGCCTGCAGTGCCGGTTGTTTCATCTAATCTTGTTACCAGTAGATCTTCCTGATTGAATTCAATATTTGTTGTTTCCATAAAATGATTTGAGGTTTGATAATAATGTTTGCTAAACTAAAATAGCAAATCTTTTTGATTATCCGGGCAATCGTATACGCAATTTTTTCTTTATAAAATGATTAACAGGTTCTGTTGAACATTTAGCGGTTGCGATAAAAATACTACTGGGTGCTCAGCATGATGCGGGCCGGCCCAGGCAACAGAAAGTGGTAAGGCTTCCTGATCAGCTACCAACAGCCTGATGGGTAAATAAGATTAAAAGAATTATCTTTCGGGATTGTTAGGCCCCGGTTATGAGTTATTTGCCAGGCAATAAGGCATCCGTGTCATCGTTGGTAGGGGGAACAGCCATATTTTTTAAAGTATAAACAATCCATATGAACCGAAAAGTTTTTCTTAGAAACGCGACAGCTATAGCTGCGGCAAGCGCTGTAATGCCAGCGTGGGGAAAAGAGCTCATCTCCGCGAAAAAATCTTTTTTCGAAATTTCCCTGGCACAATGGTCCTTACATAAAAAGCTATTTGCAAAGGAGATCGAAAATCTTGATTTTCCTGCAGTGACAAAAAAGGAATTTGGTATAAGTGTAGTAGAGTATGTAAATACTTTTTTTAAAGACAAAGCCGAAGATACGTCTTACCTGAATGAACTACTGAAACGTTGTAAGGATAACGGCGTGAAAAATCACCTGATCATGTGTGATGGAGAAGGTGATTTAGGAAATACAGAAACGGCTGCCCGTGCAAAAGCCGTAGAGAATCATTATAAGTGGGTGAACGCGGCAAAGTACCTGGGATGCAGCACCATAAGAGTTAATGCGGCAGGCAGGGGTACAGCTGCAGAAGTTTCGGATGCGGCAGCAGATGGGTTGACAAAGCTCGGCGAGTATGCGTCTAAAGAAAAAATAAACGTGATCGTGGAAAATCATGGGGGATATTCTTCTGATGGAAGCTGGCTGAGCGGCGTAATGAAAAAAGTCAATAAACCCAACGTAGGCACTTTGCCCGATTTTGGTAATTTCTGTATAAAGCGTGGAGACAATAAATGTGAGGAGGAATATGACCGGTATAAGGGAACGAAAGAATTAATGCCTTTTGCAAAAGGAGTAAGTGCCAAGAGTTATAATTTCGACGATAAGGGCAATTGTGTGGAAACGGATTACAATAAAATGTTGAAGATCGTAAAAGAAGCCGGCTTTAAAGGTTATGTAGGCATAGAGTACGAGGGAAGCGCTTTGCCGGAGAGTGAAGGCATACTTAAAACAAAAGCTTTGTTGGAACGTATACAAAAAGCAATGTAAATGAGAATGCGAATACTAACTGAGATGGTTCTAGTATTCGCATTTTATATTTTTTTAACGCAACTGTTACCAGTTATTACCCTGGTCTTCATTAATTCTTTCAGAAACATCCATAGGGCCACGGTTTCGCCAGTTGGCATCATACTTTACAAACCAGGAGAGCCAGAGGCTGCGCGAAAAACGCATGAGCCAGGGTTGCAGCCCCACCAGCAATAGTGCGTTAAAGATAATCCAGTAAACAAACCGGTTATCTTGTAATGAAAAGCCGATGAATACCCACCAGGCACCCGCGCTGGCCACACTAAGGGCAACCGCCAGCATATAGCTCACATAGCTGGTGCCATAAAAAAAGCCCACTTCAATTTCTGTCGGTTGTCCGCAAACCGGGCAATTCTTATTCATTTTCATAAAACCACTCAGTTTCAGGGTAAGTGGTTTTTTAAATAGTTTTCCCTCGCGGCACCGCGGGCAATAGCAACCCAGTACGGCGCCTAAATAACTTCTTTTGGCTTTCGTATCATTGACCATAATACAATTATTGAGCGATTGCTGTTAGTATTTTTTCCATTTGCGAACTCCGGCTGCCTTTGATCAGTATATAAGCATTTTCAAAATGCTGCTGTTGCGCCCACTCGGCTGCATCCGCCGAATGATCGAAATAAACAAAGTTATCTTTAAAGGGAAGAAAGGGCTTGCCTACCAGTACTACCTGGTGCCAGCTACTTTTCTTAATCTGGTTAATGAGCGTTTCATGCTCAACCTCAGTTTCATCGCCCATCTCCGCCATAGCCCCGATCATCAATATTTTTTTATCAGCATGAATATTAGCCAGGTTCTCAACGGCCAGCTTCATGCTGCTGGGGTTGGCGTTGTAAGCGTCCAGTATAATCTTATTACTACCTGTTTCAACCAGCTGCGACCGGCTGTTGCTAGGTTTATAATTTTCTATGGCTTGTTTTATCTGATCGGCCGGAACACCGAATTCGTGACCAAGTGCAACAGCTGCCAATACATTCGGTAAATTATAATCGCCCACGAGCTGTGTAACTATATGAAAGCCTGTTCCGTTAACAGTAACTTCAACGGCCAGCAACTCACTTTTTGTTTCTGCCTTTCCGGTGATTAGGGCATCATGAGTGCCATAGGTTACAACATGAGCAATACCCTTGCTCATGTCCTGCAGGTAATCATAATCCTTCATGATAAAGGCCATGGCATCTTCCCGGGTACGAAGATAGTCAAACAGCTCCCCCTTCCCCTTTCTAACGCCTTCCAAACTACCGAATCCTTCCAGATGGGCCTTGCCGCAATTGGTGATCAGGCCGTGTGTAGGTTCCGCTACCCGGCAATAGCCTTCTATTTCGCGCAGATGATTGGCGCCCATTTCCACTACTGCTAATTCGGCATCGCTTTTAATTTTAAGCAGGGTGAGCGGAATGCCTATATGGTTATTCAGATTGCCTTCTGTAGTGTACACTTTATATTTTGCGCTGAGCACTGCATGTATCAGCTCTTTGGTAGTGGTTTTTCCATTGCTGCCTGTAATGGCAATAAATGGAATATTGAACTGGCGGCGATGATAATTGGACAATTGTTGTAAAGCCGTCAGCACATCCTCCACTAAAACAGTCTTTCCGGGTATTTCAAACTCCGGCTCATCAATAACTGCATAAGCAGCTCCGGCATCCAGCGCCTGTTTGGCAAACAGGTTGCCGTTGAAATTCGGTCCTTTCAAAGCAAAGAAAATATCTCCTGTCTTTAATTTCCTGGTATCTGTTTGTATGCTCGGATATTGTAAATAGATTTCGTAAAGTGAGGCTATGTTCATAGCTGCAAAAATAGACAAATGGAGGGAGTTAGCTATATTCGCGGGGATAGATACAGATATATTATTACCTTATAAGTAAAGAAACAATTATGAGCTTTAGAATAGGCAGTGGCATCGATTTTCATCAAATGGTAGCAGGACGCGATCTTTGGATTGGCGGCATTTTGATTCCGCATACCAAAGGGGCATTAGGGCATAGCGATGCCGATGTGTTGCTGCACGCGATCTGCGATGCACTATTAGGGGCCTTAAGCCTGGGTGATATCGGGGTGCATTTCCCTAATAATGATGAAAGGTACCGTGATATTGACAGTAAGATATTGCTGAAACACTGTATGAAGCTGGTACAGGAAAAGGGGTATAAAGTGGTTAATATAGATTCAACGCTTACCCTGCAGGAGCCTAAAATAAAACCTTTTGTTCCCCAAATGCAGGAAACCATTGCCGGCATTTGCGAGGTATTAACCGAAGATGTGTCGGTAAAAGCCACTACTACCGAGCATATGGGATTTGTAGGCAGGGAAGAAGGGCTGGTGGCTTACGCAACGGTACTGCTACAGAAGATATAATATGAATGTCCTGTTTCATACAGCGTCGGCTATTGGGGTGGTGGCTATGGTGACGGACACCAGCGTTATTAAACGTGGTAATTCCCGGTTGACTATGATCGCTTCACCTATTGCTTTGTTATCAGCCATCTTTTTTCATGGGGTTTTGGATTACCTGCCTCACTGTTACCCGGTGCCCTCAAAATGGGATGTGATTATTGGCTTTTGTATTATGGTTGCCGGCACTTTAGTGGTTCGAAAGCCTTACCGGCTCATCGTTTCAGCTGCTTTTGCCGGCTGTGTTTTGCCCGATGCAATAGATTTGTTGCCATCGATGCTCAATAAATACCTGGGATGGAAGCTCCCGGTAACTCAGAAGTTTTTCCCCTGGCACTGCACAGAAAACTCAGGGTCTATTTACAATGGTAATTGTGAAACCTCGTTCATCAATCATTGGTCTTTAATCATTTTCGTATTATTAATGGTTTATGCGCGGCGCCGGGATTTGAAAATAATGTTGCGATAACAAAGTGCTGGTTTTATGATAGAACGTTAAGTTTCATTTATTTCATAAATTTGATACAAATAAGTGATTATGGCTTTAAATATTGATACAAGTTCGATCCGGGAAAGCCTGCATAAATATATAGACGAGGCAGGAGATAAGAAGGTTAAAGCAATTTATACGCTTTTGGAGGATGAAATAGTGGATATACACCAATATAACAAAGACATTGATGATGCAGAAAATGAAATAGCCGGAGGTGAGTTTTATTCCCAGGATCAGGTGAAAAAGACGATACAGGCACTAAAGAAGTAGAGTTATGGAAATTGTTTGGGCAAAATCTGCTCTAAATGCGTTTCTGACCATTTATGAATACATATATGAGCGTTCTCCCAAAAACGCTTGCGATCTTCTTCATGAAGTTACACAAAAAGTAGATGAACTGCCTGGTCTGCCTGAGCGGTACAATCCAGATAAGTATAAGAGGAATAATACCGGTGCCTACAGGGCATTTGAGCACAAGGGCATAAGAGTTTCTTACAAAGTGACAATCAATAGAATTGAAATTGTACGAGTGCGACATACACGGCGGAAGCCGGGGCTGTATTAAAACCCAAACGAAACATTTTGTTAAAAATCCCCCTTGTTCAAAACAGCTTTCCGCTTTAGCGGCAACAGGCTATCTTTGTCGCTATGACCCAGTTACAAGTTAAAATCGTTAATAAATCGCAGCATGCGGTACCGGCATATGCCACTTCCGGTGCATCCGGTATGGACCTGAAAGCGTCTATAAACGAAGATATAGTGTTACAACCCCTGGAAAGGACTTTGGTGCCCACCGGTTTATTTATAGAGTTACCTGAAGGCTATGAAGCACAGATAAGGCCGCGTAGTGGTTTGGCCATTAAGCAGGGCTTAACCTGTCTCAATACGCCTGGCACAATTGATGCAGACTACAGGGGAGAAATAAAAGTCATCCTGATTAACCTGTCCAATGAAGCCCAAACCATTCACAATGGTGATCGCGTGGCTCAGATGGTGATACAAAAGGTAGAGATCATTAACTGGGTACCCGTTGAAGAGCTGGGTGAAACCGTAAGGGCTGCCGGGGGATTTGGTCACACGGGCAAACAATAATGGATACAATGTCCATTACATTAAAAACAAAAACATGAAACAATTAGTATTAGTTATAGCTGTTGCTGCGCTCGCATCATGTGGCGCAAGTAAAAAGGCCGCGAAAACGCCTTCGGTAGATACTACCCAAACGCCACCGGTAGCTACGGTAGAAAATGAAGGGCCTTCTGTTGTGCTTTCCAAGCTCAATAAAATTGATTTTAAGACCTTCTCGGGTAAAGTGGATGTGGACTTTGATGATGGAAAAGGAAACGGTAAAAGTGTAACTGCTAAACTGGTGATTAGAAAAGATGAAGCAATCTGGATGTCGGCAGGTTTGCTAGGCTTTGAAGGTGTAAGGGCCCTGATTACCAAAGACTCCGTGAAGATCCTCAATAAATTACAGAAAGAATACATAGCATCCAGCCTTTCCTATATCCAGGAAAAAATAGGATTGCCTGTTGACTTTACAACCTTGCAGGACCTGCTGATTGGTAATGCCATTTTTGTAAACCAGGATAATGCGTCTCTCACCAGGGAAGGAAATGGTTATGTGATCACTACTCAGGATGCGAACTTTAAAAATCTGCTTACAGTATTGTTGCCGGGATACCTGCCCGCTTCAAGTAAACTAAGTGATGTGGATGCTTCCAAAAACAGGAGCGCCGAATTAGCCTACAATAATTATAAACAGGTGGCCGGAAGGAATTTTTCTGCCTCAAGGGATATACGTGTTAATTATAAGAGCAATATCACTATAAAATTAAATTTCCAGTCTTACGATTTTGATGGAGAAGTGGCAGTGCCTTTCTCGGTACCATCAGGTTATAAAACAAAGCAATAATCCGGTAAATATTTATGCTTCAGGCACCAATACTGTGTTCATTACAACAATCTGTACAGTTCTTAAACAAGCTGGTAAAGGGATATATAAAGCTGTTGTACCTACTAATTATTGTTAGTAGTGCTTTTGTCTCCAACCAGGCTGCAGCGCAAAAAACAAGCGATAAAACAGCCATGGAGGATGAACGCCGGAAATTACAGCAGGAGTTGAGACAGATTCAGCAGGCGTATGATGCGGTGAAGGGCGAAAGCAAAAATACCTTGCACCAATTGGCTGCGCTCAACAAGAAAATCGAAGTGCAGAATCAGTACATCAACAATATTGGCAAAGAGATACGGCTTATAGATGATGATATCTACTATAGTGCGATAGAAATTAAAAGGCTGAAAAAGCAAATGGATACTTTGAAAGCGCACTATGCAAGAACAGTAGTATATGCTTACAAAAACAGGAGTAACTACGATTACCTGAATTTTATTTTTTCTGCGAACAGTTTCAACGATGCAATAAAGCGTGTGGCTTATTTGAAAAGCTACCGTAATTACCGGGAGAAACAAATGGAGGATATCGTAAAAACCAATAGTTTGATCGATAAGCGTTATGCGCACCAGGTGGCCAGCAAAAAGCAAAAAGAAGGAGCCCTGGTTACCCGAACCCACGAGTACTCCACTCTTGATAACCAGCGGAACGAAAAAGATTCTGTTGCTAAATTGCTGCAATCCCAGGCCGGATCATTGCAAAAGCAGATTGCCAAAAAACAGCAGGAGGACAGGCAATTAAAGTCGGACATCGCTGCTGTGGTGAGGAAGGAAATAGCAGAAGCAAAGAAAATAGCGCAGGAAGAGGCTAAACAAAGGGCAGCTGCGGAAGCTAAGGAAAGGCAGGAAGCCTGGGCCCGCGAGCGGTTACTTGAAACGGAGAAAGCGCTGGCAGGTGCAAAACCTACAACCGTATCCCCCGGTGCAGCACCAGTTGCCCCGCCGCCCGCCCAGGAAGTAGCTTCCGCCCCGTCAAGGGAATTAAAATTTGATCCTGTTGGTGCCGGTAAGACGAGCACCGTGAGGACTGTACCTCAATCAGAGAATTCCATTGTTGCGAATACGGGACCTGTTGCCGTAAGAAAAAACACACTTCCTCCACCAGCTCCGGTAGTGGAGAACAAAGCTCCTGCAGGAGGATATCTGAATTACAAAGCGGATGACATTGCGCTAAACAGCGATTTCTCGCAGAACCGCGGGAAGCTACCCTCACCTGTTGAGGGCGTGATCACACTTGGATTTGGACGCTATAAAATTGAAGGGATTGGTCCGGATATTGTTGGTGATAATCCGGGCGTAACTTATACTGCCCAGGTTGGCGCTCCTGTGAGGGCTGTATTTTCCGGAGAAGTAGTGAGTATTTCTAAGGTAGGCGGCACCTCATTTGTAGTGTTACGCCATGGTAAGTATTTTACTGCCTACAGCAACCTCGCGTCCGTGACGGCTAGTAAAGGAGCATCGGTAGCCCGCGGACAGGCTATAGGCACAGTTGGCGCCGACGAAGAGACGGGAAGCGGGAAACTCGATTTTATCCTGATGATCGAAGAAAAAAATGTAGATCCCCGGGCCTGGTTAAGATAATGACCCGGACAGCTTGTAGTAGAGGCGGTTCGGAATGGCCGCAGATTAATTTGAATCGATATGGATAGCGGCATTATCAAAAAGCTTGAAATCGTTTCGGTGCAAGCTAATACTCCCGATTCGCGAACCCTGGTATTGCAGCCATTGGGGTGGCAGGCCCGGTATAAAGCAGGCCAGTTTCTAACGTTGGTGTTCTACACGCAATCAGGGGAGCAACGCCGTTCCTATTCCATATCCTCTTCGCCGGATGCGGGTGAGCCGTTGTCTATTACCATAAAGAAGCTGGATAACGGTGAGTTTTCCAGGAAGCTGGTATACAAAGCGAAACCAGGAGATATATTGCTTACATCGGGTATTGGTGGCTTTTTTGCATTGCCTGAAAAAACAGAACCGCTTACATTTTGTTTCCTCGCCGCAGGCAGTGGCATTACACCTTGCTTTTCACTGATCAAAACCTTACTGCTCACTACACAACAGAAAGTGTATCTCTTCTATAGTAACAGGAATGAGCAGCAGGCTATATTTTATGAAGAGCTAAAGTTTTTGCAGGAACAGCATAAAGATCGATTCTACATTCACTTTATGTTTAGTAACCGGCTCGATGTTTATTATAGTCGCCTGAGCCATTGGCTGCTGAGCAGGTTGCTAAATGAACATTTCACAGCCATCCATAAAAAAGATATTCTGTTTTATGTTTGTGGTCCTTTCGATTATATGTTGATGGCAGCTATTTCGCTACGCAATAACGGGATCGCCAATGCGCAGATCATTAAAGAAGATTTCAACCCCTTGCCGCCGGCCAGGCTTCCCCGGCCGCCGGATACAGCTATGTACCAGGTTACGATACACCTGGCAGAAAATACCCATGTGCTGAATGTTCAGTATCCGCAAACCATTGTAGCGGCAGCCAAACAGGCAGGAATTACGGTTCCTTACAGTTGCGAAGCCGGACGGTGTGGTAGTTGTGTGGCTACCTGCACCTCGGGTAAAATATGGATGGCTTATAACGAAGTGCTGCTGGATGAAGAAATGGCTAAGGGCAGGGTGCTTACCTGTCAGGGGTACCCGGTTGAAGGGAACGCTACTATTGTGTATTGAATCAATAGTTCTTTTCGCTGGTATTTTTGAGTAAACCCGGCAATTGTTCGAAGCTGCTTTTTTTGCAGTGCCACTGTTTATAAAAAATATTTTTTTCTTTTTTTACCCCGCATACATTTGCATCCCCAATAATCAGGAAGAACAAAAAATGACTATGGATTTAAAATATATACAACAAATAGCGATAGAACTTTCGCTGCCTGTAAAAAATATTACCAACCTGCAGCAGATGCACGCGGAAGGCGCCACCATTCCTTTTATCAGCCGGTACCGGAAAGAGGCTACCGGCAATATGGATGAAGTGCAGGTGGGCAACGTTATTGATAAGATCAAATATTATGATGAGCTGGAAAAACGGAAAGAGACCGTTTTGAAAACGATAGAAGCCGCTGGAAAATTAACGCCCGAATTAAAGATGCGCATAGAAAACTGTCTGAACGCGACCGAACTCGAGGATATTTACCTGCCTTACAAGCCCAAGCGCAAAACCAAGGCCACGGTAGCTATCGAAAAAGGACTGGAGCCTCTGGCGCAATTGTTATTTGACCAAGGCCAGCCGGTTTCAGATGAACAGATTGCTGCTTATGTCAACGAGCAGGTAAAGGATAATGCAGATGCGTTGCAGGGCGCAAGGGATATTATTGCGGAATGGATATCAGAAAGCGAACCGGCGAGAACAACGGTACGCTCTATTTTCCAGGAAACTTCTTCCATTTCTGCAAGGGTGCTTACCACCAAAAAAGACTCCGAGGAAGCGCAGAAATACCGGGATTATTTTGATTTTAAGGAGCCCTTGGCCGACTGCCCTTCACACAGACTGCTGGCTATCCGCAGAGGAGAAAAAGAGGGCTTCCTGATTATGGATATTGGTATTGAAAGAGAATCGGCAGTTAGCGAGTTGAAGAAAGTATTTGTAAAGGCTTCTAATACTGCCGGAGAGCAGGTAGCGCTGGCAGCCGAGGATGCCTATAGCCGTCTGTTAAAGCCGGCTATCGAAACCGAGTTTCGGATGAGCAGTAAAGCAGCAGCCGATGAGGAGGCAATCCGGGTGTTTGCTGAGAACTTACGCCAGTTACTGTTGGCCTCTCCATTGGGAAGCAAGCGTGTACTGGCGCTCGATCCGGGATTCAGAACAGGTTGTAAAGTGGTATGTCTCGATGAAAGTGGTACTTTCCTGAAGTATAGCACCATATTCCCTCACCCTCCTCAAAACGACTGGAGCGGGGCTGCCGCAACACTGAAAGAGCTGGTGAGTGCCTATGACATTGAAGCGATTGGTTATGGTAATGGTACGGCCAGCAAAGAAACAGAGAAGCTGGTGCGGGGTATCAATTTTGGAAAGCCTGTTTCCATTTTCATGGTAAATGAAAGCGGCGCTTCTATTTATTCGGCGAGTGAAGTAGCCCGCGAAGAATTTCCCAACGAGGATGTAACCGTGCGCGGCGCTATCAGCATTGGCCGCCGCTTGTTGGATCCGCTTAGTGAGCTCGTTAAGATTGATGCGAAAAGTATTGGTGTAGGGCAGTACCAGCACGATGTGAATCAGAACCGCTTAAAAGAAAGCCTGGATAACGTAGTTCAAAGTTGCGTGAACTATGTGGGAGTAGATGTAAACACGGCCAGCAAACACCTGCTTACCTATGTTTCAGGTCTTACAGCTACTACCGCTAAAAATATTGTAGAGTACCGCAGTAGGAACGGGGCGTTTAAGTCGCGTAATGAACTATTGAAAGTGTCAATGCTGGGACCTAAAGCTTACGAACAATGCGCCGGCTTCCTGAGAATACCTGGTGCAGCAAATCCACTCGACAATTCTGCCGTGCATCCTGAGAGCTACAGCATCGTAGAAGAAATGGCTCAAAAGATGAGTTGCACTGTAAATGATATCATTGCCAAACCGGATATCAGGAAGCAGATCAATGCGAAAGATTTTATCAGCGAAACAGCTGGTACCTACACCATTGAAGATATCCTGAAGGAGCTGGAGAAACCGGGCCGTGACCCCCGGGACGTGATTGAAGAGTTCAGATTTGCTGACGGCATTGCTACAATGGAAGATCTAAAACCCGGTATGAAACTTCCGGGTATTGTTACCAACATCACTAATTTTGGTGCATTTGTAGATGTGGGTGTTAAACAGGACGGGTTGGTACATGTATCTCACCTGGCCAACAAATTTGTAAGCGACCCTAATGAAGTGGTAAAGCTCAATCAAAAAGTAATGGTTATGGTGGTGGAAGTGGATACTTCCCGCAAGCGCATCGCTTTAAGTATGAAGGATGAAAGTAAGACAGAACAACCACGTTCCCGTACTAATCTGCCTAAAGGAACACCGGTAAGTAATAAACCCAAAAATAGCTTTCAGTCGAGCCTGGATGCCCTGAGAAATAAATTCGACAAATAATTCCGTTACGGATGCTCCTTGATAAAGCCCTGCCGTTGCACAACCGGCGGGGCTTTTTGTTGACCTACAGGTGGTTCAGGTATGACAAAATAATTCCGGATCTCAGATACCGAAATTCCCGAATTCGTAAATGTGCCGCAGCAATGCCCAACTACTTTTGCCAAAATTTTAAATATGATCAGTCAAACCAGGACTTTCATACTGCGAGGCATGCTTACTGTGCTTTTAATCATCCTATACATATTTGCATTCGCTGGCGATGCGGAAGGCGGGATCAAAGGGAAAATCGTTGACGCTGATCAGGCTCCTGTACAAGGTGCCAGTATCCGGCTATTGGAAACACCGCATGCTGTTTTTAGTGACGCGAATGGCAATTTCGAAATAGGAAAATTGGCTACGGGCCAATACGTGGTTCAAATTACTCATGTTGGATTTAAACTCCATGAAGAAATCGTAAACGTGAACAGCGAAAGCGTCACGACCATAAATATACGTTTACAAAGAGAGCCGGAAAGCCTGTCTGAAATCACGGTAATATCCGGTATTAACCGGTTCAACAAAAAGGAAACCGACGACGTAGCCCGTTTGCCATTACGCAACATTGAAAACCCGCAGGTGTATTCTGTCATTCCCAAAGAGATTATTGCCGAACAAGTGGTAGTTGATTACAACAGTATATTTAAAAATATTCCCGGCGCTGCTGTTCCGGTGGTGTATAACCAGGGAAGAAGTGCTATGTTAGCACGCGGATTTACCACAGCCAATTTTATCCGTAACAGTATTTCAGGGTTTGTATATACCAATATTGATCCTGCCAACCTGGAAGTGCTGCAGGCTATTAAAGGACCATCAGGTACGCTGTTTAACAGCGGCCAGATCTCCTTCGGTGGTTTATTTAACAGGGTTACCAAAAAGCCTCTGGAGCAGAGTAAAACCGAGATCGCCTTTACAGGTGGTGGCTATAATTTAAACCGGCTTACCTTCTATGTCAACAGGCCGCTGACCAATGACAAGCAGGTGTTGTTCCGGATCAACGGTGCCTTACATACCGAGAAGAGTTTCCAGGATCAGGGCTTTACCAGGAGTTTCATGCTGGCGCCCAGCCTCATTTATAAAATAAATGATCGCCTGGATTTACTTCTGGACATTGAGGCGTCTATGTACAATGCTACATCCCCTATTCGTTTTGCTCCTTCGGCAACCGCAACAACGATCCATAGCATAAAAGATTTTGGGATGGATTATAAGCGCTCCTTTCTGACCAACTCGCTCGATTATAACACCCAGCAGATTAATTTTTTCGGACAGATCAATTATGCTTTGTCTGGCGATTGGAAATTGCAAACTCATATTACCCGAACCTATTCCGCAACAAAAGGGTATGTAACACAGCTAATCGGCATAAATGACAGTATGCTGCGCCAGCGTGCTCAAAAGGAAAATTTTCCTTACAACGGAGTGGAGCTTCAGCAAAACCTGATCGGTGATTTTAAGATAGGAACATTGAGAAACAGAATGGTAGTAGGTGTAGACTACTACAACCAGCGTAGCGACAGAAACACGCCTACCGTTACATTGCCCGCCATCAATTTTAAAAATCCCGGCTCCGCTTATACCCATTTTAATGCCGATAAAGTTGATTCGGCCGCGGCCCGTGTGATTCCCGATACTTATGCTACTAATGTTTCTAATTACAGCGCCTATGTTTCTAACGTGTTGAACATTGCTTCCAGATTTAATTTGATGCTTAGCCTCAGGGTGGATCATGTAGATAACAAAGGACGGTATGACGCAGCCACTGCAATATTCACCGATGCGTTTAAACAAACAGCCTTGTCGCCCAAGTTGGGCATAGTGTATGAAGTCATAAAGGATCAACTATCTCTGTTTGGAAATTATATGAACGGCTTTGATTATAATGCAGGCTCCGATTCTGTGGGTAATCCGTTTCAACCACAACAGGCCAATCAGTGGGAGGTGGGCATGAAAGCGGATCTGTTTCATCACAGGTTAACCGGTACGATCAGCTATTATGATATAGCCGTTAAAAATATTCTGAGACCGGCGCCGGGAGGTGTTTTCAATATCCAGGATGGTACGCAGATCAGCCGGGGCTTTGAGGCCGAAGTAATTGCCAATCCTGTCGATGGTCTTAATCTCATTACCGGTTATACCTACAACGACAGTAAGTTAACAAACGCAGCTGCTGATGTTAACGGTTTGAGGCCAGCTGCTGCAGGCCCCGTGCATCTTGCCAATTTCTGGGTCAGTTACCGCATTCTTTCAGGCAAAGCAAAAGGGTTAGGTGCAGGGCTCGGTGGTAATTATGGCAGTGCATCCTACCAAACCAACACCCATCAGTTTAAGTTTGAAATACCGGCCTATACCGTTTTCGATGCCACGGCATTCTATGATTTTGTCAAATGCAGGGTAGGACTAAAGCTTGATAACCTTACCAATGAGCAGTACTGGTCTTTCCGCCTGGCGCCTCAAATGCCGAGACGGCTTTCCGCGAATGTAGTATTGCGATTTTAAAGTCGTTAATATGCTCATTATCGGGCACTAATGACCCATGCAAGCCTCCGGGCGCACGGAATGGATCAGGTTTAACCAGCCTATGACAGCTTTTAATCAGCTTTTATTTAATTTTGTAGTATGGAAACAATGATAGCATCCAGCCCGGTTACACTAACAGCCGGTGCAGTGAAAGAAATAAAAAGACTGATCAGTGAGCCCGGATTTGATACCACCCAGCTTTTGCGTATCGGCGTAAAGGGGGGCGGATGTAGCGGGATGAGTTATGTGCTGGGCTTTGACCATAAAACGGAAGCTGATAAAGAATTTGAAATAGAGGGCATTTCCTGTGTTATCAACAAGTCGCACGAACTATATCTGGCCGGTATGGAAATCGACTGGAGTGATGGTCTGGACAACCGGGGATTCACCTTCTCTAATCCTAACGCAAGCAGTACCTGTGGCTGTGGAACCAGTTTTGCTGTATAATCCCCCACATTCAGATGCCTGATATACATTATTCTTTTTGTCCGGTTTGCCAGTCGGACGACTTACAGCATGTCTTCAACGTAAAGGACTACACCGTTAGCGGTAAAGAGTTTGAAATCGTTCATTGTAATGCCTGTACGGCTAGGTTTACACAGAATATACCCGGTTTGGACGATATAGGGCTTTATTATAAATCGGAAGATTATATTTCCCACACCAATACCAGTAAAGGTCTCATTAATCAGTTGTATCAACGGGTGCGTGTGCGCACTATGAAGCAAAAGGCGGCCATTATTAAAAGGCATACCGGGTTGAAAACCGGGAAACTGCTGGATATTGGCTGCGGCACCGGCACTTTTTTACATACCATGCAGCAGCAGGGCTGGGAGGTGGCTGGATTAGAACCTGACGCTGATGCCAGGGCAATAGGGAAAGAGCAATATGGTATTAATGCCCGGCCCTCTCATGAACTTTTCTCATTGCCTCCTCAAGGTTTTAATGCCATCACTTTATGGCATGTACTGGAGCATGTACATACCTTGCATGAATACATGTCCCGGATAAAAAAACTTTTAGCAACTGACGGGTACTTATTTATTGCAGTACCCAATTATACTGCTAAAGACGCAAAAGTATACGGCAGTTACTGGGCCGGTTATGATGTGCCAAGGCATCTGTACCATTTCTCGCCCCGTGCGATGGAAACCCTGACGCAGCAACACGGACTGGAGATCGACGAAATGCTGCCCATGTGGTTCGACGGTTTTTATGTAGATATGCTCAGCAGCAAATACAAGAGCGGTAAGGTTAACTACATAAGTGCAGGCCTGCACGGCCTGGCTTCCAATATCAATGCCGTGGGCAACACCAAAGAATGTTGCTCGGTCATTTATGTTATAAAAAACAAGGCCACGGTTTAAATCGTGGCCTCCCTGTATTATTGCCCTAGTTGTACCTCGTACAGCTCCGGCCATTT
>JBQGCI010000242.1:0-3911 GCA_052038405.1 Acinetobacter pittii
CGGCTGGCCTCCCAATCTAAAATCATTAACGCCCTTGTCAATGCAGTGCGCAACGGAAAAGAGGTAACCGCAATGATGGAATTAAAGGCCCGTTTTGACGAAGAGGCTAATTTGCAATGGCAGCAGGTGCTTGCCGACATAGGTGCCAAAGTGTTAACGGGTATACAGGACATGAAAGTACATGCCAAGATCTGCGTGATCAAAAAACGGATCAAAAACAAAACGCATCATTATGGCTTTGTAAGTACCGGTAATGTTAACGAAAAAACAGCCAGATTATATGGAGACCATTGCCTGCTGACCTCGAACCGGTTTATCATGGCAGATGTTAACCGTATTTTCAATTTCCTGGAAAAGCCCGACACGGGATTTCATTTCCTGGAAAAGTGTAAAACCTTAATTCCCAGCCCGGGTTTCATCCGAACAGAATTGAACAAGCTCATTGAAGCCGAAATAACGGCTGCGCGCAAAGGGCATTCGGCTGAAATAATCCTTAAAATGAATTCGATGGCCGATGCGAAGTTGATTGAAAAATTGACTGAAGCTGCCAAAGCAGGCGTAGTTATAAAGCTAATTGTGAGAGGGATATTTTGTATGCAATCGGAAAGTAAGAAGTTTAAGGAACCCATAAAAGCCATCAGCATCATAGACGAATACCTGGAACATGCCCGTGTTTGGGTATTTCATAACCGTGGCGATCAGAAAGTCTATATTTCTTCAGCCGATTGGATGATTCGCAACATTGAGCATCGTGTTGAAGCCACCTGCCCTATTAAAAACGAAGAGCTGAAGCAGGAATTAATCGATATACTGAATATTCAGCTCAAAGACAATACCAAGGCAAGGATTTTGAATAACGAACTCAATAATGAGTACGTAAAAAAGAAGAACAACGAAGAAGTAAGATCGCAGGAAGAAATTTATAATTACCTCGCCAACAAATCTTACTGATATTTGCAGCGTAACGGGTGCCGGGATATCCCTATTTTTGATGCAATAGCCGGGTGCTTCGGTATACCTGGTTATTGATCGGGCTAAAAATTTATAAAAGAGAAACAGATGAAACTGGCAGCCATTGATATAGGAAGTAACGCAGCACGATTACTGATTACGGATGTGTTTCAAGGTAAAAGAAAGCAACCCGAATTCATAAAATCGAACCTGATACGTGTACCGTTGCGCCTGGGTTTTGATGTATTTGACACGGGCGAAATATCGGAAGCAAGAGCGGAGCGACTGATATCTACCATGAAAGCTTACCGGAACTTGCTGGATGCTTATGATATTAAGCACCTGAAAGCCTGTGCCACTTCGGCTATGCGGGATGCGCGGAACGCAAAAGCGCTCATAGATAAAGTCAAAAAGGAAACCGGTATTGATATAGAAATTATAACAGGCGATGTGGAAGCGGCTCTGATTTATGAAACACATATTGCAGAGGGTTTGGACAGAGACATACTTTATCTGTATATAGATGTTGGTGGGGGTAGTACCGAGATCACTTTTTTCCTGAACGAAAAAGTAGTCTTCAAGCAATCTTTTAATATAGGCACCATCCGTCTTTTAAAACAGCAGGTAAAGGAGGCGCAATGGGAGGAAATGAAGGAGACGATCAAAGCGCAGGTGAAGGACGCTAAAAAAGTAATGGGTATTGGGAGCGGCGGTAATATCAATAAAGTATTCTCGCTTTCTAAAAGAAAAGAAGGACGTCCCCTGCCGCTGACGCTCCTGCGCGACTTTTACAAGGAAATGAGCAGTTTAAATTTGCAGGAACGCATGAGCGCGTATAAACTTCGCGAGGATCGTGCCGATGTGATCATACCGGCTTTGCTCATTTATATTAATGTATTAAAATGGGGAGGCGCGGAAGAAATACTCGTTCCAAAGATAGGGTTGGCAGACGGTCTCACTCATGCCTTATACGATGAGGTAATTAAAAGTTTAGAATGACCGGTTTCTAACAGAATAACGCTAATTTCACTTTTCAATTTATAAATCGTGTCCATCAATAAAGAAGTAAAACGTATTACCACCAATACCCTGATGATGATGAAACAGGCTGGTGAGAAGATATCTATGCTTACTGCATATGATTATTCATTTGCCCGCCTTATTGACGGAGCAGGTATTGATGTAATATTAGTAGGAGATTCGGCATCTAACGTAATGGCAGGCCATGAAACCACCCTGCCGATCACTTTGGATCAAATGATCTATCACGCTTCATCGGTGATCCGTGGTGTGCAAAGATGCCTGGTAGTGGTGGACCTTCCTTTTGGCACCTATCAATCTAACTCTGAAATTGCCCTCGCATCGGCCATCCGTATTATGAAAGAAACCGGGGCGCATGCCATTAAACTCGAAGGCGGTGAAGAGGCGATTGAGTCTATTAAGAAAATCGTGTCTGCCGGAATACCAGTGATGGGCCATTTGGGTCTTACTCCACAGTCTATTTACAAATTTGGGACCTACGCGGTGCGTGCCAAAGAAGAAGCTGAAGCCGCCAGGTTAAAAGAAGATGCAAAATTGCTGGAGGAAGCGGGTTGTTTTGCTACTGTTTTGGAAAAGATCCCGGCCCAATTAGCAAAAGAAGTGACTGAAAGTATTCATATCCCGGTAATTGGGATCGGAGCAGGCAAACATTGCGACGGTCAGGTTTTAGTGATGCATGATATGCTCGGCATCAATACCGAATTCAAACCCAAATTCCTGCGCCAGTACCTTAATATTTTCGAGCAGGCTACAGCCGCGGTAAGATCTTATGTGAATGATGTAAAAAGTAACGACTTCCCGAATGAAAAGGAGCAGTATTAGGCTAACTTTCTATATTGAATAAAATATGTATTATTACCAATGAAAAACATGGTACTGTTTACCGTACTATCCACGTTTGCATATACCTCATGTGAGAGTGACAAGAAGCCTATTGACGAGCCATACACCGTGCAAGAAGTAACTATTCAGGAAGTTACCAGAGAAGATTCAATAGAGGAGCCACACCCCCTCCCCGCCATACATCAAAATTTGCAACGTTTAGCGAATGGTTAAAGAATCTTTGCAACATAGAAAATGCCGATAGTCGTGTTCAGCACTACGAGGTTTTTTTATCAAAGAAAGAAAACCCGGCAGCTACTGACAAAGCACCATATTTTATGGTAGTAACGGGTTCTGAAAAATATAGAAATGAGGATACGGTTTATAATGCAAACAACGGTCATTTCTATCCCAGGGAAGTTTATCTTTCTCCTGAAACCAGCGTATACAGCAAACTTAGTGAAGAGCAAGCTATACGAAAGGTGAATGAAGAACTAAAGGCATTTGTTCAATCTCCCCTATTTAAAAACTGCTTTGTAGGAAAGGCCAAATCTATCCGTTTTAGAAACGAGGTTATTTTATAAGGTTCCCCGGTTTATCAAAGTATTTTTCTACTTCAATTAAATCTACCCGGGTTAAAAGCCGCCACATCAATACTGGTAGCTTTATGCTGAATGATCTCATTCAATAATATACCTGTTCCGGTAGCACAGCTTACTCCCATCATGGCATGCCCTCCTGCGTAGGTTAAGTTCTGATACTGATCGTGTCTGCCAATATACGGTAAACCATCGGGCGTCACCGGCCGGTAACCAAACCAGGTTTTGCGGGTATCGGGCCGGGCCAGATTCATTTTGGGATAATATTTTTTAAATGCGTCGAAAATTGACTGAACCCTTTTGGGAAGTATCGTATCACTATGACCAATCATTTCCATGGTGCCGCCAATGCGCAGCCAGCGGCCGATGGGCGCAGTGGCAACACGGTCGTCTACCAGGATAGAAGGATACTGCAGGTTTTGGGCCAGTTGATCAAACACCATACTGTAACCTTTGCCGGGTTGTAATAATATGCGGATACCTAAAAGCTTTGAAAGC
>JBQGCI010000243.1:0-9565 GCA_052038405.1 Acinetobacter pittii
TGTTCTGTAATTTTTTGGCGATGTCTACAGATCCGTTGCTGCAGGAAAAAAAAGATACGGAAATAGCTGCTCCTACAGTAGCAATAAGGTTTACTTTTTTCATTTGATTGGTTTGGAGGGTTGAAATAGTTTTTTGGGCGAGATCCCCATCCCCTATTTACAGGACAAGAATTGCTTTTCAATCCAAATAAATAATATAATCCGCATATTGATAGTACCGGGTTACAATTCGCAGGGTCCTGTTTACAATTCGCTGGCATAAAAACTACCACCCGCATTAAAAAGCGCTAAACGAAAAAGAGTCGCCCATAGATCGAATTATTGCGAACACTCACCGATTTTGGCAAAATTTTTCGTGAAATGGCATTTGTTTTGAATTTCTATTTTAAAAATAATTGTATGACTACACACGAAATAATCAGCCTCGGTTTCCAGCAAGCCAGTTCTATTGCAGTAAATGAATATGTAAACGGCCTGGTAAAGGTTCAAACGGAAGATAATAATGTAACCGGTGTATTTGTAACCAACATCAAGGTCAATAGCATTAAAAGCATCGAAGAGCTACAATACCTGTGTAAACGTCTTAATATCAGCGCTTGAGCCTAATGATACGATATTATAAACGGATCGCTTCTGCTACCTGCTGCATTTCCTTTGTAGTACCCACACTCAGGCGCAGCCATTTTGAGTTTTCTTCAAAGCTCCTGGCGCCAATGATGTTGTTTGCCTCCAAAACAGCTTTAAAGTCTTTGGGGTATTTTGCGGTATCGAAATAAACAAAGCTGGTGGCTGATGGTATATAGGGAATACCGTTTAGATCCAGGGCCTGATAAAAAAGATTACGGGCCTTTACGTTCTCCTTTTTGCACATAGCCACAAATGAAGTATCTTCCAGTGAAGCAATAGCACCTGCCAGCGATATGCCTCCCGCGCCTGCATTGGCCCAGGGTTGCAGATCATTCAATTGTTGAATGGTGTTGGCATGAGCTAAGGCATACCCAACCCTCGCTCCTGCCATTCCATAAATTTTGGAAAAGGTTTTAGCTACTATCAAATTCGGATAGTCATTTACAAGGTGTGCAACACTCCTGGTAGCTTCAAATTCGGTATAAGCTTCATCTAATAATATAATAACAGACGGAGTAAGGTCCTTGATAAATGTCTCCAGCTCATTTGGAGGTAGCACGGTCCCAGTAGGATTATTAGGATTACAGATATATACCATACGGGTATCAGCATCGATCGCTTCTTTTAAACGCTGCAGATCTATGGCCTTTTGTTCTGTTAATGGCACCAGTTTAACCGGTGCTCCTATTTTCTTTGCAGCGGGCATCCATAACCGGAAGGTGGGATCAGGCGCCACTATATTACCCTTATTTAAAGCAGCCAGAACAGAAGCCAGGCCTAACAACTCTGAAGAACCCGCTCCTATTATTACGTTTTCTTTTGCTAATTGATAGGGTATCGATATCTTTTCTCGGAGCAAAGTAGTCGTTTCCCAGGGATAACGGTTACAACCATTGACCGCTTCACTCATTGCTTTTCGTGCTTTAGGAGATGGTCCGTATGGATTCTCGTTAGAACTTAATTTTATGATATCAGCAACCTTTTCGCTATATACTGAATTACCTGTCCCTGCGGCAAAAATATCACGGCTACAGCCAAAGGCCGCTACAGCCAGGGCGCCCTGCTTTAATAGTTCACGACGATGCATAAAAATAGTTTTGATAGCAGGAAGTTACGCGAAAGGGATGAGTATGTGTAGTTCTTTGTTGTTATTGATGCCTCTTGAGAAACTTATCCCCAAAAGATAAAATACTTAGCATAAAAATACTAATTATTTTAGCATTTAATTACTTTTGTACCACATGACTATGGGTAATGGACAAAGGAGTATTACATACATTACAGCAGGAAATTCTTTCCCTGCAGGGCTATAAGCCCCCTCCTGCACCGACTCAATCCCCTATAGGATTGGGAATCATAGAATCGGCATTTCCTTACCAGGTTTTCCCCTTCCGCGTTGTGCACGAGTTCAGTAGCTATAGCGAAACAGAAGCGGTGGCAACGAATGGCTTTATAGCGGCGCTACTGGGAAAAATGCTCAGCCCTTCTAAAAAGTGTATGTGGATTGCACAGGAACAGGTAATTTATCCTCCCGCCCTTAAAAGCTTTGGCATTGAACCAGAGCAGGTCATCTTTGTGGAAACACGCAAATCAAAAGACCTGCTATGGCTCATTGAAGAATCTTTAAAGTGCGAAACCCTGGTGGCTGTGGTGGGCGCTACGGACCATTTAAGTTTTACCGAATCCAGGCGTTTGCAGCTGGCTGTAGAACAAAGCCATGTTACGGGTTTTATACATAGAGTGTCACCCCGGCAACAGGAAACGGTAGCCTGTGCTGCCCGCTGGCATATTCAGCCTTTACCCAGTGTAGCTGATGATAATTTGCCCGGAGTGGGATTTCCCCAATGGAATGTAACATTGCTGAAAGTACGTAATGGCCAAACCGGGCAATGGCAATTACAATGGAAATCCGGCCAGTTCTACCTTATTGAAAAAAATGCCCCTGTACTCCCCTCTTACCTGCAATTACAAACCGGATAATATGGAAAAACGCTATGCCTCTATATGGTTCCCCTGCCTGCTGGCCAACCACAAAGTAAGGCAGGATACTGCACTGGCTCATACGGACTTTGTAATAGCGGCGCCGGTGCATGGGAAGATGGTGGCGAAAGCCGCGTCTCCCGGAGCCAAAGCAAAAGGCATCCGAAGCGGTATGGTGGTGGCCGATTGCAAAACGGTTCTTCCCGAACTGGAAGTTTTTAAATGGAAGGAAAATTCGGAGCATGAATTATTGAAAGCCCTGGGTGAATGGTGTATACGATTTAGCCCGATAGTGGCCATTGACCTGCCTGATGGCCTCATCATTGAAGCAACCGGGTGTACCCATCTATGGGGAGGCGAAGAACTGTACCTTCAGGACATCGTTCAAAAGTTTTCCCGTATGGGTTACCAGGTAAGGGTTGCCATTGCCGGTAACATTGGAACCGCATGGGGAATGGCCCGGTTCAGTCCCTCAACATTTATTGTACCACCGCAGCAAGAAAAAACGGCCTTACTGTCTTTGCCACCGGCAGCATTGAGGCTGGAAGCACCCGTGTTGGAAAAGCTCTCCAAGCTGGGCATGCATCGCATTGATACGTTTATGAACATGCCCGGATCAGCACTTCGCAGGCGTTTCGGAAATCATTTTCTGCAAAAGCTTCACCAGGCATTGGGCCTCGCGCCGGAGTTTATAGAGCCGTTGCAACCAACAACCCCTTACTTTATTCACCTGCCCTGCCTGGAGCCGGTGCGAACTGCCAAGGCCATTGAAATAGCGATTCATCAGTTACTGGAAGAAATGTGCCAGCGATTGAAAAAAGAAGAAGTGGGCGTACGTGCCTGCGTGTTCACTACCCACCGCATAGACGGAAAACAACAGCAGTTAAAAATCAGCACCGGCCGTCCCTCGGTAAACCTGCAGCACCTGATGAAATTATTCGAGCATAAGCTGCCCACTATAGAACCGGCATTAGGCATTGAAGTTTTTACACTGGAAGTGACGCAGGTAATGCCCCTGGTTCCTATGCAGGATGCACTATGGCATACTACTGTAACACAGGATGATGCGAAGCTGGCGGAGTTGCTTGACCGGATTGCTGACCGGGTAGGACCTCAAAACATTAAAAGATACCTGCCGGATGAACATTACTGGCCCGAGCGATCGGTACGCCTGGCCACATCAGCAGAAGACTGCAGCACGGCACAATGGCCTGCAGCCTTACGTCCCCTGCATTTGCTGACAAAGCCGGCATTGATTGAGGTAATGGTATTGGTGCCAGACTATCCGCCCAAGTCTTTCAAATACCAGGGACGATGGCATACAGTAAAAAAGGCTGACGGACCAGAACGTATAGAGCAGGAATGGTGGCTGCAACAGGGCCATTACCGGGATTATTATTGCATAGAAGATGAAACCGGCGCCCGTTACTGGATTTTCCGGCTAGGGCATTATGATGACATTCATCAACCCCAATGGTTGATTCATGGCTTTTTTGCCTGAGCTTTTAAAAAGTTAATACAAGAATATGATGCTACCGTATACAGATCTGCAGGTTACCAGTAATTTCAGTTTTTTAAGGGGCGCTTCACACCCTGAAGAGCTGGTGCAGGAAGCTGCAGCGCTGGGGCATTCTTGTATTGCGATCACCGATCATAATACGTTAGCAGGTATCGTACGCGCTCATGTAGAAGCTAAAAAAACAGGCATCCGGTTGATTATTGGCTGCCACCTGGTTTTGCAGGATGGTCCTGACCTCCTGGCCTACCCCACCGATAAAGAAGCTTACGCGCGGCTTTCTACGATGTTATCTGAAGGCAACCTGAGAACGGAGAAAGGGCAATGCCTTTTGTACAAAAAAGATGTATATCAATACAGGAAAGGAATCAAGTTTATTGCGATACCTCCCTATCAATTAAATGAACATTTTGATTTTGATACTGATTTCAAAGATCACCTGCGGGAGTATAGTCAGCAGCTGGGTAGCGACCTTTATTTGGCGATGACCCGCTCTTACCAGGCCTATGATGATAAGAAATTTTACCGCCTGGCACAATTGTCTAAAAATTGTAAAGTGCCATTGGTAGCTACCAACAATGTACATTATCATAATCGCGGGCGCAGGGAGCTGCAGGATATACTTACCTGCACACGTGAGAAATGCACGATTCATAATGCCGGATATCGCCTCTGGCAAAATGCAGAGCGTCATTTAAAAACACCCAAAGAAATGTACAGGCTTTTCCGGCATTATCCGGATGCATTGCAGCGTATCCACGAAATCACAGATGCTTGTCAGTTTTCATTAAGCAGTTTAAAATATGTATACCCAGAAGAGATTACTACTGGTGGCCGCAGTCCGCAGGAAGAACTGGAAATGCTGGCCTGGCAGGGTGCGGGAGAAAAGTTCAACAATGATATACCTGATAAAGTAAAAGAAAGCCTGGATTTTGAGCTGGAATTTATGCAGCGAAAAAACTATGCCTCTTATTTTTTAACAGTATATGATTTTGTTCGTTTTGCAAGAAGCCAAAATATTCTATGCCAGGGACGTGGCTCTGCGGCCAACTCCGTAGTATGTTATTGCCTGGGTATTACTTCGGTTGATCCCAAAGAATTTGACCTGCTCTTTGCAAGATTCATGTCAGACGCGCGGGATGAGCCACCGGATATTGATGTAGACTTTGAGCATGAACGCCGCGAGGAAGTGATCCAGTATATTTATACTAAATATGGCCGGCACCGGGCCGGCATTGTGGCTACAGTAACAGAGGTGCATGATAAAGGAGCCGTGCGTGATGTGGCCAAAGCCATGGGCCTTTCGGCCGATGCGGTAGATCGCCTGGCTAAATCAATGTGGGAGCTCACGCCCGAATGGAGACAAGGCAGGGCTATCTCTTCGGAAGGCTTCAACCCTGCTGATCAGCACCTGCAAAAAATACTGGCCCTTACAGAAGAATACGTGGGTTTTCCGCGGCAGCTGGGACAACATACCGGCGGCTTCGTGATTACCCAGGGCAACCTGGCAGAACTCTGTCCTGTTCTCAATGCCCGCATGGAAAACCGCACCTGTATCGAATGGAATAAGGATGATATTGAAGCTTTGGGCTTTTTAAAAGTAGATGTGCTGGCGCTGGGTATGCTTACCTGTATCCGTAAAGCTTTTGACCTGGCTACGTTACATTATGGCAAAAAGTTTACATTGGCCACTATACCTCAGAAGGATACAGCGGTATATGATATGATCTGCAATGCGGATACTATTGGCGTATTCCAGATCGAAAGCCGGGCGCAAATGAGCATGCTGCCACGCCTGCGTCCAAGAAGGTTTTATGACCTCGTTATAGAAGTGGCTATCGTTAGGCCTGGGCCCATCCAGGGCGATATGGTACATCCATATTTAAAAAGAAGGCAGAACCCTGATTTGGTCGAATACCCATCTGAAGCACTAAAGGAAATACTCAAAAGAACACTGGGGGTCCCCTTGTTCCAGGAACAGGCTATGGAAATAGCAATGGTTGGTGCCGGATTTACAGGAGCGCAGGCCGATGGTTTAAGGCGCAGTATGGCCACCTTCAAAGCCAAAGGCAAAGTAAGTGATTACGAAAAGATGCTGATTGCGGGTATGATGAAGAAAGGATATCCTGAAGAGTTTGCCCGTCGCATTTTCAGGCAACTGGAAGGTTTTGGAAGTTATGGATTTCCTGAAAGCCATGCCGTGAGTTTCGCCTTACTGGTATATGTTTCGGCCTATCTGAAATGTCATTACCCGGATGTATTTGCCTGTGCCTTGCTGAACAGCTTGCCTATGGGCTTTTACCAACCTGCCCAGATCGTGATCGATGCCCAAAAGCATGGTGTTACCGTAAAACCGGTGGATATTAATTATTCTGACTGGGATCATACATTAGAGGAAAAAGATGGCAGGTTTTGCTCACTGCGCCTGGGCCTACGGCAGGTCAAAGGGTTGAATACCGAAGAAATGGCCATCCTCACCAATACAAGAAAGTCACAGATGATCAACAATATCATCACACTAAAGAATGCCGGGCTCAGTGTATCGGCATTGGAAAGACTGGCTGATGCTGACGCATTCAGAAGCATCGGTTTAGATAGAAGGCAGGCTTTGTGGGAAGTATCTTCTTTAAGTGATAGTGCCACGGGTATGTTTAAGGGCCAATCCGCATCTGATCCTCATGAACAGGCAGTACAGTTACCCCTGATGCCCTTACCCGAACATGTGATGCAGGATTACAGTGTTACCGGCCTTTCGATAAAAGCACATCCGGTAAGCTTTTTACGCAACAAGCTTAACTCTTTACACATTGTAAGCACCAGCCAACTCAATACGATGGAGAACGGAGCCGCAGTACAGGTAGCGGGTTTGGTATTGGTAAGGCAAAGACCCGGTACTGCCAGCGGCATTTGTTTTATTACGATTGAAGATGAAACCGGTACCGCCAACCTGGTGGTGTTTCAGCAGGTATTTGATCAGTTCCGAAAAGAAATACTTAGATCTGCGTTATTGATGGTAGCAGGAACCGTACAAAGAGAAGGCCAGGTAATACATGTGGTAGCTGGAAGTTTTGCTAACCTATCCGGTTTATTTAAAAAAGAAATGATGCCCAAATACAATGTAAGAGACCTGCTCACTTTATCACCCGCCGATGAAAACGATGGGAAGATACCCGGTGGCAATCATCCGGGAAGCACGAAAACTAACCCAAAAGTATTTCATGAGGGAAGAAATTTTAAGTAGAGCTAAAAGAAGATGCAGGTATTTACGCCGTTGCTGGTGTTATCACTTGCGAACTATATCATCTTTTTCTAGACTGGCCGGAGAAAACTCCAATCATGATAGAAACCTTCTGCTATAACCTAATGCCGACAAATTTGTTTCCCACAAAAAAAGCCTGTTTTTCACAACAAACAGCTTGTTTCTTATGTATCTTTATAGTAGCATCATCTAATTTGAAAAACTAAATTTGCTCCCATGACTACACATACTGCTATGCCGAATCATAAAGTACCTAAAGGGCGTCCCGATAGCTTCGGGATTAAACGTTTCCGCGAAATGCTGGGTATCCAACAAGATGCGTTGGCCTTTGACCTTAGCTTGAGCCAGCAGGCGGTATCGCTGCTGGAGCAAAAAGAAATCATTGATGCCGCCCTCCTTCAGCAAATATCTGCCGTGCTGAAAATACCCGCAGAAGCTATTCAGAATTTTGATGAACAGCATACAATAAATATCATTGCGCAAACGGTAAATAATCACGATCAATCCGCATCCGTTTTTTACAATTCTACCATCAACCCAGTAGATCAATTAATCAAAGTCCACGAAGAGAAGATTGCCTTGTACGAAAGGAGGTTGAAGGAGAAGGATGAAATGATGTCGAGATTGGAAAGATTGATTGGAGAGATAAAAATAAAGTTTGATCTATGGATATAACAGGCGTTAAACTTTATAGAATGACACACATTGACAATATACCACATATATTGCAATATGGTATTACCCATAGAAACTCGCCAAATGCCAATCCTCAATTTGTTTCCATTGGAGATGTGAGCTTGATACATACCCGAGATCAAAAACAAGTTACAGTAGATAATGGTGATTTTCTAAATTTAGGAGCGCCATTGATTACGCTGGGTGACTATATCCCGTTTTATTTTGGCGTTAGAATGCCAATGCTATATGTTATACAAAATGGTGGTAATTTTGTAAAGTATCCTACCCATCCCGACAATATAGTATATTTGGCTTGTCCACTTTTACAAATAATTAAAAATCAACCAGTTTTTTATTTTTCTGATGGTCATGGCACAGATAATTATACAACGTTTTATGATCATACAAGAATTAATGATTTAACAAACATTATCGATTGGAATGCGGTGAAAGCCTTTTACTGGAGCGGAGAGGAAAATCTAAACGTCAAACGTAAAAAGCAGGCAGAATTTTTGGCATCGGCAGATATAAACCCCGGCTTCATTACAGGATATGGCTGTTATAACGACGCTGCCAAACAAAAGTTGATAGGCTATGGCATTAAAGAAGAAAACATTAAAATAATACCTCAAGCCTATTACTAAAAAAGCAATATGATATATTATATTACTGGCAATATTTTAGATAGCAAAGCCCAGGCTTTGGTAAACACCGTAAATACAATGGGGGTGATGGGTAAAGGTATTGCGTTGCAATTCAAAAAATCATACCCTAATAATTACAAAGCTTACGAGAAAGCTTGCAAGCTTGGCGAAGTTGAGGTCGGCAGAATGTTTGTAACAGAAGACAGCAACACTACTTCTGGCGTAAAGATCATTATTAACTTTCCGACTAAAACCAGTTGGAAAAAACCTTCCGAGTATCAATATATCGAAGACGGCTTAGATAGTCTTGTTGCGGAGATAGAAACAAGGAAAATTAAAAGCATTGCAATACCACCTTTAGGAGCGGGAAATGGCGGCTTAAACTGGGAAAAGATAAAAAAACTAATAGAAGAAAAACTACAACATTTGGACATAGACATATATGTTTATGAACCTACTTTGCAAATACAAGAGTACTTAAAAAAGGAAAGAGCAAAGCTTACAGATGCCCGGGCTCTACTACTATATGTATTATACGACTTAGTAAGAAACGGTGAATATGTATCTGAGTTTTCGAGCGAAAAAATATGCTATTTTTTACAAAAATTCGGTGCAAGGAAATACTTTAAACTAACATTTGAACCGAACTTTTATGGTCCATATTCAGGCAAGGTTAGATTTGTATTAAATGCCATCAATGGTAGCTACTTAATGGGCTATAGCGATATGGATAAAAAACCCTTTGAGCCTCTAACATTAGTATCTGATGCATATGAGGACGTAAAGCAACATGTTGAAACAAATAAAGAACTTTTGGCTATTGCAAATAAGACTATCGTATTTTTAAGAGGCTTTTATTCA
>JBQGCI010000244.1:0-4049 GCA_052038405.1 Acinetobacter pittii
GCCACCAGCATGGCATGTTTTTGGATTTCTGAAAACGAATGAAACAGGCCTCATCAGGCTTATTGATTGATTAGGAAAAACAGGTCTTATGAAAAATGATCCCATAATACCGTTAAGCTGGCGAAGCCAGGGTCCTATAGAAATAGCGACAGACAAGTCCCGTACTTTTAAGATTGACCGTACAGCAGGTTCTATCCGACTGACACTTTCAGATCAACTGGAAGAATACCTGATTGGCAACTGCAAAACTGTAACCGAGGCCAAGCGGAAAGCGAGCGAAAAGAGACTGGAACTACTCCTGCACGACAGATCACAGGAAATGTCTTCTTTAAGATAGCAATTATTTGTATTTATTCATTTTAAAACCCATAACATTCTATGAAACGTTTAACAATATCTGCAGTTACACTGGCTTTTATTTTGGCAAGTTGCGGGAACGCTGGCAACTCAGATCCCAAAGAGCAGGCCGACAGCATCAATGAGGCCAGAGTAGAGGATGCTTCTACTTCAGGTGCACAACCTGCTGTTGCAGAAGCTGATAGTAAGTTCGCAGTAGAGGCGGCCAACGGAGGCATGGCGGAAGTACAACTGGGAGAATCAGCTCAGGCTAAAGCAACTGACCCTAAGGTTAAAGATTTTGCGGCAATGATGATCGCTGATCATACAAAAGCAAACGAAGAATTAAAAGCGCTTGCGGGTATTAAGGGCATCACACTTCCGGCAGCGCCCAGTGAAGAAATGCAAAAGGAAGCTGCAGATATCAATGCAAAGACAGGTAAAGACTTTGACAAAGCTTATATAGATCAAATGGTAAAAGACCATAAAAAGACTGTAGAACTTTTTGAAGACGGACAGAAAAATGTAAAAGATGCAGAGTTGAAAGCCTTCATCGATAAAACCCTTCCAGTATTAAGAACTCATTTGGACCATGTACAAACTATAGACAAATCGAAGTAGATTAAACAGATAAATATTTGGCAAGAACAGGTAGCTCTTAACGAACTACCTTTTTTTATGAACCTTATATGATATAGGTGTTCATGCCTGCTGGGGCCTACGCCATAAGCCGCGCCGTATCAACTGGCGGGAAGTTGTGTCAGCGGGCGCATAGGATCCTCTACATCTCCCTCAATCAGTTCGTTCCTGAAAGCCGGGATTCATTTGAATCATGCTTTTGCCGGGTCTTTCTTTTACATTTTTTCTGTTTGGGATTAATTCGAAATCAACGAACAGACTTACGCCTGCAAATGCAGATCGTATATTAAATTCTACCAGCAGGGTAATTATATTCACACAAAATAAACGAGGATCCTGGTTTAGAAATCTGCTTGATTACCTATCAATTATTTACAAATCCAATGGCGTCGGGCACAGGTATTGTAATTGAAGCTCAGGACAGCAATAACAGCCGGCTTATCCCGGTGCTCATAGTTGCGGCCGGAAGTGGATGAATATTCCTAATACAAAGCTTTCCAATACCTGGTCTAAACCGGACAATCTTGTCCTATTGATAATCCATAAAAATGTACAAAATGAAAAAAGTTGCAACTCAATTGGCCCTCGTGACCTGCGCCATGCTCCTGGCAGGATCAGCTTCTGCTCAAACCGATACCACCGGACGGCCGGTACCCGACACGGTAGGAATGCCTGTACCCAACGATACTACCCGGGTACCGAGAGACAAAAAGAGACAAAAAAAAGACAGGAAAATGCCTAAAGACAGTTTGAACCAAGCAGCTAAGGTCAACAATCCCACTGCCATCTTAAATGCCCGGAGCATTCCTACCGCACCAACGGTGTATGTTATTACCGGCAAAGAATTCATTGCTTCGCAGGCATTTTTGCAGAAGAAAGAAGATGCCCTGGAGAGTTAGATTCGACAATGGCCGCGAGCCAAAGCAGCGCTTATAAATTCTTACCCTTTACGGTGAGACAGGATATGAAGCCGTGCGTGAAAAGTATTGAATCGTAAGCATTGCCGGCAAAACCGCCTTACACGGCGGTTTTTGTTTTGATAATACTTGATTTTATTGTTTATATCAATCCGTTATGGATGATAACCCTGCTTTTTACGCATTTTAATCTATCCCATCGATAAAATAGCTAATTTGCAGCGTGTCCAGTCTCTATTTAACATCACTCAACTCAGGCAGCAATGGTAATTGTTATTATATCGGCAATGATGAAGAAGCCGTGCTGATCGACGCGGGCCTGTCGTGCCGAGAAACCGAAAAGAGAATGTACCGCCTGGGATTGTCCATGAAAAGGATCAAAGCCATATTTGTTTCCCACGAGCATGGCGACCATATACGCGGCCTCGAACTACTTTCCCGCAAGCATCAGTTGCCGGTATACATTTCTTCAACCACACTTCAGCCTTCCGGTTTAGCGCTGGACCCTAACCTTGTTCGTCTGCTGGTAGCTGGTACCCCCATCCTTATTGGTGCATTATTGATCAACTCTTTCTTAAAAAGTCATGACGCTGCCGACCCCCATAGCTTTACTGTTGAGAGCAGCACCACCTGTATTGGTATATTTACAGACATTGGCAAGGTTTGTAATAATCTGACTACGCACTTTAAAAGGTGCCATGCCGCTTTCCTGGAGGCTAACTATGACGAAGTAATGTTACAGAACGGGCGCTATCCCTATCATCTAAAAAACAGGATCCGTGGCGGTCGCGGACACCTTTCCAATAAAGAAGCCCTGGAGCTGTTCCTGGCCTGCAGGCCCGCTTATATGAGCCACCTCCTTCTTTCCCATCTTTCGGCCGACAACAATCACCCGGATATAGTTCGGGACCTATTTATGGAGTACGCTAACGGCACCAGCATAACCGTTGCCTCCCGTTACGGGGAAACGCCTGTTTATGCGGTTTCCGGCAGTAAACCAGCTTCCGTAAAGGTACCGCAGCGCCCTGGCCAATTGGCTTTGTTTTGAGAACAGGCGGCGCTATACCGGCCATCATTCACTTCCTTTAACACCCTAGTGGTAATTTTGACAATTCATACGTAACATTGTAATCAAATACCAGGTTATGATAAGGGAAAAAGTGGGAATTATCGGATGTGGCTGGCTCGGATACCGGATCGCTAAACACCTGAGCAACTATTATGAGATACATTCCACGGTGACTTCCGAAAATAAAGTCGGTTTTTTGAGCCAGGAAGGTTTCCATCCTGAGGTTGTCAACTTTGAAATAAATGACCCCGGAGTCATACAAAATCCCTGGCAGAAACGATCATACCTTGATCATATCATTATTACAGTACCTCTTTTTTCTAAAAGGACCGAGCAGCAGGTGCTGGCTACCAGGATACGTCACTTATCCGATTTCCTTTTGAAATTTGAAAAGACGCTTATTTTGATGAGTTCTATCGGGGTATATAAAAATATTACCGGCGAGGTTACTGAAGATATGTTGCCAGCTGAAAATTGTACAGGAGAAAAGGAGATCAATCAATTATTTCCCCAGGTGAATATATTGAGATTGGGAGGGTTAATGGGCGATGACAGGCTGCTTCACAAATATAAACTAGCTGATTTGGATGCAAAAGTCAATCATATACACTATTACGATATCTGCAGGGTGGTTCAATGGCTCATTGCGAATAATGCCCGTTCGAGGGTTTACAACGTTGTGGCACCCCTGCACCCTTCGAAAAGAGCCGTTATTAACTGGCAGCTGGACCCCGGTGCACTGCCGTCGCCAGGGCCGGATGGAAAGCTGGTATTATCTCAAAAAATAACAGATGAAATGGGATATGAATTTATGTATCCTGATCCGAGATATTTTCATATCACCAAGCATTTGGCAGAGTGAGCGCTTCATTCAACGCCTACCCGCTGCCGGGAACCGGATAGCCATTTAAAATTATGGTATGGGCCCCCGAAAATTACTAAACATGATGCAGCATCTGGCTGATCAGGAAAATCAAACTACCGACATGCATCACCAATAAGTGACAAATAACATTTATCGCCATAAACTCCTGCTGTTTTTTTCCACACCCTTTTTTTGTTTGCCTGCAATTTGTATATTTGAATAT
>JBQGCI010000245.1:0-4036 GCA_052038405.1 Acinetobacter pittii
TGCTGCTAACTATTGAAGATAATGGTGTGGGCTTTGAAACAGGAACTCCCAACTCAGTGTTAAGGGGCAATGGTTTAAAGAATATGCAGAAAAGAGCTGCCATGCTGAAAGGGCAGCTAACCATCACCTCGCAGACAGGCAAGGGCACTTCGTTAAACCTTGTAATGCCCATCGCATAAATATGCGTTTGAGGTAATTAACAAGTAAATGATATTTGCACTATCAACCAAAACGGATTGAAACTTTCAATAAGAAATTAAAATAAGATGAACTCAAAATGCTATTCCACACTTCGCCTGGCGCTCGGCTTGTTTATCATGCTGGGTATTGCAGAAGCCGGTAATGTAGTCATAGACCACTATCGCCAAACTATCCAAACCGCTATGGCACGCGCCGTGGTTATGCTACAGCAAAAGCCTCAAGCCATGCAGGTGGCCATACCCTGCCGCTCAATCTTCATCGGCTCTTCTAAAAACCATTTAGGGTAACAAGATGATAAAGGTATTATTATACGACGATTCGGACCAGTTTCGTGAAGCCATAGCTATATTGCTGGGCAGCTTCGACGGTTTCGAAGTAGTGGGTAGCTTCAATAATTGTGAAACTGCAGCAGCAGATATTCGTGTATTGGAACCTGATGTTATTCTAATGGATATTGATATGCCAGGAGCTACTGGTATAGACGGTGTAAAGATGATCAGGGAAAAAAACGAAAAGGTCAAAATTGTTATGCTGACCGTGTTTGACAATAACCGGAACATTTACGATGCTATCCGTTTTGGCGCCAACGGGTACGTACTAAAAAAGTCTGCCCCCAATGCGATCATCAACGCTATTAAAGATGTATTTGAAGGTGGCGCTCCCATGAATTCTTCTATTGCAACCCAGGTATTACAGATGTTTGCGGGTATGTCGCCCGCTACCCAAAATTATGGTCTCTCTGAAAAAGAAAAAGCGGTGTTAAAATCGCTGGTTGACGGGAATAGCTATAAAATGGTAGCCGCAGCGTTACATATATCCATAGACACGGTTCGCACGCATATCCGGAATATCTACGAAAAACTGCAGGTAAATTCAAAAAGTGCTGCAGTTGCCAAAGCGCTGAAAGACGGTATTCTCTAACATTTATTAAATAAAAAAATGAAACGGCAAGCCGTAAGGGCACTGCTATGTCCTAAACATAAAAAACATGAAATCATATACCCTTCTGTCAGCCCTTGTCTTTATTTGCCTGGCGCTTGTATCCTGCAAAAAGACAATTATTATTTCGCATGATCCGGCTTCACCAATACCACTGGATCCCGCCAGCCAGCGGAGCTTTAAAATCGCATTTGAGAGCCTGCCTGATTATCATAATACTCCTGACGGTCTTACTGTGGCTATCACTATTGAACCTTCCGCCGGTGGCCAGGCTATCAACATTTCAGCCAACCTGGCTTACGATCAGCAGTATCGAACCTCCATGATGAATCTGCCTAAAGGCTCTTATCGTATTAAAGGACTGATCATTAAAAATCAAAACGGTTATGCACTCTTCGCCACACCTGTGGCCGGGTCTGCGAAAGCAAACCTCGTGAATAAGCCACTTAGCGTAAACATGGTATTAGATCAAAATTCAGAACAGATCATGTTACTACAGGTGCTTGCGGTGAATACAACAGATATACCACAGAGCTTTGGCTATAGCGCGGGAAGCTTTGGCAACAGAAACGGCGACCCGGATCCGGGAATGGATCAACAAATCCTTGTTCGTCCTATGGTAAGAGTAGGGCATGTTGTATACGACAGTATACCTGCTCAGCTAATCGTAAGAAGCTGGGATGCTCAAAACAATATGACCTATAATATTTATTACCTGAAAGGCGGAGCTCAGGGTATTTACTTACCGGCAAAAGCTGTAAAGCACCAGTTATCCGTATCCAAATGGGGAGCTTATGACGAGTTCACATTAAACAAAGAAGACATCCGGGAAGGAGTTATTTATGATATTGGCGGCGATGTAGCAGCCAAAAAACTGAAATCAGTTCTAGATTATAAAATCGTAAACGGGATATCTGCCCCGGTCACAAAAACCGATTACGACTACCATACTAATGGTTTTGTTAAACAAAAACTGGTGTGGGGTAAACGTACTGATATGTTAACCTACCTTATCCAGAAAGATGTATACGAGTACATTGATAATAAAATAGGGGTTATTAAAAGCTATAACGAAAATGGCGATTTAATAAAAACTACCGCTGTGCAGTATCAAAACCCAGCAAGAAGGATATCGTCAATAGAAGAAACAACCGGTACACACACGACACATACGTCCGTTACGTATACGGCTTTGGAAACCCGTTCGGGCATTACCCAGGATTACCGTATAGACGCTGCCACGAACAACGGCCCCGGTCAACCTATGACGTTTTTTAGCAAAACTATGCGAGGCGGATCGGTACTTACAGATCTTATATCCACCGAAAACGGGCCTCATGCTGAGGGTTTATATGAATATGACTTTGGCATCAATCCCTATGTGCATCTTGAAATTCCCGACCTCCGGTTTCTCTTATATGAAAAACACAATCTTAAATTCCAGTGGAAAACCTGGATCCGGGGCTATCCTGAAAACGAACCTTATACTTTCACCTATATGTATGATGGCGATGGGTATCCTAAAGAACTCCTCAATCAATACCGAAATTTCCAAACTAAAAAAGACACCTACGCGATCCGTACTGTGTACATGTATTACTAATAAACTTCAACATATAAAACAAAAAAATGAAAGCAACAATTCATCAGGCATTTCTATGTCTGCCCCTGAGCGCCATTCTTCTGCTCACATTCAATGCCTGTAAGAAAAATATTAACCCGCAAGATCCACCTGCTACCATAACGCCATTAGTACGGCCCAAAGGTGCGTCTACAGGTATAGCTGTTTCAAAAGAGATAGGTACAGCAGGCGGTACGCTTCAATGGCCGGGCGGGCATATCGGCATCAACATTCCCGAAGGCGCTTTACCCGGCAACACGTCAATTGGCATCGAACGCCTGAACAACACCAATATCGCGGGTATCGGTTCGTCGTACCGTCTTACACCGCACGGACAGGTATTTGCCAAACCCGTAACCATTACTTTTTCGTATAGTGATATGGCCGATAGCGCAGGCCTTTTACAAACACTTGGCCTATCGTATCAAATGGACGACGGCGTCTGGAAATTCGTGGGTGCAGATGCAGTCAACACAGAAGCCCAAACGGTAAGTTTTAAATCCAAACATTTCAGCGACTGGTCTTTAATGAACCGTATATCGCTTTCACCCTATCAGGCAGATCTCGAAGCCGGTGAGAAGAAAACGATAAAGGCGATGATCTTTACGGAAGCCGACTTGGATCATCTCTTTATTCCCTTGGTGAATAATCCTAATGGCCCCTACAACGAACCCGGATATCCTGTCGGGAACCCGGCCCCGCTCCCCTCGAAGTTTATTAAAGCGTGGGAGTTAACCGGGCCCGGCGCGCTGAATAAAAGCAACGGACAATCGGTGGAATACCAGGCTCCGGCATCGGTTAACGGAACCACTACTGCAAACGTCAGCCTCGAATTAAACGCGCCTGTCTCCGGCAAATTCCTGCTAACGAGCGCTATGAATATTATGGGTGACGGATGGATTGAGTTAAGCATTAACAATAGTACACCGGTGCGCTTTCCTGCGTCCCCTGTTGTAAAAATGGGATCCAGATACCTACTGGCCAATCCCGAAGACGAAGGTGGTGGACATTTCTTACTAACCTGGAACGGCGGGTTAGGTAGTTACGCATTCGACCTCGCTGCCGATGGAACACGTTTTCATTTCTTAACATCTGCTACAGGATACAATGCTTTTTATATACCCGGCCGCGATATGCCTCCCCAACCCAGCGAAGGAAATGTAACAGTAAGCAAACTGGGAAATGGCCGCGCTGAGGGTAGCTTCATGATTAATAATGTAGGAGTGGGCACGCAATTCAAGCCTGAGGCTACTGCAAAAGGCAGGTTCAGCACCA
>JBQGCI010000246.1:0-8631 GCA_052038405.1 Acinetobacter pittii
AACCTCAAACCGGTCACGAACTGCTTTTTGTCGAACATCCGCCAGTTTTCACGCTTGGGAAAAGTGGTGATATGGGCAATGTTTTAATGAGTGAAGCGCACCTGGCCAAGCTGGGGATCGATTTTTTCAAAATCAACAGGGGGGGAGATATTACATTTCACGGCCCGGGACAATTAGTAGGATATCCCATTTTTGATCTGGAGAAGTTTTATACGGATATTGGTAAATACCTGCGTAACATCGAAGAAGTGATTATACAGACCATGGCCGAATATGGTTTGTACGGAGAACGCTCTGCCGGTGAAACAGGTGTTTGGCTCGATCCGGACAAAAAAGGACGCGAGCGTAAGATATGTGCCATTGGCGTGCGAACCAGCCGCTGGGTCACGATGCACGGATTTGCTTTAAACGTAAACACCGATCTGGACTATTTTAATATGATTGTGCCGTGTGGTATACAGGGCAAACAGGTTACCTCCCTGCAAAAGGAATTAGGCCGCGAGGTGGATATGAACGAAGTCAAGGACAAAGTGAGGCGGAATTTTGAGAAGGTATTTGAAGTGGAGATGGTAAGTAGTGAGTCAGATAGTAATTACTTGCGCTGTTAAATAATTGACCAGTAGCCGGTCAATCAATCCTAAAAGTCTTTAGGCAGGAAAACCTTATGCTTTTCCATCAACCTGCCATCTGCGTATAATTCGAAGAGAATATAACCGGCTGTGGAAAAATAGGAGCGATCGAGCTTGAATCTTTTCTCTTTGATATCGTTCAGTTCCAACAGCGGCTGGCCGTTTTCCGCGTAAAACTTTACATCATATTTTCGTTTATCCAGTGGCAGTTCTATACGGACGTACCTGTCGGGTGAAGTAAAGATATAGGTGGACTGTACAAAACCCGGCGGAATAAAGTTGGGATTTAGATTAACTTCAGTATTCGATTTGTTGCCGCTATTGTACGCGTCCGCCATGCCGGAAGAATCTATTGTGGGGCGCTTTGACCTGGTTGAAATATATTTCCCTCCTTCAAACATTACAAAAATGCGGTAAAACATGCTGTCGCTGGGAGCAGTGACATCCGCAAACCCGTTTTGCTGCAAACCGGGATCAGGAAGCGTGCCAATGGTCTTAAAATAATTGAGCGTGTCAGCAGAGCGTTGAATGCTTATTTGTTTGATGCCCTGGTAATTATGCGTCCAGGCTACTACAACTCTGTTATTCCCCACTTTATAAACCGAAAAGTCGGGCAGTTGTTCCTGCGCACTGATGCCTGCAATAATAAATCCTGACAGTAAAAACAATAAAATCTGCTTCATGAGAATGCCATTAACTACTTAGCTAACAAAGATAGGTGAGGAGGAATAACCGATCAGAAAATTAACGTTCCTTTTCGTAAAGAAAGATTGCCTTGTAGTCCGCCCGAATGCACGATCAGCAGCCTGGAACCCGCTGGAAAATGGTTTTGCTGTATCAGGTCATGTGCCCCGTAAAATAATTTGCCGGTGTATACAAAATCAGTGGGAATACCGGTTGCCGCAAATAGCTCATTCATAAACCGGATCAACTGCGGGTTTTGTTTGGCGTAGCCCCCGAAATGATAGGTATGGTTAATAACCACCGGCTGATCTTTTTTTATGAGGAGGCGCTGTACTTCACTTTCCAGTTGTGAGTGGTTTTTCAGCACGCTAAATCCACATACCCGGGCATGCTCCGTTTTGCTATTTATCAATCCCGCCATCATAGTGCCCGTCCCCACCGCACATAATACATAATCAAATGCGCCTTTATTGTAGGGAATGTCAGCTGCGCCTGATGCACCTTCTTTGCTATAGCCGCCTTCGGGAATGATATAATAATTGCCGTCTGCAAAAGCAGGGGGAATGATTTTGCTTTGGTAGGCTGCTCTTGACATAAAATGCAGTTGCATGCCATACTGCTGAGCTTTCAGAAGCGTGTGGGAGTAGGCAGAGGGGGCTTCTCCCCGTATAATCCCCACGCATGGGATTTTATACATGGCGCAGGCAGCAGCGCTTGCCGCGATATGATTGGAAAAAGCGCCGCCGTATGTAACTACGGCTTTGTAACGGCCTTCAACAGCTTTCTGCAGGTGCCACTTAAGCTTAAACCATTTATTGCCGCTGATTACGGGATGTAGTCTGTCTAGTCGCAATACCTGCACGTTTACCCCGTTTTGTGACAGAAAGGGTGCTGCGTCTGTTGTGATTAAATCTTCGTCAATAATATCCATTGCCATGCTACCTGTTGGTTAAATTACCTTATTTTTGAGACCAGTCAATTTAGCAAAAGTATAGCCGGATCCGATTCGGTTGTAAAATAAAACCGGCAGGCATTGTCTGCTACCATTAAACGAAAAGAAAATAAAAAACAGACGAATGAAACCTACATTAGTGATTTTGGCCGCAGGAATGGCCTCTCGTTACGGAAGTATGAAACAGGTTGAGGCTTTTGGTCCGAGCGGCGAAACCATAATGGATTATTCGATAGCCGATGCAGTAAAAGCAGGATTTGGAAAAATAGTTTTCCTGATCCGCGAGCAGTTTGAAGAAAATTTCCGTAAGCTGTTTGCGTCGAAACTTGATGGTAAAGTGGCATATGAATTTGCTTTCCAGGAGCTTGATATGTACCTGGATGGCGTTGAAATTCCGGCAGAACGTACCAAACCATGGGGTACCGGGCATGCGGTATTATGTACTAAAAAAGTCGTAAGCACGCCATTCGCTGTGATTAATGCCGATGATTTTTATGGTTTTGACGCATTTAAAAAGGCGGCGGAATTTTTGACTACCGATTGTAATGAAAAGACATATGCGGTGATTAGCTATCCGTTAATGAACACTTTATCTGAGCATGGCACGGTGAACCGTGGTGTTTGCGGGTTAGATGAAAAAGGAAATTTGGCAAGTGTAGTAGAACGTATCGGTATCGGCTTACAGGGTGATACAGTAAAGGTGGATGACGGTTTGCAGCCCGATGAGTTGTCAAAAGATACCGTGGTATCAATGAACTTCTGGTGTTTCCATCCCTCGGTTTACGATCTCTATGAAAAAGACTTCAAAGCTTTCATTAAAGAAAGTATAGCGGTTCCGAAATCTGAGTTTCTGATCCCAGCAGTGGTAGATAATTTTATAAAAGAGGGCGGGGAAGTAAAAGTGGTGACCACATCTGCACAATGGTTTGGCGTTACTTATAAGGAAGATGCGCCAGCTGTTCAAAAGCAGTTGAACGATTTGATTGAGCAAGGTGCTTATAGTACGAATCTTTGGGGCGCATAGCAGCAAATAGAAACAGATTATAAATAAATCAGGCCATGGGTTTCAACCATGGCCTGATTTATTCCAGGAAATGATTCACCGGAGGTTAAAAAAAAGCGCTACCCAGCTGGTAGCGCCTATCCGGTTTTGGCTTACTTAATCGCCTCAATTCACTTTCACCATATATATGTATTCTTCTATTTTCTTTACCTGTTGAGGGCTTTTCATGCCGCTCAATGAGCTTTTTGTGCTCAATTTGATGTTTTTGATGGTAGAGTCTATATTATCCTTCTTGCGGGCGTCATTCAACGCGTTAAAGATGTTGCGTGTTTGAATAGCAAACGCTACACCTTCCGCATCTTTCTGCTTGGCATTTAAAATGCCGATAATTTCTCCATTGCTGTTTAATACCGGGCTTCCGCTATTACCTCTTTCTGCTTTTACATCAATCTGGCAGCTTAGTGTATCGCCGTTATAACCGGTTTTAGAACTCAGGTATCCTTGCCCGTAAACTAACTCTTCATCTTTAGGATAACCTAAGGTGAATATCGGTTCAGCCAGGTCAGTGGCTTTTTTGGTAAAGCTGTAAGGCGTTCCGGGTAATGCTTTAAAGTTGGGATCATTTATTTTTATAATAGCAATATCAGTTGCCGGGCTGGTGTATACCACTTTTGCAAGAAACTCCTTGCCCGCTGTGTTTTGCACGGCTACATTTTGAGCGTCTTTAATCACATGGTAGTTGGTTACCAGGTATCCTTTTCCGTCAATAATGAATCCCGTACCGCTATTGGTGTAAGGTATTTCTGGCGTAACGGCCATGGTGCTGCCCTGTTTAAGGGTGTTGATTTCTTTATCCTGTAGCTGCGATTTCTTTGCCAGGGTGCTGATGTTCTTTTTCAATATTTCCAGCTGATCCTTCGGTGCTTTGGGTGTAACAGAACCTACAATCCCGTTTACCATTAAAGCGGTAATACCCGCAATGGACGCAGCAATTGCCGCTGTTTTCTTAAATTTATGGAACAGGTATACCACCTTGCCACCTTTAGGTCTGGCAGCATTTATTTTGCCCTGGGCCGACAGGCCGTTATGTACCTCATTCAGTGAAAGCTGGAATTTTTGCCACTGGTTGAAGCGGTTCATTTTTTGTAAAAACAGCGTGTGTTCCACCACCATCTGATCCACATTGCTATCTGCTTTACGCAAATTTTCAAAATGAAGACGTTCGTCAGGGTTCATATCACCCATTATATACCGTTCCACGGCATCTAAAAGGGTTATATTGCTATTCTGGTCATTCATCACTTAATCAGGTTTTTTCATATTGAGAAAAGAATATCTTTTTCAAGCGCATCAGGCATTTATATTTCTGGGTCTTTGCATTTTCTGCATTGGTGTACCCAAAACTTTCCGCTATTTCCTGCATGCTGTTGTTTCTGAAATAAAACGCCTCCAGCAGGCTTTTGCAGGGCTCTCCCAATGTGCTAATAGCGGTGTGCATCATTTCAAACTCCGCATCTTTTTGTTCATGCTCTGCCACATCGCCATCCACCGCTATCTGGGTTTCGTTGGTATCATCAAAATCGGCAGTATGCCTGTTGCCCTGGTTCAGTTTTTTCAGCCAAAGCCTCCTCGCCACAGAATACAGGTAAGTTCTTATCTGGCAATTCAGTTCAAAACTGCCTGATCTTGCCTTGTCATACAAAACCATCATTGCCTCCTGAAAAATGTCTTTGGCATCGTCTATGGTTCCGTTGTTGTTGACTACCAGGGCCTGAACCAGGTTATAGTTCTGACCATAAATCATTTCAACCGATTTTTTGTCGTTACGGGCCAATCCTTTCAGTAAACTTATTTCCTGTTCTAATGTAGAATCTTTCAACCTGTGATAATTTAATACGAATTTTTAAAAATAGTAACCCTTTGTCAGTCGGAAAAAAAATTTTATTTACGGGTTACCTTTTGCTCATTTACGTATTAACTATTTTAACGCAAACCTTTAAATTATGAAAAAGTTATTCATTTTATTCGCAATCAGTTCTTTAGGATTTGTAGCCTGTAACAATGCCAGTGAAGGCGAGGGTAATCCGGATTCTGTAAATGTAAGTTCTGATACCTCTGTAGTAGATCCTACCCTGGGCAATCCCCCGGTTAACCCGACAGATACGATGGTAAACCTGGATACAACCACCTCCGCTGCTGATTCGTCTGCTGTAAAATTATAATTTTTATTCGGCAAGCAATATAGAGGAGCCATTCCGTTTCGGCGGAGTGGTTTTTTTGTGCCCGTATTTATTGGGAGCTGCCGCAGTTGCCGCAGGCCACTCAAAAGCTACGGGTAAACAGGCGCGGAATCTGGAGCAAATCATTGATCCGTTTGGCTGAGGTATCGCTGGGAAGTATCTCCCGTATAGGTTATGAATGCGGGAATATATTTTCAAAAATTGCCAAATGATTTGTTTTTGTTACCTTTGCACTCTTTTTATGACAACATTTGAATCATTGGGGATTGAAGCTGGGCTGCTTCAATCTCTGGAAACTATTGGTTTCGTAACCCCCACACCCATTCAGGAACAAGCCATTCCCGTATTATTACAAGGCACTAAAGATTTCGTAGGTTTAGCACAAACCGGAACCGGTAAAACAGCCGCTTTTGGTTTGCCCTTATTGCAATTGATCAATAAGGAGCAGCGTACGCCTCAGGCTTTGGTTATTTGCCCAACCCGAGAACTGTGCCTGCAAATTGCCAAGGACCTGGCTAATTTTAAGGCAAAGAAAGGGTCTATCGGAGTAACTGCCGTTTATGGTGGCGCCTCCATCTCTGACCAGATCAGGGAAATTAAAAGAGGAACCAATATCATTGTGGCTACGCCCGGCCGTTTGATCGATTTAATTGAACGCAAAGCGATCAATTTAGAGGGTATTCACTATGTGGTATTGGATGAGGCAGACGAAATGCTGAACATGGGCTTTAAGGATGATATTGAATTCATTCTTAAAGAAACAACCAACAGGGAAAGTATCTGGCTCTTTAGCGCAACCATGCCTCCTGCTATCAGACAGGTAAGCAAGCGGTACATGGATAATCCCCATGAAATTACAGTCGGCAAGGTTAATTCAGGAAATGCTAATATCGATCACCAGTATTATGCTACCCAGCATGTAAACCGGTATGAGACTTTAAAGCGTATTATCGATTTTAATCCCGGTATTTACGGTATTATCTTCACGAGAACCAAAGCTGATGCTCAGAATGTAACAGAAAACCTGATTCGTGAGGGATACGACATTGAAGCATTGCATGGTGACTTAACGCAGGCGCAACGTGATAAAGTGATGGCACGTTTTCGTGAAAAGTCCATTCAATTGCTTATTGCGACTGACGTGGCTGCCAGGGGAATTGATGTGAAGGAAATTACGCACGTTATCAATTATGAATTACCAGATGATACAGAAGTTTACACACACCGAAGCGGCAGAACGGGCCGTGCTGGTAAAAGCGGGGTTTCTGTTTCATTAGTTACTCCAAGAGAAATATACCGTTTACGCCAGATTGAAAAGCTGGTGAATACAAAGTTTCATAAAGTGGATATTCCAAGTGGTAAAGATGTGTGCCGCAAGCAGTTTTTCCATTTCATAGATAAAATGCTGCAGGCAGATATCAGCAACGGTGAGTATGCCACCTATCTTCCTATTCTGCAGGAAAAATTTGCAGATATAGATAAAGAAGAGATCATGCAAAGGGTAGCCGCATTAGAATTTGATCGTTTTCTGAAATATTATGAGAACGCAGCTGATCTGAATATCCGTGATTCGGGTAAAGGCAGCAGAGAGAGCAGATCTGCAGAAAGAAGCGGCGGCAGGGAAGGCCGCAGCTCCAGAAGCAGCAATGGCAACTACCAGCGTTTGTTTGTAAACCTGGGTACCAAGGATGGCTTTTACAAAGCAAGTTTTTTGCAGTTTATTTTAGATATGAGCGGATTGAACAAGGACGTACTGGGTAAAATAGACATGAAAGATATGAACAGCTGGATAGAAATAGACCCGTCTGCCGGCAGTAAAATGATCAAGGCTTTAGATGGTAAAAACTATCGTGGCAGGAAAATTCGCATGAACGACGCTGAAAACGGTGGAGGAAGAAGAAGATAGGTGAGTTAACATATTTTGTGAATGGAATCGCTCTCCGGAGCGATTTTTTTGTATCCGTAACGTGGCAACTTTTAATCGGTCAAACATACTGCGAATTGCTTCCTGTCAACTTTTTAAAGAGCATAGCAGGCAGTTTATATAAAATAATTACATTTATATAAACACAGCTATATGAATTTTGAACTCACCGAAGAACAATTAATGATTCAGAAAGCCGCACGCGACTTTGCAAAAAATGAGTGTTTGCCGGGTGTAATCGAGCGCGATGAGCAGCAGAAATTTCCAGGGGAACAAATTTCAAAACTGGCCGATCTGGGATTCCTGGGCATGATGGTGGATGAAACATACGGAGGAGCCGGTATGGATACCATCAGCTATGTACTGGCTATGGAGGAAATATCGAAGGTGGACGCCAGCGTAAGCGTGTGTATGAGTGTCAATAACAGTCTGGTATGTTACGGCCTGCAGGCTTTCGGCTCGGAAGAACAGAAGCAAAAATACCTCACGCCGTTAGCAAAGGGTAAAAAAAACGGAGAGCTATATATTGGCGCTTTTATGTTGAGCGAGCCTGAAGCAGGCAGCGACGCCACTTCGCAACGAACCACCGCAGAAGATAAAGGCGATCATTATCTGCTGAACGGTACTAAAAACTGGATTACCAATGGGGGAACGGCATCGGTGTACCTCGTAATGGCGCAAACAGATGCGTCGAAGGGACCTAAAGGGATTAATACCTTTATCGTTGAGAAAAACTGGCCCGGCGTAACTGTGTCCGCCAAGGAGAATAAGCTCGGCATCAGGGCAAGCGATACCCATACAGTAATGTTCAGCGATGTAAAAGTACCCAAAGAAAACCGGATAGGTACCGATGGCTTTGGTTTTTCATTTGCAATGAAGACATTGGCCGGTGGGCGTATTGGCATTGCCTCACAGGCCCTGGGCATTGCTGCCGGAGCTTACGAACTGGCCAAAGAATATGCCAAAACCCGGAAAGCCTTCGGTACCGAAATTATGAATCACCAGGCTATTGCGTTCAAGCTGGCCGATATGCACATGAAAATTGAAGCTGCCAGGCTATTATGTTTGAAACGCTATCAAGTGTATTAAAGTGTCCAACGCCCTTAGAGGCGTGGGACACTGGCTCTGTATTAAAGTGTCCAACGCCCTTGGAGGCGTGGGACACTGGGTCTATGGGTGTATTGCTGTGCCGGTTTCGG
>JBQGCI010000247.1:0-3842 GCA_052038405.1 Acinetobacter pittii
ATGAACCGGTTTGGGTATAAAGGCGGTATTATATTGGGGTTATTTTTATTTGCGACGGGCGCTTTTTTATTTTATCCGGCGGCCTCAACCAGGTCATATGTATTCTTTTTAGGAGCGCTTTTCATTATTGCCACGGGGTTGACTTTTCTGGAGACTGCGGCCAACCCTTACATAACTGTATTAGGTTCACCTGAAACAGCCACACAACGATTGAATTTTGCGCAGTCCTTCAATGGTTTGGCTGCTTTTTTAGCGCCACTTATCGGCGGTAAATTTATATTGTCCGGGAAGGTTTTATCGGCAGAGCAGGAGCGGTCGCTGCCACCCGGTTATCTCAATGATTACCTCAATCAGGAAGCAGCCTCCGTTCAGATGCCTTTTCTGATTATCGGAGCAGTAGTGTTGGTTATTGCCATTTTACTGGCAAATACCCAACTGCCGGAAATTATTGATGATGAGACCGCAGACGCGAAAGGTAGTATATGGAAGGAGAAAAATTTGCTGCGGGGTGTATTGGCCCAATTTTTTTATGTAGGAGCGCAGGTTTGCGTCAGTAGCTTTTTCATACGTTTTTCTGAGAAGGTTGCCGGTATAGATGAAGTATCGGCAGCCTATTATCTTTCGGGCGCATTACTGGGATTTATGGTGGGTAGGTTTGCTGGTACTTTTTTAATGAAATTTATAAATCCTCCGAAGCTGCTTTTTATATATAGTATGATGGTTATTGTTTTGCTGATAGCAGCAGTGATATTACAGGGTGTCTTTGCCGTGTATGCCTTAATAGGCACACAGTTTTTCCTGTCTATTATGTTTCCTACTATTTTTGCGCTCAGTGTCAGGGGGCTGGGCAGACGAACAAAAGAAGGATCGTCATTGGTGATTATGTCGATAGTAGGAGGTGCATTTTTCCCGGTGCTGATGGGCGGGGTTTCGGACAGCACCAATATCCAAACTTCTTACCTCGTACCGGCTGCATGTTTGCTTGTAGTTTTATTTTTCGCTTATAAAAATCTAAATGTAAAAGGTCTGAAAGTTGGTGCGGGGCACTAGAATATACTTCCGGCCTCCGCGGGGGGCGATATAGTCCGGAGTGCCGTTTCGTTCATCTGATAGAGATAGTTGCGGAATCTCGGGGCAGGTGTGCTTGGAGACGGCATCACTAGGAACTTAAAAATGACAGGCGTTACCCGCAAATGTCGGTATGGCAATGCACAGCTATCCGTGAATGATTTGCGATTGTTTTTTATACTGACCGGGTGTCATTCCCGTTATTTTAACGAAGGTTTTTGAAAAGTAAGACAACGAGTTAAAACCAATGAAATCGCTGATTTCCGAATATGACATATCAGTAGTTGAAAGGAAGTGCTGCGCACGCTCGATTCTTTTCTGGTTGATATAGTTGATCGGCCTCATACCCGTATACTCCTGGAACTGCCTGGAAAAATAGTCTACATTCTGAAAAACGCGTTCGGCAAGAAAAGAAACCGATAGCTCTGAATTGAGGTGAGCCATGATATAATTGAGCGAGTCAACAATCTTGGAAGGGATGTGTTGGTGTTCGTGATAGGCGTTGGGACATTCGGATAAAAAGCGCGACACATATTGCATCAATATTCCCTGGGTCTCCATATAGTCTGCTATACTTTGCCGGTTATTTAATTCCTGGTACTCCTGGTAAAAAATTTCTTTTTCATATATCTTGGGGTTATCCGACCGGTTAATTCCCCGGCTGGGGTTAATTTCCAGTAAACGTTCAAAATTTAATATATCCCGGTTTTTGGCTTCAATTTTAATCAGCGCCCTGCTGTTGGCAAACAAAGAAATGCCGGTGGTGGATTCTTCAAAGAACTGTACGAAATACTGGCTTAAATAATTATCGCATTTCAGATTGCAAAGTGTAAAGCTTGGGATCATATACAGGTAGCCGGGTTCCAGGCAAACAATGGAATGAGCATCCGAAATTTCCCCCAAACCACTGTCGATATAATAGATCCGGTAGTAGGGGCTAATGACATTCTGGTAATTCCATTTAGATGATAAATGTACATGATCTACATTCAGAAGGGAAAAGGAATACTGAAGCGTTCTTTTTATCATTGTCGCAATTGTTAAGTTGCTACATAATTAATATTTTTTTGCCTTATTCTGAAAAAGAATCGGTTTTGTACCTAAAAAATATTTGATGGCTGCTTTTGCGCTGCTGCGTTCATCATCGTAAGGCAACGTTTACAAACTAGCTACATTTTTTTGTCAGCAAACATTCGGCAATGGAAGCAGCCTATATTTTTATTATAGTTGGCGCAATAACCCGCTAATAAAGGGTTATGATCCCGGATCATGCCGGGACGCAGGGCTCCGCAAACCTGGCAGGCTTCACCAGATAGTGAAATACAGAGCCCAGGAAAGCATTCATAGAAAGTATGGGTGGATTAGGTACTGACAGCGTTTTTAAATTACAGGTCGGATTTTTACAAAATAAAGTCGAGTCTCTGCTTCTTACTGGCGGTTGCAGACTTTATTTTTACAATGTTATAACGAATTTGTAGTGCCATAGAAAAAGAGGATTTCCAGCACAGAATGCTATCTGAATACTTTGCCGGGGTCCTGGTTACGAGAATGTTTAATTGCTATTATTTTTTATAGAATCATTTTATTATTCAATCAATCAAAGTTGTACGGAATTGATAATGCCGTATGCTGAAAAACTTTGCTTTGGTAACTATTTAGTCAAACCATTTTAAAAATAGCTATGCATCTGGCCGTATCCCGCAGGATATGGAATTCTCTTCGATAAAGAGCCTGGGGATTTTTTGTCCTGCTGTCAGAATGCAACCTGTTGCCGGATCGTGATGCCGATCGCGGGTGACATTGTTGTGTATTTTAAACCGATAAACCATAAAGCAGAATAAAACTGTTGTTTAAAAATTTAACTACAATCATCATCAATTATGAGAAAAATGACCTTAGCCAATCTGATCGCCTGCCTGCTTTGTGTTGCCTCATGTAATATTTGCCTGGCTAACGAATGGGATATTCGTAACAAGCCGGCAGGTATTAAAGGCAGCCCGGAGGCCATAGCCGGTTACATGGGTACCAATAGCTATGATCAGCTTCAGAATCACGGTGATACCATGCGCGTTTTAGTGCAGGGCACGGTAAGAGATACATTGAACAGCCCTATACAAGGCGTTTCTGTGACCATAAAAGGCTCGAATGTAGGAACCATAACGGATGAAACGGGCAGCTTCGTTTTGAAAGTACCCGTCAACGGCCAACTTGGGTTTTCTTATACGGGTTACGAGCCGCATACAGAAATCATCACCACGGAAAAGACCAACATCGCCGTAATACTGAAAGCTGTCAGCACCAATCCTATGGATGTGGTGGTGGTAACAGCATTTGGCCGTAAGCAGCAGAAAGAAGCCGTAGTGGGGTCCGTATCTACCATCGACCCGGATAATATGCGCATACCTTCCAGTAATTTAACGAATGCCTTAGCGGGCCAGGTTGCAGGAGTGATCGCTTACCAGCAGAGCGGACAGCCGGGGCTGGACAACTCCAATTTCTTTATTCGCGGGGTAACTACTTTCGGTTACCGGCAGAACCCCTTGATCCTGATAGATAATATTGAGTTGACCGCCGATGATTTGGCCAGGCTCCAGGTAGAGGATATCGCCAGTTTCTCTATTCTTAAAGACGCCAGCGCTACTGCGTTATACGGTGCCAGGGGAGCGAACGGCGTGATACTGGTGACGACTAAAGGCGGAAAAGAGGGGAGGGCAAAAATCAGTGCGCAATATAACCAGGCAGTATCGGAAGCCACCAGAAGTATTGAGCTGGCG
>JBQGCI010000248.1:0-12453 GCA_052038405.1 Acinetobacter pittii
CTAAAACACTGGAGATTGTAATGGAACCTTTCCGGGAACAGATCGGCAGTAATAACTATGAGAACTTAAAAAACATTGTAACGGTGCTTTGTGGTATTGAGCCATTAATTGTTAACAAAGATGTAAACCGGCTGAATAACCGCGAATCCAACGAACTATTACAATGGGCGCTGGAAATGATCTTAAAAGGCATGGCTGCCGGTGAAAAGGGAAAGTAGCATTCATATTAACCAGATCGTTCGCTTTCATATTTAAAGGTGATCCTGCTACAAGATAACTGACGTATCTTTAGAATATGATGCATGTTGCAGTTCTGCTTTTCCACGATTTTGAAACTTTAGACGTTTTCGGACCCGTCGAAGTCTTCGGCAGGCTAGCTGATTTATATACCGTAAAATTTTATTCTTTACAGGGAGAAGAAATCAGTAACCGTCATGGAGTATCGCTTGCAACGGCAGCCCTGGACACTATGTTGGACCCTGCAACAATTTTCCTGGTTCCGGGTGGTTTAGGCACCCGTAAGGAGGTCGGTAATCTGTTGTTGATCGAAAAGATAAAAGCAGTATCTGATCAAAGTAAATATGTGTTAACCGTATGTACCGGTAGTGCGCTGCTGGCCCGGACGGGTTTGCTCGATCATAAGAAAGCAACGTCCAACAAACGCGCCTTTAACTGGGTAACGGCAAACGGTCCGCATGTGCAGTGGGATAAAACTGCCCGCTGGATAGTTGATGGTAAATTCTACACTTCGTCTGGTGTAAGTGCGGGCATCGATATGTGCTTAGGTTTTTTGAGTGATCAACACGGAATTGAATTTGCCAGAAAGGTAGCTACCGAAATAGAATACAACTGGGTGGAAGACAGCCGAAACGATACTTTTAAGGCTGTTTGAAATTAATAAAAGATAGACGAATCTAATCCCTATTGCCCGAAAATTTGATACCATGAAGACAGCCGCCGAAAGAAAATCAGGAACAGAAAAATTATTAAAAGAGCTGAATATCCCCTACCTCGATCATTTACCGGCTACAGAAGAGGAACGGATGGGCACCGGCGAAGATTGTATTACTAATTGGACAAACTATTTTCAGAACCTATTGCCCCGAGAACAGACCGTTTACCAATTAATCTATCCGCAACCCCTACGTTGGCGGGGCTTTTATGATTGAATGAGAACACTTTCGATGATAAATATATAAGTACAGTAAAGAAAGCATAGTAATTCACAGATCAGCGTCCGCCCATAGCACAGTAGGTACAAAGGGGCGGACACACCACTATATTCGTAGTTCATAGTAGCACCCCTCCCGGCGGCAGGCCCGTAAGTGCCGCCGGGGGTCTTTTTTGTGTTCCTTTTTGGACAAGCAAAAAGCAACGAAAAGAAGATTTAAATGGTAATGCCAAAAACATTCGCAGCAGTTTCTTAAGAGGCTTTAGATTAAATCAGCCTTTTAGTAGAATCTTACAAGGGAATGGATTCAGCAAACACTATTTGTTGCCCATCCTCCAATTCCTTTTTAATCTATCTTTGCCCCCTTTTCACGCCACCGGTGGCACGGGCAAAACCTTTTTCCAGGCAATGCTCCTCAACCTGCGGCAACAGATCCATCCCCTTACGAACAACTAAACATACATGAGCAACTGTAAAAACTGCAACGAGCCTCTCATTGGTAAGTACTGTGCCGCCTGTGGCCAGCCCGCCCAAATCAAACGTGTCGATTCTCATTATATCATTCATGAAATAGAGCATATCCTGCACTTCGAAAAAGGTATTTTATATACCATCCGCGAGCTCATCCTCCGGCCCGGACAAAACGTGCGGCATTTCCTTTCAGAAAGCCGTAGCCGGCTGGTAAAGCCTATTATCTTTTTGATCGTAGCCTCGCTGATTTACTCACTCATCAACGGTTCCTTTCATATCGAAGAGGAGTACATGAGTTTCGACGGAGAGGATAGCTCGGCCACCGCTGCCATCTTTGCATGGGTGCAGGGGCATTATGGTTATGCCAATATTATCATGGGCATTTTCATTGCCTGGTGGACCAAGATCTTCTTCCGTAAATCCGGCTATAACATTTTCGAAATACTCATACTGCTTTGTTTTGTAATGGGCATTGGTATGCTTATGTTCGCCTTGTTTGCCCTCCTGCAGGGCCTTACCCGCCTCAACCTGGTACAGTTTGGGGGTATTGGCGCCCTTATTTATTCCGCCTGGGCCATCGGCCAGTTTTTCGACAAAAAGAAGCCCGCCAGCTACATCAAGGCCTTAGTTGCCTACCTGCTCGGCAGCCTCAGCTTTGTTATTGTAGCGGTGGCTATTGGTATCATTATCGACCTGATTTTTAAGAAATAATAGAAGTTGTCTTATTTAAACAGACGAGTAATAACCGGCATTTAGGTGTATTCCTTGTGCCGGTTTTGTCCTAATGGCAGCCTTGAAAAAAATAACGCCTGTCTGCCGTCAGGCAAATTAAAAAAGTAATTGAAGTAAGCCGTCTGCCTGTTTCACAGTTCATTTATCGGATAGCTGAATGGACAAATATCCCTCAAAGCAAAACAAATGTCGTGGTGAGCCTGACGAACCATGTTAGAAGACTAGGAGCAGATTGTCGTGCCATGGATCGTTCTATTTGTCTCAATCAACTCGCCAACAGGTGCGCCCCTTTGGTACCCCACCCACTGGGGTAGGTAAGGCCACCTAAAACCAGGGTCGACAGACCCTGAAGCCAAACTGTTCCACCCTTTACCCGAGTTACTCCACCTTTTACCCGGGCCGTGCCGTTTGCAGGGTGGGTATGCCCTCCTTCAGGGTAAGCCGGACCCGTAAATACTTGAGCCGGTGCAATGAAAAACAGGGCTGCCGGGGTGTTAACCTGAGTTCACCCGGTAGTTTTATGAGTTGGCCAAGCTTTTATACCCGGCCGCGAAGGTCCAGGCTGGGGCACCCCCTCTCCACCTCTTCGGGCGAAGCTTTTTACCCGGCGGGCGAAGCTCCCGCATCCGCCGCCGAGGTTTTCTATGCTCCGCCGAAGCGTAATACTCCGCCGGCGATGGTAAATCATTCGCCGGCGTAGGAAAATGCTTCGCGAACTTCCGGCGGGGGTGGGGTAACGAAATCCTTGATCAGGTTTATTTAACCCATAGTAAACTTATATGAGGAAGCCCTAGCTGGTTGAAAAAGCAATAATACGGGGAAAACACCCTCTAGTTTTTAAGAAGCGCATATTATTTTTATAGTACCAATCAATAAATAATTAATGCCATGAGATACTGCCTTCAAACGCTCTTTTTAAGTATGCTGTCAACAAGTATTTTTTCTCAAACCGGCAGCGACAAATCTTACTACCTCAAAAGCCCAATAGTAGCAACGCCTGTTGACATCACCAAAATATACGCAAAAGAGGGCCTTGTTTTAGGAAATCGTGAAACTTTGGATACGGTAAAAACGACTAAAGAAATTAAAATACAAGAGGTAGGGGCCGAGCCTGGTGTGAAAACAATCATTGCTGTCGATACTGTTTTCAAATTCTCTATAACAATTGAAAAAGAGTATGCCTACACTATTATCAGGCAAATAGGGTCCTTCACCATAATTAAATTCTGGAAACTTAAAGATGCTGAAGGCTCTGGTCTATTCCAATACATAAAAAAAGGCGCCCAGAATGATGGGGACGCATTAGCGAATACTTTTGACACGTTGAAATCTCTTAAAATTATTGGGCTTACGGCCGTACGTAATACATCAGATGTTGTCTTTGATCTTTCAAAAAGCTTTTTCATTGTCAAAACCGCTGATCTGCAAACTAACTCAGTTGAATTTGAAAGCAAGAAGGGCCTCTGGAGCATTGGACTATTGGTACTACCTATTAAAATTCGACCGTTTGCAACTGAAAAGGGACAATTTGATTTCGCTGATGGTTTTTCAGTGGGAACAACCTTCGCATGGACATTACATCACAACTGGAAAACCAACTTTTCACATAATGCATTGCTGTATGTTGGGATAGGCAGCTATACAGCAGACTCATTAAAAATAAAGGAAAAAAGAAACGATTATAAAATAGCTACCTTTTCTCCCGCCTTAGGGTGGATGGTAGAAAAGAACAACATTCAATTAAGTATATTAGCAGGAATAGATTTTCCCTCTGGCAACCTGCAACAAAAATGGGTTTATAGAAATAAACCGTGGATTGGTGTGGGTATTGGCATAGGATTATTTAAAATCGGGAATGATACTAATGCAGCTAAACGATCCCAGGCAAATGAATAAATAAACGAACACTCAGCTTTTTGTGGCCAAGCCGGATGTAGTTAGAAAACCAGACTTTCGCCCTGGTTGGGTGTTTTTCACCAGCCAGTCATCTTCAAAAGAGCATTGCTTACCACGACAAAAAATGACCATGTCAGATCGGTGTAGCAATTGCCGTCGTAAGTTTTGGAGTATGCCTCGCAGAATCGTAATTTTAAAAAAAAGAACCATGAGTTTGTTATACCTGTTATTAGCACCGCTTGTATTCTTTGTGCTACAAAAAAGAATTTCATGGGTAATCAATGACATCAAGACAAAGAATGAATCCAAACTAAAAGCCGACATTTTGTTTTTGCTATTGTGCTTGATGGTTATTGGTCTGTTGATTTGGATAATTGAACTCGGCTGAATAGTCACATCTTAATATTACTGTTGCCAATAGGAGTGCCAATGTTACTGGATGAATGCTCAACGGACGTAACGCTGTTGAGCATTTTTTATTAGTACCTGCTCGTTAATGCAATTTACATAGAGACTAAGATTGGGTTAATACGGCACTGGTCATAACCTCATTGAACAAGCATTTGCTATTCGGCCTGCGAGCCCTCCAGTCGTTTTAAAATGACATCCCGCAATTGTTTTTCATGGTCATCGCCCCAGGTTCCCAACATAGCAATTACGGGCACCAGTGTTTTACCAAACTCCGTTAAGCTATATTCTACTTTTGGAGGTACTACTGCATAAATTTTCTTTTGAACCAATTCGTGGCCTTCCAGTTCCTTTAGCTGCATATTCAGCACGCGCCTGGTGGCATCAGGAATTTTTCGCTGCAACTCACTCGGGCGTTGATGTCCCTGGTGGATAAACCACAGCAAACGGATCTTCCATTTGCCATACAGTACTTCGCCTATTAAATCCAAACCACAATTCAGGTTCGGAATAATCTTTCTTTCATACATACAACAAATGTAAACCTATGTTCCAAATGGTGCAATAGGGGATAAATTTATCCCTATGTGAATCGTATTTCCGTACTTGTAAGAACTAAGCATAAGTCTCATTTTTGCCCTAAATACATCAACAATGACACAGGATTTTAATTACAACAACGAGCTTTCCGGCAAAATAGCTTTAGTAACAGGCGGCACCAAAGGTGCGGGAAAAGCAATAGCAGAGCGGCTTGTACAAGCCGGAGCCACGGTGATCATTACTGCGAGGAATGCACCGGAACAGGAAAACAGCAGCATGCACTTTATAGCCGCTGATTTAAGCAAAGCTGAAGGAAGCAGGGAGGTAGTTAACGAAGTGTTGTCCACTTACGGCAGGCTCGACATTCTCGTTAACAATCTCGGAGCATCATCCACACCAGCCGGTGGCTTTGCTGCACTGTCAGACGAAGATTGGGAAACCACCCTGCAGGCCAATTTGCTGGCGCCGGTACGGCTGGACAGGGGCTTTCTGCCACAAATGATCGCGCATAAAGCCGGCGTTATCATTCACATCGCTTCTATCCAGGGCATATTGCCGTTGTACGATTCTACTTTACCTTATGCCGCATCCAAAGCTGCCTTGATTAATTACAGTAAAAGTTTATCCAACGAAGTAACGCCAAAAGGTGTTCGTGTGCTCACCGTTTCCCCCGGATGGATTAATACAACAGCATCCAAAGCCTGGCTGGGCGAGATTGCCAGAAACGCCAACAGCACGATAGAAGAAGCGCAACAGGGTGTTATGGATGCTTTGGGCGGCATACCTTTTGGCAGACCAGCCGAACCAGGGGAAGTGGCAGAATTGGTTGGCTTTTTAGTTTCGCCAAGAGCAAAATATTTGACAGGAACCAATTTTGTAATCGATGGAGGCACCGTCCCCACTATTTAATAACCTCTAAAATTTTAATGATGAATTTACCAAACCCCATAGCCCGGTTAGTGGCCACACAAAACAGCTTTGATAGCATTGCCTATGCCCAATGTTTTTCTGAAACAGCCGTGGTTGTTGATGAGGGCAAAACGCACGAAGGAAGAGCAGCAATCGAACAATGGATTGCAGACTCCAACGAGCGATACAGGGCTACGATGAAAGCTGTGAGCTTTGAAGAGAAAGAGTCGGAAAGTGTTTTAAAAGCAGCGGTTTCGGGCAATTTTCCCGGCAGCCCTCTTGTGCTATCGTATCATTTAGTTATAGCAGACGAATTGATACAGTCATTGAAAGTTACGGGCTGATAAACACAGCAAGTAATATTTTAATTTGACAGAGCAGGGCTGAAGTGCATGCTTCAGCTTTGTGCTGCTGTTGAGTTTTAAAAGGATTACAACAGGGATTTGTTATTACATTGACAACCAAAATCCGTTTCAGCCAGGTTATTTTATCCGCCCGATTTATTTATTGCGTGTGTTTCTTTTTAACCAGTCTGTTTTTACGGTGTGTACATGTTGCTAGCTATAATCACAGCAATGACAAAATGCTACCAGCCTTTCTCTATCCTGTAACGATTTATATTTTATTCCGAACCAGTCACCTATTCTGAGATTCATATGTTTAAGAGATAGTTAACTCCGGCATCATTGTCGTTTCGTTTATTTCGTTTAATTTTGATATAACTAAATAGTAAAAATCATGGAAACCGTAGAAAAAGTGAGCAAGGCTGAGCAAAAAGTTGCTATGGCGTCCTATGATGCTTTAGCTTCCGTTATCGAACAATTAAGATCGAATAATCCCGAAATTGAAATAGAAGAAACCGGAGAAAAAATTAAAGTGCCACTTAAGGCGTTAAAGTTTTTAGGACAGATGCTAAAGGCAATGAGCACCGGCAAAATGATCTCCCTGGTACCGGTGGCAACAGAGGTAACTACACAACGGGCTGCCGAAATGTTGGGGTGCTCCCGTCCTCATATCGTTAAGCTTTTAGAAAAAGGCGATCTTGATTTTACCAAGGTGGGTAAGCATCGACGCATAAAGTTTGAAGATGTTGTGCAGTATAAGCAGAAAATGAAAGACGAGCAAAAACGTCACATTATCGACATTATGAATTTTGATGAGGAAACTGGCTTGTATGATTCATAGCGTACGGTTTATAGCGGTATTAGATACTAATGTCATTTATCCGGTTGAGATAAGGGATCTGTTATTTTGGTTTGCGCACTATGATCTTTACACGCCCAAATGGAGTACACATGTATTTGACGAGTGGAGAGCTGTTATGATTCGCAAAGGTGTTAATGAAGAAGAAGCAGAAAGGCGTACAGCCAGGGCCAATCTCGCTTTTACTGATGCGCTGGTTACCAAATACAATGGCTTGATAAAAGGTCTTACATTGCCCGACCCTAAAGATTGTCATGTTTTAGCAGCAGCCATAAAGTGTAATGCCAATATTATAGTCACCAATAATCTTAAAGATTTTCCCCTTGATTATTTGGCTTCTTTTGGTGTAGATGTAAAATCGGCTGATGACTTTCTTACAGATATCATCGACTTAAATCAAGAGCTGGCCATTAAAGCGTTCAGAGAATTGGTTGTGAACAGGAGAAACCCCGATCTGGATGAATACGAAGTGCTGGCCAGGCTAAGAAAAGCCGGTTTAACTGACACGGCAAATTATCTTCATACACTTATTTAACGTTTTAATCATTCGGCAACAACCAAAATTACAGGTATTTCAGCTAATAGATAAGAGTACATGTACTACAACGAAACACCACTTACAACCATCCATCAATTAGAAAATTTGATTGCCATTGACCCGGCAGGGCATCCGATAAAGCAAATGGCATCTTTATTCGTTCGCGCTATGTACGACTGGGACACTGAGGGTCAGATAAGCATTGCTGAATTCATCGAGGAAACAAAAGATTTTTTTGGTACACCACTCACACCAGATAAAATCCACAGCAAGCCGGTTAATCTTTCTGACAATAGTGCCTGGAAATATGAGGCCGGAAGCTCCCTTGTTGAAATGATTAGGCTTTCTCAAAAAGTTGATCAGCAATCGGATTTTGATCAGATTATAGAAGACATTATTACCTATTATCAAAAGCAATTAGAAAAGATAGATTTCCTGGCACATCTTAAATATTTAGATACATCAGAAGGTGGACGCAAAACTCCTGCATTTTCAAAATACCGGCCACAAATTAAGTTCGATTTCGACGACATGCAAACCTCCGGCGAACAGACTTTTATTGATAAAACTGTCGTAAATCCAGGAGAAGAAGTAGAGGCATCTATTCGTATTATTGCAGTAGATCATTTTAAAAACCGGTTACAGGAAGGAATGGCCTTTGAGTTTCGGGAAGGATCAAGAATAATTGGAACGGGCGTAATTGTACAAATACTAAACGAAAAGCTAAAGAAGAAAATATGAACTTTCAATTTATGAGATCTTATATTGTTATCATATTTTTTACGTTAACAGGTTGTACTTCCCAGAGCAATTCGAAAGTCACTGAAGTAGACCTTTCCAACCAGGGCTTATCAGCAATTCCAGACAGTATTTTTTCCCTGACTCAACTGGAGTCGTTGGAATTAGGAAATAATTTTACAATGTATCCACCTTTGTCAGCATTAGGTGCTGACAAGCCCGAAGGTGAAACCTTGAATAAAATAGTGAAAATTCCAGGTAGTATAAAAGTTTTGCATAGGTTACGCTTCTTGAGTATGCGCTTTAACGACCTGAAGTCGTTACCAGGAGAAATAAGTGAGCTTAGAGCGCTTGATACATTAGACCTCTCTTTTAATGAACATTTAAACATCGCAACAGAATTTGAAACATTAAAAGAAATGACATGGCTCAAATATCTCAACATTATTGCAACCAATACCGACACAACTACAGTTAGCAAACTACGCAAAACACTTCTTCATACTAAGATCGACGCAACACTTAAACACTTTTAAGTTTTTAAGGACAGCATTATCCCAGATAGGCTTTTTTTAGCCAACCAGCTATAACCAAGTATTAAACTCATTAAAGACTGCTATATCCTGCTGCCGAAAAATGGCAATGGCAAAAACTCGATCATTAATGTGTAATAGAATCGCTTTGCCCATATTTTGATATGCAAGCCATTTTAATCCACACCCCACACCACAACCGAAACCGTAAATTTGACCCATGAACGACAATGATACCAAACGACTTTCAAGACTAACAGCCATCCTCACACAGCTGCAAACAAAGCGACTTTTAACAGCCACGAAACTGGCAGATAAATTTTCGGTTAGTATCAGAACCATTTACAGGGACATCAGGGCGCTGGAGCAGGCCGGTGTTCCCATCATTACGGATGAGGGGAAAGGTTATTCGCTAATGGAAGGTTACAGAGTACCGCCCGTAATGTTTACAGAAGCGCAAGCCAATGCGTTAATTACGGCAGAGCAATTAGTGCTTAAAAATAAGGATGCTTCATTCGTTAAAGATTATACGGAAGCCATTGAAAAAATAAAATCGGTTTTGAAGTACAATATACAAGACAAAGCCAACTTACTTGCAGAAAGAACCCGGTTTGACCAAAATAACTACCTGGAAAGAAACAGCAGTAATTTGTCCGACTTACAGTTTTCCCTTACCAATTTTCGTATCGCAAAAATTGAATACACTAACGAGCAAAACAAAACCACCATCCGGCACATTGAGCCTTTTGCCTTACTAAGCACCGAAAATTGGTTGCTCGTTGCCTATTGCCGGTTAAGAACAGCATTCCGTTTTTTTCGTTTGGACCGAATAAAGAAATTAGAAATATTGACCGATAAATTTGAGCCGCACAAATTGACCTTGCAGGAGTATTTTGAGCGATACCATTAATTTATTGTAGACCCCTGACATAAGGCTGTCATTGGGCCGGTATAAGTTTGCCTCATTAATGAATCTTTTAAAGAATAAAAATGACAAACGAAATCCATTCAATGTTTACCTCAGCCCATTTTCCCCAACCCATTCTTGTTTCAATAAACGGTGTGCAACTGGAAGTCTTCGAGGCTGGTAAACAAAATGCCAATAAGCCTATTGTACTCTGTCACGGTTTTCCCGAACATGCTTTTTCCTGGCGTCACCAGGTACCGGCATTGGTTGCAGCCGGCTATCATGTTATCATTCCCAACCAGAGAGGGTATGGCAATTCATCCCGCCCGGCCGAAGTAACGGAGTATGGCATTGAACACCTGACAGGCGACCTCGTTGCGCTGCTCGATCACTACGGGTATAATGATGCCACTTTTGTAGGTCACGACTGGGGGGCAAATGTGGTTTGGAACCTGGCATTATTGCACCCTCAACGGGTCAATAAAATAATCAACCTGGCTTTGCCTTACCAGGAGCGTGGAGAACAACCATGGATTGAGTTGATGGAAGCCATCTTTGGAGCAGACTTCTATTTCGTTCACTTCAACCGGCAACCGGGAGTAGCAGATGCTATCATGAATGAAAATGCATCCCGTTTCCTTCGCAACCTATTCCGTAAAAACCTGCCCCCCACACCACCGGAGCCGGGCATGTTAATGATCAATCTGGCAAGAGCGGAGAAGCCGTTGGGGCAGCCCTTGATGGACGACAGTGAGCTGTCTGTATTTGTTGCAGCCTTCGAATCATCAGGGTTTACAGGAGCTATCAACTGGTACAGAAACCTGGATCAAAACTGGCATTTTATGGCGAACATAACCCCCATTATTCACCAGCCTACCCTTATGATATATGGTGAACGGGACACCATTCCCCAATCTGAAAACCTGAAAAATATTGTTCCTAACCTGGATATAGCTAGTTTGGATTGTGGCCATTGGATACAGCAGGAAAAGCCGGGGGAAACTACCCAATTAATTTTAAAATGGTTAGAACAACAAAATGCTTAATGAGGAAGCAGAGGCATATTGTTTTCAATCGATCGTCAAATGGAAGCTGTCGATTTGTATTCAATATCGGCCTTGAAAAAATGGCGTTAAAAAACAATTGAAGTAAGCCGTTAAAAAGCCACTCCCGATAGCTCCTATCGGGATTCGAGCCCGTAGAGTCTAAATAATTGCCAGCAACTATGGAGCGAGTTTGGCGGGTTTAGGCTTACAAGATTGTTTTAGCCAATTTTTTCACAGCCCCGTCCGACCGGTTGTCCGGGCGGGCTTGAATTTTTGCTCCACTTTTGTTTCAAGACAAAAGTGGAAAAATGAGCCGGCTACAAACCAATATTAAATACTTCAAAGATTGCTATATCTTGCTGCTGCAACACCGGCAATGGTGAAAGCAAACCCTTATGTACCAACAATTAGAAACCAACCGCCTTTTAATAAGACCGATAGCTACAACGGATAGCAAGTTCATTCTTGAATTAGTAAACACCCCCGGCTGGTTACAATTTATTGGGGATAGAAATATCAGCAATACCGATGATGCTGAAAAATATATTCAGAAGATTATTGACAACCCAAATTTCTTTTACAGTGTTTTTGAATTGAAGGAAACCCAACAACCTATTGGCCTGGTCACTTTTTTATACCGGGATAACCAGGAGTTCCCGGATATTGGATTTGCCCTATTACCCCAATTTGAGAAAAACTGCTACACCTTTGAAGCCGCCAGCAAATACCTTAACGAACTGGTGCAACAAAAAGTAAGCCCCACTATTACCGGCATTACCGATCCGGAAAATGAAAAATCCATTAAGCTGTTGAAACGCCTGGGCCTAACCTTTCAGCGCAATTTTATGCAGCTTAATAAAGAACTGTCATTGTACGCTATTACCATTCAGTAACCGGCCAGCCTTTTAGGGGTTTCGTTACGGTTTCCCGTAAAAAGGGCTTACTGTATTCAGTTAGGTTTGTAGGGTTAGATGGAGAATGATATGTTTCCTGTCTTCATTACGACTTTATAAACAAAACTATAAAACAATGAAAGCCCTGGTATGCGAAATGTGCGAAAGCACCAATTTTATGAAGGAAGAAGGCGTATTCATATGCCAGTCCTGTGGTGTGAAATATTCTGTAGAGGAAGCTAAACGGATGATGATCGACGGAACTGTGGAAGTTACGGGAGTGGTAAAAATTGATATGTCGTCAGAGTTGAGAAATCTCTATGAAATAGCCAGGCGAGCCAAAGAAGCAGGAAATAGCGAAAGCGCTGAGAAGTATTACGACATGATCCTGGTGAAAGACCCCGGTAGCTGGGAGGCTAATTTCTATGTTGTTTATTTTAGAGCAATGTCTTGTAAAATTGCTGGGAT
>JBQGCI010000249.1:0-1956 GCA_052038405.1 Acinetobacter pittii
ATACCTGCTCTCAGGTTGTTTATCTTCAGCATCTTAGTACTTATTTGTAAATTTTAATTTTAGATTAATTAGCCTATGTGAAATTTTACATTACCCTACACTTCCTTCCAGGCTGATTGCCAGTAGTTTCTGCGCTTCTACAGCAAATTCCATGGGTAGTTGATTCATCACTTCTTTTGCAAAGCCATTAATGATCATGGCTACTGCAGTTTCGGTATCGATACCCCGCTGATTACAGTAGAAGATCTGATCTTCCCCTATTTTCGAAGTAGTAGCTTCATGCTCAACCATCCCTGTTTTGTTTTTTACTTCAATATAGGGAAAGGTATGAGCGCCACATTTATCACCCAGCAGTAAAGAATCGCATTGAGAGAAGTTACGCGCATTAGATGCGTTTTTACCCACTCTAACTAAACCTCTGTAGCTATTATTGCTATAACCTGCTGATATACCTTTACTTACAATTCTACTCCTCGTATTTTTGCCGAGGTGCAGCATCTTGGTGCCTGTGTCAGCCTGTTGGCGATTATTGGTAACGGCTACCGAATAAAATTCGCCAATGGAGTTATCTCCCTGGAGAATCACGCTTGGGTACTTCCAGGTAATAGAAGATCCTGTCTCCACCTGTGTCCAGCTTATTTTAGATTTATAGCCTTTGCAGATCCCACGTTTGGTGACGAAGTTGTAAATCCCTCCTTTACCATCTTTATCACCCGGATACCAGTTTTGTACAGTAGAATATTTAACTTCAGCGTTATCTAAAGCAACGATTTCGACAACTGCTGCATGTAATTGGTTTTCATCCCTCATGGGCGCTGTGCATCCCTCCAGATAACTTACGTAAGCGCCTTCTTCAGCCACAATTAAAGTGCGTTCGAACTGCCCTGTATTTTCAGCATTGATACGGAAATAAGTGGAAAGTTCCATCGGGCTGCGAACGCCTTTCGGAATAAAGCAGAACGAACCATCGCTGAATACCGCCGAGTTTAACGCAGAAAAATAGTTATCAGTAACCGGAACCACGCTTCCTAAATACTGGCGAACCAGCTCAGGATGTTCCTGTATAGCTTCGCTCATGGAGCAGAAAATAATACCCAATTCGGCCAGCTGTTCTTTAAACGAAGTAGCAATGGATACGCTATCAATAACCGCATCTACAGCAACGCCGGTCAGGCGTTTTTGCTCTTCCAAAGAAATACCCAGTTTTTCGAAAGTTTTGATCAGCTCCGGATCTACTTCGTCCAGGCTGTTAGGTTTTACTTTTTGCTTGGGAGCAGAGTAGTAAATAACGTCCTGGTAATTGATGGGCGGAAACGTAACGTTAGCCCAGTCGGGTTCTTTCATTTTGAGCCACTGAGCATAGGCTTTCAATCTCCATTCCAACATCCACTCTGGTTCATTCTTTTTGGCTGAAATAAAACGTACGATATCTTCACTTAACCCTTTGGGCGCGGATTCTGATTCTATTTCTGTTACAAAACCATATTTATATTCGCTGTTTACATGGCTTTCTATCGGATCAAACGCAACCTCCTGGGTTTCGGGCTTTACTAATTGGTCTGTGTCTGTGTTCATTTTGCAAAGGTAGGCTATTTGTACTAAAAAGTATAAATGAAACGATACTCAAAAAGTATAAATTTTGTGAATAAGGCTATTGATAAAAGTGATAGTGGTTTGTAAGTCTTATACAGCAAGTCCCCGGGGCACCCAACTGAAAGCTGATATCAGGCAAAGTGAACTTCGCCGTTAAAAGATATCCCGTTTAGTTAAAAAAGCTGCGGGTGTAGGCTTTGCCTTTTGATGTGAGTATATGCTCCCTGGTACCAATATCGTTTTTGATCAGGTACTGGTATACGTGGAGAAAAAACATAGCAATAGCTCCCGGGTGGATTTTAAATATCATGGCCTGATCGTTATGGTTTTTTTGAATCGTACAACCGTTTATTGACCGGTAAA
>JBQGCI010000250.1:0-1670 GCA_052038405.1 Acinetobacter pittii
TTCATTTCATCGATCTTAAAAACGACTTTATAGGGTGGAGTAATGCAGCTCACCACGACCTGATACCAGGCGCGCTGCTGGTAGCAAAACTGCTTTACCCCGATCTGCACACGGGAAAAGTGATCCAGGACATCGAACGCCTCCGGCGTAATATCTGGATCGAATTAAACAATTACCTCACGCCTCTCGAACAGGTAAACGTTATTACCAGCATATTATATAATTATTTCGGGCTAAAAGGTTCGCTTGGATCGGCGCGGTTACCCAACGAATTTCTCATCTCCAGCATCATTGACTCTAAAAAAGGAAACCAGACATGCAACGGCGTACTTTACCTGCTGCTCACCGAATTGCTGGATGTTCCCATCAGGTTGCTACCCATTCCCAACCAGTTTGTACTGGCGTATTTCAAATCCAAAACTGAAAAGGAAGCCGAAAAGTTGCACTTGAATATAGAGTTTTTTATTGACCCAACTTTAGGACAGGTATTCAGCCACAACGATCTGTATAACTATTTCAATAAACTTTCAGTAGCCGTAATACCCGATTATTTCAAGCCTCAAAGCAATAAACAGGTAATAGCAAAACTATTGGAAGACCTGGGTAAATGCTACGAAACGGATGACAAAGCCTATATGCTGAGAGAAATAGAAGAACTGATCACCATCCTCCGGGATTAAGTGCCGCCCTAACCGTCTTTGCCGGAACTGTTAAAAAAAATCAGAAAATTTTAAGGGCTTGTTAATTATACGAAAGAAGTCGTAAATTGCTTAAAATTTTGGTGTATGGCAGACGTTAAAACATTCAAACCAACGGAAAGTGAACTGGAAATTTTACAGGTGCTTTGGCAAAAAGGAAAGGCAACGGTGAGAGAAGTGCACGAAGAACTGGTTACCGCGAAAGATATAGGCTATACTACCACCCTTAAGCTCATGCAGATTATGAATGACAAAGGACTGGTAAACAGAGATGATTCAGCAAGAACGCATGTGTACAAAGCAGCGACAGACAAGGAAAATACCCAGAAATTTTTACTGAATAAGTTTATCGGCAACCTCTTTGGGGGGTCATCAACTCAATTGGTAATGCAGGCTTTGGGCAGCCAGCAGGTTACCGAGGAAGAGTTAGACCAGATACAATCTTTGATTGACAACTTAAAGAAAAAATAGAACCATGAACGAAAGCCTGCAACCGGTATTAACTGCTTTAGGTAATGCTGTTATTAGCAGCGTTTGGCAAACCGGCTTCATATGGCTGCTTGTTTTAGGCTATACGCGCTTTTACAAACGCTTATCAGCCGGGCAGTTAAGTAATATCAGTTTTGCGGGGCTCCTTACCGGCCTTATTGCTTTTTGTGCAACCTTCTTCATTTCTTTATCCAATACGCCTTCGGTGCCGGGTGTCATAAAATGGGTCAGCAATATGCGGTTCTCTCAGCCCATTATGATGTATGCGGCCATTAGCTATGTGGTCTTTTTAATATTACCTTTAGTCAAGCTGGTAATAGGTATGCAAAGTATGTACAAATTGCGTAGCCAGGGCCAGGGAAAGGTTCCCGGACATTTGAAAATATTCCTGCTGGATGCTTCTCAATATTTAAATATTAAAAGAAAAGTAAAAATATTCACGTCCACCATTATCTCTTCTCCCTTAACAGTAGGTTTTCTAAG
>JBQGCI010000251.1:0-2573 GCA_052038405.1 Acinetobacter pittii
ATGGAGTTGAAAAACAATACCTCTCACATCGAAAGTTATTACAGCAAATTTGAGGTTTCTTCAGATGATCAAAACCATGGCCAGATCAATACCATCAATACTTTTTTAGATGGTAAAAAACCAGATTAGATCCTGTGGAAATTCACGTGGAGTTTGGTTTAGTTTTATAGTTGTTGACCCCCGCGAAGCGGGGGTTTTTGCTACCTGCTTTTATTGCATGGTATTTGTCATTACTGGCTTTAAAAAAGTTGCCGGGCAATCCTCCTGGAACTTAATCACGTATATTTTGTTGGGATATTAAATTAATTGGATATGGAATCTGTATTAGTTACCGGGGGCACGGGGTTGGTCGGCAATGTGTTGGTGGAAGAGCTTTTAAGAAGGAAGTATCATGTTATAGTAATGACGCGGGGTGAAAAGGGGACCAGGGATCCCAATATCCAGTATGCTTACTGGGATGTGGAGAAGCAAACAATTGATGACGCGGCTGTTGCCTCTGCTGATCATATTATACACCTGGCAGGAGCCAATATAAGCGAAAAGCGGTGGACTGACAGCAGAAAGCAGTTGATTGTTGACAGTCGTGTAAAAAGCGGTGAGCTGCTGGTGAAGTCTTTACAGCGATCGAAGCATCGTATCAAAACTTTGGTAAGCGCTTCGGGCATCGGATGGTATGGTGCTGATCCGGAAATTCCTAATCTAAATCCTTTCACCGAGAACGATTTACCTGCGGATGATTTTCTCGGAAGAACCTGCTATCAATGGGAGCAGGCTACCGAACCGGCAACGTTAGCAGGGGTGCGCCTGGTGCATCTTCGTACTGGTATTGTGCTAAGTAATGACGGTGGTGCACTGAAGGAGTTTCAGAAGCCCTTAAAGTTCGGATTTGCCACTGTACTGGGTTCCGGGGAGCAGATAATAAGCTGGATACACATACACGACCTGGTGCAATTGTATATCGATTCGATAGAACAAAATAGTTACCGTGGCAGCTATAATGCGGTGGCTCCCGAGGTTGTCAGCAACAGGCGATTGGTTACAACGCTTGCCGGGATGTCGAATGGCCCTTTCTATGTAAAGATGAAGGTGCCTCAATGGGCCCTTAAAGCAGTGCTGGGCGAAATGGCAATAGAAGTGTTGAAGAGCACCACTGTGAGTGCCCAAAAAACACAGGATGCAGGATTCATTTTTTCCTATCCAACCCTTAGGTCAGCACTTATGCAACTTACCGGAAAAGGCCGGTAATACCACAGGAAAAAATCAATTAAGCAAAGCCAACATCGATATCCTTGTGATCAGTATGCCAAACACTGCTAAATTCCCCTATGATCGCCCTATTATTCGAGAAATTCAGGCGGTGAACTTTTAACAGGTCAATATCCTGTTGGGTTACTTTGCGAAACACAGGATGCAGGGTTCCTCCTTTTGCGCCAGCCGGTTGCGCGGGATCATATTGAAACGCAGGGTCTACAAGTGTTCCGCGGGGATACATAATGCCGGGTACACCCCTGCCTCTGAGATCGAGATCGGAAGGATGTTCTAAACCTAAAGTATGTCCATATTCATGTGCCGCTGTAGTAGAGCCTTTGCAGAGGTTTTCGAGCTTAAAATAACCCGTGTTACACCCGATCCCGTCCACAAAGGAAATATTCCCGGGGGCGAACGCTTCGATCCGGAAATAGTTATTCAGGGGGTTGTCATTTGCCAGTATTTCTTCGGGTTCAATTGAAGGATGATAAGCGGCCGTTATTTTGAACTGAACCTGGTAGCTGTTATGGTTGAAGAAAATGTTGGCTAAAGGCTCGTTCCACATGGTCTCTATTTCTTCCCGTATCTGGTTCGTGATCGCTTTGCTGGCAGCATTGCCATAAGTTATAATATGTGACGAAATGCAAACGATCCTGCCGGTTTGAACTTCTACGGTGCCCATTGTTATTTTCTATAAAGATAATTCTATCGCCGGAAGTGGCATTTTTTTTGAAAATGATTATTGCAAAATAATTATTCTATGTTGCTGAACAGGCAAATTTCCATTCCGTATTTTCTCAGGCAGATTCAATATGAAATACTGGCCATTAGTGTCTTTGCTGTTTTGGTGGGCTGGCTCGATCACTTCCGCTTATTGCAGGACCTGACCTTTCCCATTGCAATTCCGGCCATTGTAGGCACAGCTGTGTCGCTGTTACTGGCCTTTCGTATCTCACAATCATACGAGCGTTGGTGGGAAGCCCGTATTGTATGGGGCGCCATCGTGAATGATTCAAGATCCTTAATCAGGGAGGTTCAATTATTTATAAAAGACGAAAACGAGGCGGAAATAGCTGCTTTTGCCAATAGGCAGATCATCTGGAACTACGCGTTGGGTGAATCGCTGAGGCAGCTTCCTTTTTCAGAACGTGTTCAGTCATACATTAACTCCTGTAATATATCAGCAGAGAATGTTCCGAATGCATTGTTAGATCTGCATAGTGAGCAAATAAAACGCTGGAGCCAGGAGGGAATGGTTAGTGAATTCAGACAGGTGCAGTTAAATACGACAATTGCACGGCTTTGCGATTCCATGGGGAAGTGTG
>JBQGCI010000252.1:0-1654 GCA_052038405.1 Acinetobacter pittii
TCGCTCATGCCCAATTGATTTTTGTTTGGATAAAAATTTCCGGTCAGCAGTATTTTTTCGGTTCCTGCTATTTTATCGAGTATGATACTGCTGACCCGTGAAAACTGACTCTCTTTTGGCAGCGAAACAGCCGAAAAATTATTACTACCGTCGTTGATAAAGATGATCGATCTGGTTTCTTTACATTGATATTTCGTGGCCTTTTCGATTTGTTTTGTTGAAAAGATGGTTTCTATGCCGGCATCTGCATAATCTTTGTAGGTCAAAATCTTTTTCTTTAACGATACTACCTGATCCAGCAATTCATCCCTGGATGCCAGCGGGTAACTTTTGTCTCCAATATAATAGCAAAGGACTGCGTCGATGCGGCCATTGTTATCGAAGTCCGAGGCGTATAAATCCATTGGTTTTTCCTTCGACACATTGAACTGATTGTTTTGTCCACAGTTTCCTGCAACGATGTCTAAATCCCCGTCTTTGTCAACGTCTGCTATAAGCAGCGATGCCCATAAGCCATTCGTATCGCCCAGGCCGGCACCAGCCGATATATCATTAAGCTTTGAACCTTTTTGATTTGAATATAGCTTCAGTGGCATCCAGTCGCCACCAATCAACAATTCAGGGTAACCATCTCTATTCAGATCAGCCCATGAAGCGGCCTGTACCATTCCAATATTTTCGATTTGATTATTTAACGACAGAGAAATATTTTCAAAGCGAACAAGGCCTTGCTGTGAGATATTTTTTAAAATATAACTTTTGGCGGGGAAGGGATAGCTACCCGGAGTACAGAAACCGCCAACAAAAATATCTATATCTCCGTCCGCATCGATGTCTGCAACCGCGATCGCCTGTTTACTGCTTGTCATACCGGGAAGCGCGTTGAGCGTTTTCCGGAAAGCGCCTTTGCCGTCGTTCAGGTAAAGCCTGTCCTGATATTCTGGCGACCCGTCATCATACTCGTTTCCACCACTTACCACATACAGGTCTTGAAACCCGTCATTATCAGCGTCAAAAAATATAGCATTTACATCTTCGCTTTCCTTATCAATTTCCCAGGGTTGGGACTTGCTTTCAGCAAAGCTTCCATCAGAATTTTGAGTATACAATTTGCCGGATTGACCAATGGCCCCGCCTATGAAAATATCTTCCAGGTGGTCGTTGTTTACATCAGCCTTCGCCAGTGCAGGACCCATTCTTGAAAGCTGATAGGGCAACAATGGTTCATCTTTGAAATCAACAAAATCGTTTTCCTTATGTATAAAGTTTATTCCGGAAATTTTTGTTACATCTTCAATAAGGCGTCCCTTACTAGCATATGTGGGACTGGCAACTGAGCCCGACAGCTCTTCTTCGGTAAAACTAATGAGTTGGTTGGCTGCGGGATTCTTTTTTAAACTGCAGTGATTACCAGGCCATATCACTTTTATTGAATCGATCTGGTTACTGGAGAGTCCTGCATGAATAGGAGTATTCATGCTTGATTGGTAACCCCTCACTGGAAAGTTCTCCAGGTACTGTATGCTATTCTTAGCATAAATAATTACTTTGGCGCCAATTGCTGCAGTATTAGCGCTTTTCGATTGGAGAGCTATTTTTATATAGTTATTTTGAGCGGTTTCATTAAGCTTGTTTTTCAACACCAGTGGAGTGT
>JBQGCI010000253.1:0-5598 GCA_052038405.1 Acinetobacter pittii
GCCTTCGTAATAATAAACACCCGCATCCTTATCCAGAAGTATTGTAAATGCACCCGATGCAGCAGCGGGTGTTTCAGGACCCTCTTCAGGCATAAACAGGTCCATGGCTTTGGGCTCATGCATTGATGAGGTAAAGATGAAAAATGTAATGAGCAGAAAGCCCAGGTCCACCATGGGTGTCATGTCTATTTTCAACGGTAATCTTTTTTGCTTCCCCGCAAAGCCGCGCTGTATGCGGCTTTGGCTTTGGTTTGTTTCTATGTTTGCCATAGTAGTGCTTTTGTTATAATGAGAAGCAGGCAGCAGATTTTTCCATAAAATTTCTTGGTGTCAATTGTCCTGAAAGCAAAAAACCTCACAGGTTAAGCCTGTGAGGTTGCCGCATTTTCTGAATTATACCAATGCTTCAATACATCCCAATCTATTTTTTCAACCAGGTATTATTAACGCGGTTCCAATCAGGAAGCTGGTTATCCGGGTCTATTTTTACTTCTTTAAGTTCACTGGTAGTAGGCACTGTAAATGTGTAAGAACTTCCGCGTTGCCAGATTTCTACCGGTAGTTGAATGCTTTGCTGCCTGCCGTTTGTTTCAGTAACCAGTATCTTTACAGGCATAGGCATTTGCTCCAGGTTTTCGATAGTTATGGCGGCCCCATTTGCCGGCAAATTATCTTTATACGTTACACTCTTAACGGCCTGATCGATCTTCCAGGTATGGAGCACCCAACCTCTCCAAAACCAGGAAAGATCTTCACCTGCCACATTTTCCATCGTATGAAAGAAGTCCCATGGTGACGGATGTTTAAATGCCCAACGATTGATGTACTCTTTAAAAGCCATATCAAACCGTTCTGGGCCTAATACATTATCCCGTAGCGCATGCAGCATTTGCGAAGGTTTGTAGTAAGCCGTTACACCCAGGCTTCTCTGTTGCACCGCATCGGGTATGGTATACAAACCATCTACGTTTTCACTAAACGAGCTCCTGCCGGCATCCCCGTTAGATGGGCTATGAAACTCGCCCTTATTAAAAGCTTCTGTAGAAAAATCATTAATAAAAGTATTGAAACCTTCATCCATCCAGGCATATTTACGCTCATTGCTACCCACAATCATCGGAAACCAGCTATGACCAAACTCATGATCGGTAACGCCCCAAAGCCCGGCGCCCCTGGCGCGATAACTGCAGAATACAATACCAGGGTATTCCATACCACCAACAATACCAGCTACATTGGTGGCCGCCGGGTAAGGAAACTCAAACCATTTATGCGAATAGTGTTCGATAGAGGCTTTCGTAAATTCGGTACTGCGCTGCCATCCATTGGTACCGATCGACTCTACCGGGTAAGCGCTCAACGCCACACACTTTTTACCACTGGGCAAATTTATCCTGGCTCCATCCAACACAAAAGCCCTGGACGCCGCCCAGGCTACGTCCCTGGTATTTTGTATCCTGAATTTCCAGGTATTTGTTTTCCTAGCAGTTTTGATGCCCTTGCTCACTTCATCGGCGCTACGGACCGTTACTGTTTTTTCACTGGTTTGGGCATTAGCATACCGGGAAGCTTCCGCAGGTGAAAAACATTCAGCAGCATTTAATAGTTCTCCCGATCCCACAATGATCATATCAGCAGGAGCCGTTACAGCAAAGTCGATATCTCCATACTCCAGGTAAAACTCGCCCTGTCCCACATAGGGAAGTACATTCCAGCCCTGGAGATCATCATATACACACATGCGCGGAAACCATTGGGCTATTTCATAAACCCATCCGTTTTTTGTTTGCAAACGCCCCATGCGGTCCGTTCCATACACCGGAACCTCGAATGACCATTCTATGATCAGCTTTACTTTGCCCGCATTCTTTAGTGATTCCTGCAGCCACACCTGCATGCGCGTATCCGTAATAGTAAATTTAGGAGTATACTTCTTCCCGCTTACTTCTACAGTTACTGATTGAATCACCTGCCCTTCTGTAAAACCGCTGTTGGCCCAGCGCCCGCCCGAAGCGGTAGTGGTAGCCGATCCGCGTGAGTCTTTACGATAAATGTTCTGGTCTAATTGTAACCACAGAAACTTGAGGTTATCGGGACTGTTATTAGTATATATGAGCTCCTGCGATCCGGTTACCGTATGGTTGACAGTATCAATCGTACAATTGATCTTATAGTCAGCCCGGTTTTGCCAGTATTTTACACCCGGTTCCCCGGATGCACTACGGTATTCATTTCCCGGATAAGGATAAAACTGGGGGTTAAATGCTTCTTTAGCATTGTATGTGGAAGTTGTTTGAGAAAACCCCTGTGTTGCCAGCAATGCCAACACACAAGAAAAAAGGAATCTATGTCTCATGCAAAAATTTTAAACGCTGAATTTAATATTTTTTTTACGGGCAGATCGTTAACAGAAATAAAATGTGATGAGTGGCGGTGCTGCACTGACACAGATGGATAACAGGCTCACCTAAAAAGACAGCAATACCCTGGTCTCCGGATAAACCAGCTTAGTACTTTTACGATTACCCTTATAGATAAAGTGTACAATATTTACCTGGTCATCGAACAGATCGTAGAGCATAGTATTCTCTACCCTGATATTTTTAACATTGAATGCAGTAGCTTCAGCCGTAGTATATATGATTACAGCCTCATGATCCACTTCCCAGTCATAGAGCCTGAGCGGCAGTAGCTTATCCCCCGTCTTTAATGTAAGATGCGTAGTAATATACTTATTTACCAGCACCGTCATCTGTGTTTTCAGTTCAGGATTAGCAAGATCCGTCCTTTGTTTGTATATTTTAGACAAAACAGTTTCGAAATCATCCGTAAAGATTTTAGTGCTGATCTCAACCCTTTGGCTTTTGACATCGTACTCCATTTCTGTAGCACTTACATGATAGGGATGTACATTTGCATTGAACAAAAGCAGGCCCAGCAACCATTTATTGAGTAATAATACCACCGACATATTTTGCGAAATTAGTATTATGACAAAAATTTAGCTTTAGAAGTTGTACAGGCACATGAGAAATGGCAGTTATGAACGATTTTAGTTTTTATTTTATTGAAGGATGGAGGCACATCGTTAGCAGCGATGCCCTGGATCATCAACTATTTATTCTTGCATTAGCCGTGGTATATACCTTTAGCGATTGGAAAAAGGTGTTGATCCTTATCACAGCTTTTACCATCGGCCATTCGCTGACCCTGGCATTAAGTGTTCTGAATCTGATAAGAGCATCTTCAACGTGGGTAGAGTTTTTAATTCCCGTAACTATTGTATTAACAGCTGCCTGGAACATGTTAAATGGGAAACCGGTTAAAAATGTGAATGCTAATTATTTTCTGGCCCTGGGATTTGGTTTAATACACGGCCTGGGATTTGCCAATTCCATACGTATGATGCTGGCCAGCGACCAGTCCTTGGGCATGGGTCTCTTTGGTTTTAATGTTGGGCTGGAAGCCGGCCAGGTGGTGGTGGTACTCATTGTTCTTATGCTGGGTAAAGTTTTACTGGAGCTGGCAAAAATTCCTCAAAGAATTTATCTATTCGTAGTATCGCTGGCTGTTTTATTATTTGCAGCCAAAATGAGTATAGAAAGAATTCCTTTTTGAGTTACATCCGGTTATCGTGCAATATTTACCTGCACCTCATACCAACTTATGATGTATAAGCTGGTTAAAAGATCTGTAATATAAAATATGTCAAAGCTATCAGGTATCATCGCTGGTCTTGCATTTTGCTTATCCGCAACTGCTCAGGATATTCAAAACAACCCTACCAGTAATCACGGTAATAAATTTGAGCAGTTGGGAACCATTTTACCGACCCCCAACGAATATCGAACGGCAAGCGGAGCTCCCGGCCCGAAGTACTGGCAGCAACGCTGCGACTATACAATTAAATGCGAGCTGGATGAAACCAATAACCTGTTGACAGGCAGCGAAACTTTGAATTATTTCAACAACTCCCCTGATGTGCTCACGTATATCTGGTTCCAGTTAGATGAAAATGAGCATAGCAATATCAATAATGCGAATTATCAAACAGCGTCCCGCATGCCGCAGGTAATGACCGATGATATGCTGGCAACGCGGGAAGAAGAAACCGGAAGGCGGGATAATGGCTACGGCGTAAACATCAAAAAGCTTACAGATCTGAATGGCGCGGCCCTGAAATACACCATCAATAAAACCATGATGCGGGTTGATCTGCCCACTCCCTTAAAACCGGGCCAGAAGTACATCATCAAAATCGACTGGTCTTATAAAATCACCGACCGTATGAAATATGGCGGTCGCGGCGGATACGAACATTTCAGCGAAGACGGCAATAACCTGTATACGATGGCGCAGTGGTTTCCCCGGGTTTGTGTATACAGTGATTTCCAGGGCTGGCAAAATCATCAATTTACAGGCCGCGGAGAGTTTGCGCTTACTTTTGGTAATTACGATGTACAAATAACCGTTCCTGCCGATCATATAATAGGCGCTACCGGCGAATGCCAGAACTATGCACAGGTACTTAGTTCAGCACAAATGGCGCGTTACAACCAGGCCCGCAATGCCAAAGAGCCCGTGGAAATTGTGACGCTGGCCGAAGCCACCGCAGCCGAAAAAAACAAGATAGCCCGGAAAAAGACCTGGATATTTAAAGCCGACAATGTAAGAGACTTTGCCTGGACCGCATCGAGGAAATTTGTATGGGACGCCATGCCCCAGCTGATCAACGGAAAAAAAATTATGTGTATGAGCTTTTACGGGAAAGAAGCTTACCCGCTTTATCGTAAATTTTCTACGCGGGCAGTAGCTCATACTATTAAAACGTATTCCGACTTTACTTTCCCCTATCCTTACCCCGTAGCACAAAGTGTAGAAGCTGCCAACGGTATGGAATATCCTATGATCTGCTTTAACTACGGACGTACGGAGAAAGATGGCACTTACAGTGAGAGTGTAAAAAATGGTATGCTGGGCGTAGTGATACATGAAGTAGGTCATAATTTTTTCCCTATGATCGTAAACAGCGATGAGCGCCAGTGGACATGGATGGATGAAGGACTGAATAGTTTTGTTGAATATCTTACAGAGGAACTGTGGGACAACAAATTTCCAACCAAGAAAGGCTGGGCGGGTGCTATTGTGGATTACATGAAATTACCCAAAGAACAACTGGAGCCCGTGATGAGCAACTCGGAAAACATTATCGGGTTCGGTCCGAACGCTTATACCAAGCCAGCTACGGCATTGAATATTCTCCGCGAAACGATAATGGGCCGCGAGTTATTTGATTTTGCTTTTAAAGAATACGCCCGTCGCTGGGCTTTTAAACATCCTACCCCGGCCGATCTTTTCAGAACTATGGAAGATGCCAGCGGCGAGGACCTGGACTGGTTTTGGCGGGGCTGGTTTTATGGCATTCAACCTGTAGACATTTCATTGGATACGGTAAAATATGCAAAGGCCGATCTGAACAGCAAACTGCCCGGGACGAGATCGGAACAGCGTCAGGTGGTAACACCCGATAAAAATCCTTATGACGATATCTCCAAGATCCGCAACCGGGAAGATAAAAACATAAAATTTTACACGGAT
>JBQGCI010000254.1:0-13729 GCA_052038405.1 Acinetobacter pittii
TCTTCTAATTTTTTTAATTTTTCCAATATGTTATCTTATTGTTGGTTACCTGGTTGAAACGTTGACTGGTTGACTGGAAAATCTCCTGATCAACTAATTAACAAGTAAACTATTAAACTAATTACCTTTTTATGTTGGTTATACCAAGGGTGTTCAAGTCTTCACATAACGAACTGATAAGTTAAGAACCTTAAGGCCGATGGTACTGCACCACAATGCGGGAGAGTAGGTAGCTGCCATTCTTTTTTAAAAGCCTCACAGTAATGTGAGGCTTTTTTTATGCCTATAGGTGAACCCAAACCTGTGGGATGGTCCGTACCTGGCCGCAACTGCACCCTGCGCTATCGCTGCCCCGTCTGTGCAGCCGGGCAGGCATTCTTTTTTGTGTATATAATCCACACTTAACCACAACATCAATGGCCAACATCAACACAGCTATCAATAACAACACCAGCAGGTAGGTAATTATATACCGGCTCCCTGCCACCTGAACCCTTCCGTGAATGCTTGTTGATACACTTACTTAAACATTACCATCTGCCAAAGCCATAATCGGCTTGAAAATTGAATAAAAATTTCTATAAAGAAATTTAGGTTTGCAGGTATGTATCGTATTTTTGACGTAAGTTGCTATTTTACAGTTATTTTATAAATCTGATGGTGTAACATGAAATTTTTGATTGCAGGGCTGGGTAATATCGGCAACGAATACGCACATACCAGGCATAATATAGGATTTGACGTAGTGGCTGCATTCGTGCAAAAACATGGCGGCACTTTCCGGCAGGACAGGTTGGCTTTTGTAGCTGATATAAAATGGAAAGGACGTATATTTATATGTATTTGCCCTACAACTTATATGAACCTCAGCGGTAAAGCTTTCAAATATTGGATCGACAAAGAAAAAATACCTCTCGAAAATACTTTTACGATTTTAGACGATCTGTCTTTACCAATAAGTAAGATAAGAATCAGGGGTAGCGGCAGCGATGGCGGACATAACGGTTTGAGAAGCATACAGGAAGCAATAGGTTCTGTTGGTTATCCGAAACTTCGGTTTGGAATAGGAAGCAATTTTTCCAAAGGCATGCAGGCGGATTTTGTATTAGGAAAGTGGACGAAGCAGGAAGATCCCATAGTCAAACTAAAAATAGACAGGTCAGTAGAAGCTATCGAAATATTTGCTACACAGGGAATCAATGCCGCCATGAATACTATTAACAATCTGGAATTCGAGTAAGATTTTGATCTTGTAGAAAACCCTTATATCATGAAAATTTTTTGTATCGGAAGAAATTATGTGGCACATGCCAGGGAACTCGGTAACGAAGTACCGGAAGAGCCCGTTATATTCCTCAAACCCAAAACAGCCCTCTTAAAACCTCATTTGCCTTTTTATTATCCCGAGTTTACGAACGAACTGCACTATGAATGCGAACTGGTTTTACGGGTATGTAAAAATGGCCGTTATATTAATAAAAGATATGCGCATCAATATTATGATGCCATAACTCTGGGAATTGATTTTACGGCCAGGGACATTCAAAACGAGCTGAAGCAGAAGGGACTTCCATGGGAGAAAGCTAAAGCATGGGACAATTCGGCTGTTTTAGGCGATTGGAAGCCTGTTAACGATTTTCCCAATCTGAAAGATATCAATTTCGGCTTTTACAAAAACAACGAGTTGGTGCAACAGGGCAACTCAGGTAATATGATCTACAGCTTTAACACCCTCCTGGTTAATATCTCCAAATACTTTTCTCTGAATATAGGCGATGTGATTTTTACCGGCACACCCTCAGGCGTTGGCGAAACACTCCCCGGCGATGAACTGGAAGGAATATTAGAAGACAATATTGTGCTAAATCTGAAAGTGGAATAATACACGCTCAGCACTCTGTTTTCACCTGTAGTGTTTATGTACTGAAAACACTATCTTTGCAACATAGTTTCAATTTTGTATAGAATATTCCGTATAAAACAGGTTGTAGCAGTAGTCTTGTTACTGGCTTTTGCAACAGGAACTTCGCCTAAGCTATATTTTCATGAGCTTTTTGCTAATCATACCGATTACGCCTGCTTACACCATCAATCCGGAAAAGTTCAGCTTACCGCATATAAATTTAGTTGCGGATTTGCAAACATCGAGGGCCTCTCTCCCTTTCTGGAGCCCGAGGTAATTTATTCTTTAAGCCCCGATATTTTTCTTCAACGCTACACCGAGATCCCAGTGAACGATTGGGTGCTGCTGCGATCCGAACACACGCAACACCGCGGCCCACCCGCATTAACCTGATTTTAGTATCGCTTATTTCTCTTTCTGCCAACTCCCGGGAGTAGGCTGTTTCAATCTATATGGTAACGTATAGACCTTGTGTTTATATGTATTCAAAATCAATCAGGTTATGCAACTCAAACATTTTCTTTCTATATTATTTTTACTGGCGACTCATATTTTATCAGCAAACAATGAGAAGGCTGGTTTGTCAGGTGTTGTAACAGATCTTACAACCCAGACGCCGTTGGCTGGTGCCACTATTTCTATACCCGATCTGCGATTAACAACCACTACCAATGCTGAAGGCCGGTATGCATTCAACAGCCTTACCAGTGGACGATTAACGATACAAATATCTTATATAGGTTATAGATCTAAGGTTGAGATTATCGCGGTTCAGGGACAAACTACCCAAAATTTTTCTCTTTCCCGTTCCGTTGTTGAAAATGAAAACGTTACTGTTACCGGAGTATCTTCAGCTACACGTTTGAAGTTTACACCTGTTCAGGTCTCTATCATCTCAAAAAAAGATATTCAGCAATCAGTTGGAAATAATCTCCTGGACGTTGTAGGGAAAGAAGCGGGCGTTTCTGTTGTCACTACCGGCCCGGCAATAGCCAAACCCTTCATCCGGGGACTGGGTTATAATCGTGTGGTTACGATTAATGACGGTATCAGGCAGGAAGGCCAGCAATGGGGTGATGAACATGGACTGGAAGTAGATGAGTATAGCGTACAGAAGATCGAAATTTTACGGGGACCCGCTTCTCTTATGTATGGTAGTGATGCCATCGGAGGTGTGATTAATATACTAACCAATACCCCAATTGCAGATAAAACGATACAGGCCAACATACAATCAACCGTGAATGCCAATAACCGTATGTTCGGTCAGTATGCAAACGTAGCCGGCAATATCAACGGTTTCAACTGGAATGCTTATGGTAGCATTAAAACAGCCGGGGATTATCACAACAAATATGACGGTAATGTATTAAACAGCCGGTTTAACGAAAAGAACTTCGGCGGTTATATCGGTATCAACAAGCGGTGGGGATTTTCGCACCTGATCATGTCTCACTTTGATCAACACATGGGAATGGTAGAGGGGGAGCGAAATGAAGCCGGTCAGTTTGTGTATGATGATGAAGTACCCGGCAATAATATCACTAAAGGAAGAACTCCTTTGGATCCCAATCAGCGGGTGCAGCATTTTAAGATTGCTCTGGATAATAGCTTTTCGCTGGCAAATGGCGGCAGGATCACGGCATTGGCTGGTTTTCAACGCAATCAACGCAGGGAATTCGGACACGATCATGGAGAAGAAGATCATGAGGAGGAAGAACACGATCATGAACATCATCATGAAGCGTCAGGAGCACCTTCCGCTTATTTCGATTTAAGGACGGTTAATTATAATTTGGCCTATCATATTCCTGATTGGAGTAGCTGGAAAACCAGCTTTGGCGTAAACGGAATGGGACAACAAAATAAGAATAAAGCAGCTGAGGCAATCATACCCAACTATAATTTATTTGATTTGGGTATTTACGGTGTTGCCTCAAAAACCTGGAATCAAACTACCCTTAGCGGAGGGCTGCGTTATGACATCAGAAGTCTCAGCAGCAAAACTATGAATGATGAAGAAGGCAATGAACAGTTCCAGGCATTTTCTAAAAACTTTTCCAATATTTCAGCCAGCCTGGGAGCAACACATGCTGTTAGCGATCATGTTTCTCTTAAAGCTAATATGGCAAGGGGGTTCAGGGCGCCTAATTTGTCAGAACTGGCAGCAAACGGTGCCCATGAGGGAACCAACCGCTATGAAATAGGAGCGCGGGATCTTAAGAGTGAGATATCGACTGCTATCGATGCAGGTATCGAGATTACTACGAATCACATTGACATCAGCGTAGCACCCTACTTTAATCATATCAGTAATTATATTTTTTATAACCGGTTATTAGCCAGCAACGGATCAGACTCACTCACCAATGGGATTCCAACTTTTCAATTCAACCAGCAGAGTGCAAGATTAATGGGTGTAGAAGCCCGCTTCGACGTTCATCCACATCCGCTGGACTGGCTTCATTTTGAAAATACATTCAGCTTTGTGAGAGGGAGATTTTTAGATCCGGTTGATGGATCATACAATTTACCGCTTATAGCGCCGGCAAGTGTTTTAACCGAATTAAGAGGTGAGTTTGCAGATGTATTAAAACTATTCTCTGGTTTATACGTAAAAGTTGAGATGAATGCTGTTGCAGCGCAAAACAATTTTTTTGCTGGTTACGAAACCGAGACGGCCACGAAAGGCTATGTGTTGTTTAACGCCGGATTAGGCGCGGACGTGAAAATCGCTAATAAAAAGCGCTTTACTTTTAATGTGGGATTGCAGAACATTGGTGATGTAGGGTATCAAAGCCACCTGAGCCGGTTAAAATATACCGACGCGAACCCTGTTACGGGTAGAGTGGGCGTATTTAATATGGGACGTAATTTCACAGCCCGTTTGATCATACCGTTTGAATGGACATTGTAAAAGTTATTTAATTGAGATCGTGAACGTCACCAGTTGCTGGTGGCGTTTTTATATTTATGTATTAACTTTATAGGAATCTTTAAAGCTATGGAAACTGCAAATGAGTTTATTCAACTGGCTAATTCTTCCAGGTTTCAATTTTTTCTGTTAAGGAAATTGCCGGCGGCCTATTTCAGCGGTGTACGCCTGAAAACCTTAACGCAGGATGCCTGCGAGGTTACCGTTCCTTTTAAATGGTTCAGCCAAAATCCATTTCGTTCTACTTACTTCGCCTGCTTGGCTATGGCGGCGGAACTGAGTACGGGCGCATTGGCAATGGCACATGTTTACAGAAGAAAACCTGCGGTTTCAATGCTTGTTGTAAAAATGGAAGCAGAATACTTTAAGAAGGCCACCGGCCTAACAAAATTTACCTGCACCGATGGCAATGACTTCAAAAGGGCCATTGTAACAGCTGTCGAAAAGGGCCAGTCGCAGATTTTAACCGCTTATTCGGAGGGCAAAAACCCGGCAGGTGAACTCGTGGCCCGATTTACCATCACCTGGTCGTTCAAAGCCAAGGCCGTTTAATGATCGTATGTTGAGGTTAAAGCAGTGTGTTTACCTGGTCTTTAAATGCACTTAATTCCTCGTTTTGCTGAATAATAAACGTATTGTTTTCAAAAGATCCTAGTACACTTTCCATCTCTTCCTTGGTATCATACACCATATTCTTAAACGCATTCTTATAATCTTTTTCTTTCGAGTTATAAACACTTTTAGTGATCCACTCTTTTGTTGCTAAAGTTTCCCGGATGAGATTTTTAAGATAGCTGATGTCTGCTTTATCATAGGATAGCGTTTCAATCTTCATCAACAGGGAAAAAGCATGTAACATTCTTTGCCTGCGATATTGTTGTCCCTGCTCTAAGTAAAACCGGTGTATATGATCCCAACCGGTAATATTTCCGGTTCTTACACCATCCAGAAGATCGTCTAGCTGGTCTTTTGCGATAAGCTGTCCGCCTACATTAACCCACTCCTGTACATCTCCCGAGCGCTGGTTGTTCTGAATTTGTTCAAAAAATCCATCGTAGCTGTTTTCACTAATGTATTTGATGATTTCACTTCCGGCATAAAAAGAAAGCATGCGTTTGTAAACATTATAGGCTTGCTGTACCTTAATAATTTGTACTTCCCTTTTGGAGTTTTCAAAACCGGAAGCAACTACATTCAATTTAGCTACTATTGGCGAATTATGCTCCAGTAAAGACTTTCCTTTAATAATAAATTCGGCATCGCTGCCTATCATTTCATTGTCCCTGTAAAAAGCTTTTCCGGTGAATAGCTCCAGTAGTTGCAAGGATTTATAGATCTCGTTTGCCGTGTCCGGTGCCAGGCAATTGAACTCTAGTTGTTGCTCTTTATCAATTCTCTTATCTCTTTCTTCGAATTTTCTTTCGTTTCTCTGAATAGCATACATATTGTACAAAAACCAGTATGCGGGCATGATAACCAGCTTATTCGTACTTTCTTCATTGCTGATAAGGGCAAATGGAAAGGGTATATCTAATTCAGCAGGATAATTACCTTTTGCTATCATGGCAAACGATGCAAACCTCGAGTTATGTTTAAGGCTAACACAAAGGCCCGGCCAAAACCCGCGTCCGGCCTGAAGTTCGCCGTCAGCGCCTCTCGAATTATGATTGGAACCAATGGTGGCCCCTGCTGCCATATTGCTTTGGCCCATTACCAAAGCTGCGCACAAAAAAGAATTGTTATGATGTTGCTCGTGGGCGGGAAAAATCAAAGAGTTTAAAACCTCGCAACAGGAAACGGTAGCATTTTCACCCAGGTATGAGTTAATTAGCCTGGCTCCATATTTTACCTGGGAGAAAGGAGATAAGATAAATCGCACCGCTTTTACCCCATAGAATGCGCGGCTTCCAACCCCCATGATACCATTTACCATTTCGCATCCTTCACCTATTTGAGACTTGGCATTTTCGTTGGAGTTGATCGTCAGGTTTTTCAGTTTGTTCGCGCCTTTGACATAAGCATCCGCGCCAATCTTTACATCCTTAATAATATGGGTATTTTTGATAACCGTTCTTTTGCCTACGGTACCATAATATCCATGTATAGCATCGAATTTTTTTTCCGTGAACTCTTGAAAGGCCTGCATGAGCTTCTGGTCGCCCCGGTATTTTGTCCATAACCAGGCATCACCGGCCAACATACCATCGAAGGGCAGTACTTTTCTGCCACCATTTTCGTTACACAACTCCATCCATATCCGAACGCTTTCATGCTCACCCTCCTTCAATATTCCGTTTCCGAATTTAGCATGGGAGGTGCAGCTCATTTCATTTACATTAGCAATAATTACATCGTCATCTATGATATAATGTCCCAAAAATTTTACATTACTGATAGACACGTTGTCGCCTATATCGCAGCTTACAATCTGGCTGTGGTACAACCCTACAGGAAATTTCACTTCACTGAATTCCAGGAAATACTGCTCCAGCTTTCCTATACGAACCAATCCGTAAAAAGTGCATTCTTCGATGAGATGTATATCTATGCCATCCCTGACCAGGACATCATCCCAGTTTCCGGACCTGTTGCGGTTTGATTGAAGTATGGTGATTTCCTGCTTGGTCAGCGGCCTGTAATCATTGGCCGCATTTTGCTGAAATCTTAAGTAGTATTCATCTTTGCCCTCCGGTAAAAATGTTGCAGGTATAAAGTTGTATCCCAGTTGGTCGGCTTTGTGCTTTTTTATCTGATTCATTTATGTACGGCAGAAGGTGTATGAAGAAGAAATTTCGGTTTAAATGAGCGGGCGGCGCTACTCTACGGTAACGCTTTTGGCGAGATTACGCGGCATATCCACATTGCAATCCTTTGCTACACCTATATAGTAGGAGAGTAGCTGCAAAGGAATAACGTTGATAAGCGGCGCTATGACTTCATCCGTTTCAGGAACGATCATAACGTCATCACAGATGCTTTTTGATATTTCGTCGCCTTCAGTGATTACAGCCAGCAGCTTTCCTTTTCTGGCTTTTATTTCCTGCATATTGCTCACCACCTTCTCATGGTAAACATCTTTTGTAGCTACGAATACCACAGGCAAATTGTCATCAACCAGTGCAATAGGACCGTGTTTCATTTCTGCTGCCGGATATCCTTCCGCATGTATGTAAGAAATTTCTTTAAGTTTCAGCGCGCCTTCCAAAGCAATGGCGAAGTTATAACCGCGTCCCAGGTATAAAAAGTCGCGGGCATCTTTGTATTTTTCGGCTATTGCTTTTATATGCTCATGATGATTTAATACCCAGGCTGCTTTCTCAGGAACGGCATCCAGCTCATTTAATAATCTTCTGTACCGCTCATTCGATAAAGAACCTTTCATATAGCCTATTTTTAAGGCAATCATCATCAGCACCGTTAACTGGGCGGTAAACGCTTTGGTTGAAGCTACGCCTATTTCCGGGCCGGCATGGGTATAAGCTCCCGCATGAGAGGCACGGGCTATAGAGGAACCTACGACGTTTACTACTCCGAGAATAATCGCGCCTTTTTCCTTCGCGCTTTCTATGGCTACCAAAGTATCGGCTGTTTCTCCACTCTGGCTGATGGCGATAATAACATCGCCCTTATTAATTACAGGATTGCGATACCTGAATTCGGATGCATACTCCACCTCAACATTAATCCGACATAAATCTTCAATAATGTATTCGGCTACCAAACCCGCATGCCAGCTGGTACCACAGGCAATGATAATAATCCTGTTGGCATTGATAATCTGGTCTGCATATTGTTGTATACCCGACATCGTGATGGTTCCTGCTGCAGCGTCCAGGCGGCCACGCAGGCAGTCATAAATAGTAGTAGGCTGTTCAAAAATTTCTTTTAACATGAAATGATCGTAACCCCCTTTTTCTATTGCAGCGAGTTCCAGGTCGAGTTTTTGTACATAAGGGGTGATTTTTTCATTGCCCAGGTTCTTTAAAATAAGTTCGTCGGGCTTTACTATTGCTAATTCGTAGTCATTCACATAAACAACCTCTTTCGTATACTCCAGCATGGGAGAGGCATCTGAGCCCAGAAAATGTTCTCCTTTACCCACACCAATAACCAGCGGGCTGCCTTTGCGTGCTGCAATAATGGTGTCCGGATTTTCATTATCAATCAGTAAAATAACGTAAGCGCCCGTAACACGTTTTAAAGCTATACGGATAGCTTCTTCCAAAGTACAGTCGTTGTTGGTTTTTATTTCTTCGATGAAATTTAAAAGAACTTCCGTGTCTGTGTCGCTTTTAAAATGGTATCCCTTTTTGGATAGTTCAGATTTTAACTGTGCATAATTTTCGATAATGCCGTTGTGTATCATGGCTATCTTGCCACTAGCCGAATAATGAGGGTGCGCATTTTTGTCGTTAGGTTCACCGTGAGTAGCCCAGCGGGTATGGCCTATACCCGTGGTTCCTGCCACATTGTTGGTTCCGATACTTTCTTCCAGATCGGCAACCTTGCCCTTTTTCTTGTAAATGGTAACGTCGTCTTTTTGCTGGAGAGCCACGCCCGCGCTGTCATATCCGCGGTATTCCAATCTCTTCAGTCCTTTAATAATAACGGGGTATGCCTGTCTGGTACCCGTATAGCCTACAATGCCACACATAGTATAAAGTTTTTAGGAAGGACGAAAATAAGGTTTTTAAATTTCTGCACAACCGGTTGCGCAGAAACGATGCTTATGTCTGCATTATGTGTGCCAAATTGTGGCAATGGGTTAAAGTAATGTGCCCCTTAACAGCATGAAAGCAAAAGAAAAATAAATAATTAACCCGGTTACGTCCACGAGGGTAGCTACAAAGGGGGCTGAGCTTACAGCGGGGTCGGCTCCCATTTTTTTAAGTAATATCGGGAGCATGCTTCCTGATAACGTGCCCCAAAGTACAACGCCCAGTAACGTTAGGCCCAGCGTGAAAGCCAATGGAAGCCAATGTGCTCCATATAAAGAAGGCGTTACTACATGAAAAACAAAAATGCGTAGAAAACCAATAATACCTAAAACAGTACCTAACAAAATTCCGGAGATGATCTCGCGGCGCATTACACGCCACCAGTCGCTGATATACACTTCTCCAACGGCCATTGCCTGTATGATCAGCGTAGAGGCCTGCGATCCGCTGTTCCCGCCACTGCTTATGATTAAGGGAATGAACAATGCTAAAACAACGGCCCGGGCAATTTCATCCTCAAAAAAAGCCATGGCAGTAGCTGTCAGCATTTCGCCTAAAAACAAAACCACCAGCCAGGGAATACGTTTTCTAAAAAGTCTTAATAAAGGAATATCAAGATAGGGCTCTTCAAATGCCTGGGTTCCCCCCATTTTCTGCATATCCTCGCTATATTCTTCAGCAGCTACCCAAAGTATATCATCGATGGTAACAATGCCCAGTAGTTTATTGCTTTCGCTTACTACCGGCAATGCTACCCGGTTGTTCATTTTAAAGATCTCGCCGGCCGACTCCTGGTCGTCATAAGCCTTCAATGATATCACTCTTTCATCCATTAACTCCGCTACTTTCGTGCTCGGAGCGCTCAAAATAAATTCACCGATCCGGATATCATCCAGTAACTCGCCTGCCTGGTTAATGACATAAATAACGTTGATCGCCTCGCTGTTTTTGCCGTATTTTCTGATAATACCAAAAACCTCTTCCACCGTGTTATGCGAATAAACATATACATAATCGGGGTTCATTAAACGCCCGATGCTATTTTCAGGGTAGCCCAGTAAAGACAGGGTAACCCGCCTCTCTTCCGGATCCAGCAGTTTAATGAGCTCCCGTACAGCGTTGGACGGAAGTTCTTCCAAAAAGTCGGTTCGGTCATCTGCCGGCAGCTCATTTAATAGCGCTGCAGTATAACTGGGCGGCAATCCCTGTATAATGCTTTTTTGCTCCAGAACTTCGAGTAATTTGAAGACATTCACGGCCCGGTGAACCGACATGTTGGCGATAATAAGCGCCTCATGTTCGGGAAATTCGTATACCAGGTCCACAACATCGCTAATATTCTGGTCGTCAAGAAACTCTTTGATTTCAGATCTCTTGCCTAATTCCAGTATTGCTTTAAATTGTGCCGGTATGGACGTTTTTTCTTCTTCCAATTGCATTCGCCAAATTTACGAACTTCAGTTATGCATGAAACTCATTATACGTATTTTTTGATAAATTAATATATGAGCATTCTTCATGATAATCAACCTGGTTTCCAAATGTTTGATGCATTGTTTGTTTGCAATACACCTGCCGAATAATTATTTTTGTTCAAAAATCAGTTTACTTGATAGCTCACTGTTTATATATAGCCCCAACAGCGGAAATGGGAAAGGGAGTTTTTACCTCCGAGGATATTTTAAAAGGATCGGTTATAGAGATTGCGCCGGTTTTAGTGATGTCTGCCAAAGAACGGATATTGCTGGATAAAACCCTCTTACATGATTATATTTTTGAATGGGGGGATGGCACGGGTCAATGCTGTATGGCTTTAGGTTGGGTGCCGGTTTATAATCACTCCTATAAGAGTAATTGTGATTATGAAATGGACTACAACGAAAATACCATTACTATCAAAACAGTAAGGAAGATAAAAGCCGGTGAAGAACTGTTTATTAACTATAGCGGATCCTGGGATGCTACAGCAGCGGTTTGGTTTGACGCAAAGTAGGTTTAAAACAGGCGGTTATCGAGGTCATAACGTTGGCTGCTGCTTATAACTATCTTTTTGAAATTTTTATGCCCCGGGTTGAGCAAATAGTTGTTTTCTTCGGGTATAACCGCAGAGGGGATTTTTAAAACCAGGTCAGATTTAGACTGCAAAAACTCATCACCAATATACTTCGTGTAGTCCGTGTCCTCACTCCATTTTTTTTTCAGGGCCGAGCGGTCTATTTCAATAATTTCATCATCGGGAACCGATAGCGTTACAAGGTGATAAGAAGGGAGCAGTGATGCCGTTGCTCGGTCATAGTTCACAACAATCTCTAAAACGGCCAGGGATATATGTTCTGCGCCATAAAGGGCATACTGGCCTTTATTATTCCAGCGCCCGCCAAATAAGAAGGCGCCGTAACCCGAAAGGTCGTCATGGTATTCCGAACGAACCAGTCTGTAGATCATCATTATGCTGAGATACCGTGCTGCATTTTTCCCAGGGTGTCAATAACTTCCTGAATGCCGTTGTGAGTATTTAATTTGTTTTTAACCATTGCTCCGTTGAGGGAGAAGGGCTTGCTTTGCAACCAGTTTTTGAAACCTTCCCGCCCGAACATGTCGTTACCCGCATCGATCAAAATCTCCAGTAACAGAATGCGTTCTATTTGTAAGCCGTTAAACCCCCCGTCGTCTTTTGCATAGCGATGTAGTGTGCGCTCACTCATAAAGAGCATATCAGACCATTCGCCCAAAGTAAACGGACCTTTATTAAGTATTTTTTTAAAATCTTTATAGGTGAAATCTTTAACCAGTATTTCCCCCCGGCCATACCTGGGTATGATGTGATAAACAGCCGCAGGTTCTTCCGCCTGGCTGGCAGATATATTGGGAGTATATTTTTTGACATTCTTTTTCATATCATGTCATTTGTCACAAATATACATGTATTTTGTCGTATTTCACATCCGTCTTCCTTTTTCTGCTACAGGTTTGAACGTGTCTGCTTTATATTTGTCCCCGTGGAACAGGAAATAATTATGTATACAGATGGGGCAGCGAGGGGGAATCCCGGACCAGGTGGTTATGGGGTTATTCTGATGTACAAAGGACATCGTAAAGAGCTTTCTGGTGGGTTTAGACGTACTACGAATAACAGGATGGAATTGACGGCAGTTATAGAAGGTTTAAAAGCATTGAAAACCAATCAGGTACCGGTGGTCATTTATTCCGATAGTCAATATGTGGTGAATTCTATATCCAAAGGGTGGTTACGAAACTGGATCAGAACAGATTTTAAGGGAGGGAAAAAAAACAGGGATTTGTGGTTGCAGTATCATCAGTTGGCGAAAAACTTAAATATTAAAATACATTGGGTGCGCGGGCATGCCGATAATCCTTTTAATAACCGCTGCGATGAATTGGCAACAGCAGCAGCCGATGGCGGGAATCTGAAGATCGATACTGGTTTTGAAGAGGGAGCCGGATGATAGTTTTATAAAACAACAATAATGAAAAGGCATTGTCTTACAGTCGATTTGAAAAATGATGAGGGTTTAATTGCAGAATACGAGCAACAACATCAACAAATCTGGCCTGAAATAGCCTTGAGCATCCGGGCTTCAGGCATAGAACATATGGAGATATACCGCGTCGAAAACCGGTTGTTTATGATCATGGAAGTTAATGATGATTTTTCTTTCGAGAAAAAGCAGGCATTTGACGAAGCCAATGCTAAAGTGCAGGAATGGGAAGCTCTGATGTGGAAATACCAACAGGCGCTGCCTTTTGCCCGGCCCGGGGAAAAATGGGTGTTGATGGATCAGATTTTTCAACTATAGGTATTGGCTAATACAGGGTTATGACACTTAGGGTATTATACATTTTGTTGGCTTCTTTTGTTTTTTCTTCCTGTTACGTGGTTAAAGCTTATCGATTCAGAAAGTTTGAATTAAAGGACCTGGGGAAGTTTAAAGCCGCCGCGCTATCCCAAAGCAACCAGCCTTTCCGGTTTTTTCATTCAGATGAGGAGCAATTTCCTCTGAAGTCATTTCTCGATTCTAACCTGCAAAACAGTTTAACCTATGGCTTCCTGGTGATCAGGAATGACAGCATTTTATATGAAAAGTATTTCGGCGCTGTTGACTCTTCTGACATTTTTCCTTCCTTTTCGGTAGCTAAATCATTTGTAGGCAC
>JBQGCI010000255.1:0-2462 GCA_052038405.1 Acinetobacter pittii
AATTATGCAATAAATGCCATTTCCGAAGGTTACAGCTCAATTTACCGTCTTGCAAAACCAATTTTCCTGGAGATGCTCCGCAAAGATCCGCAATTATATAATGCCATTCTGTGCTTATACTGCTGAAAGGCTTCATTTCAGGTATATCATTTCTTCCTGCCTTGCTATTACTGATCCTTTAATGAAGCTAATGAAACTATTCGGGCATATGAAGAAATACTTCCGGCGGGAAGATCCATACGAGCTTATGGTGCCTTATAACCGTGCTCATATTGCGTTATTGCTCGGACTCAGGGTCGAGACCGTAATTCGTCACCTGAAAAAACTGGAGAAGATGCAACACATCATGTTAAAAGAAAGCAAGATCTATGTGTAAACATAAAAACCAAATCGAAATTCTGTACTATGCTGAAACCGAAGTGCTGTTATTTATCATTCCGCGCTTATTAGTATTTGCACACTATTTGTATATTTGAAAACTTAGTTCTTTAATTATTAAAACGTTATGAAAACAGTCTTTGTACTCGAAGATGAAAAAAACATTAGGGAGGCGTTAGAAATCCTGTTGTCCTTTGAGAATTATCAGGTCATTTCCTGTACCAATGTAAGCGACTGCATCATTATTATGGACCGTCAGGTTCCGGAAATGAATTGAAACTCATCATCAACAGCCTGCTGGCCATTTTTACACAGGGATTTGCAGAAGCGGTATTGGCAACAGAATCTAAAGGTATCGAACTTGATAAATTTTTAACGTTGCTTAACAACAGCGCTCTTTCCAACATCTTTTTAAAAGCCAAGGGCGATATCCTCACCAGTGGAAATTATAATGCTGCTTTTGCACTCAAGCATCTTGCCAAAGACCTTAATCTGGCAAAACAGGAGAATATACTAAGGGACATGGGAAACCTCGCATTACAGGACTTTCAATCAGCAGCCGTTCATTACGGTGACCAGGATGTGATTGCGGTCAAGAAGTATTTGGATGACCACAGCGCATCTTAACAAAATTTGTAATTCAGAAAGATCCGTTTAATTAGAAATATAACGTCCTTACTATGGCAGAACTCATACTACCAAAGGGTATAAGCTCTCAGAGTAATACCGACAGGAAGGTGTTTGCTTTTTCTTATGAATCTAAAAAAAAGAGCATCAAATCCCGCATCGTTTTGGACTGGCATCTGTTCAGTTTCCTGATGGAAGGTGAAAAGGTGGTCAGCTATGCATCCGGAACACTAGGCATTGATAATACCTCATTCTTTTTCCTGCCTTACGGCAATTGCCTGATGAGTGAGAAACTGGCTCAGGGCGGACAGTATAAAAGTGTATTGTTATTTGTGAGCAAAGAAGTCTTCAAAGAGTTCTTTAACAGCTACCCGGCATCAAAAGATCTTGATGTAAAGAACTACCATCAGCTGGAAGTGGAACCGAGATCATTTAAGAAAGATGACTATATCGACAACTTTATTGCCGGTCTGCAGATTGCGCTAAGCAATAAAAATTTAAATTCTGATCATGTTCTGCGTCTGAAGTTTGAAGAGCTTATGATGTATCTTATACAGCAGGACGAATCCCTACTCCACTCTTTCAGATCACTGTGCGAAGAGTGGGACGAAGATGCGTTGATCAGAAAAATCGTAAATATCCATATGGACAGTGGCGTAACCGTGGAAGAATTGGCCTTTCTCTGTAACATGAGCATTTCGACATTCAAGAGAAAATTCACCAAGATTTTTAATGACGCTCCCAAACAGTGGTTTTTCAAGTCCCGCATGCAGAAGGCCGCTGAACTGCTGAAACAGCAAGGATTAAAAGCCAGTGAGATCTACGAGGATCTGGGTTATGAGAATTTATCCAGCTTTGTACAGGCTTTTAAAAAAGTTTATGGCGTCACCCCTAAACAATACCAACTCTCAGAATGAGCTTCCAGCAACACTTTTTGAATCGTTAGCTCTATAAGATCACGAATTTAGGTCTGTAACTTTGTTAAGTGTTAATCACAAGACATTTAACAAATTAAAACAGATCAATAATGAGAACATCATTCTTAACCTTAATGATGGCTGTTATCACAACCACAGCCACATTCGCCCAAACATTTACCCTTAAAAGCAAAGAACTGGGTGGGCAGTTTACCAACAAGCACTATCTAAACGGGATGGGCTATACCGGTGAGAACAAATCTCCGCAACTCTATTGGGAAAATGCTCCAGAAGGTACAAAAAGCTTCGCCGTGACCATGTACGATCTTGATGCGCCTACAGGCAGTGGTTTCTGGCACTGGGTGGTTTTTAACATTCCTTTAAATATTACCGAACTGAAGTCTGATGCCGGAAATATCTCCAACAAGCTCATGCCTGCACAGGTCACCCAGAGCAATACAGATATGGGGACGCCAGGATACGCAGGAGCAGCACCGAATGACGGTCCAGCCCATAGATACCTCATCACCGTTTATGCAT
>JBQGCI010000256.1:0-1524 GCA_052038405.1 Acinetobacter pittii
GGATGTATTATTCTTCCAATGAGGTCAGATATATCATATTGACTGGCAAGGATAGAATCGCGACGATGATTGTACTCTGCAAGAGAGTCTGTTTTTGCATCGGTTTGGGCAGAAAGCAACGTTGGGATTGAAATAAAAAGCATTCCTAAAAAAGCGAATCGGAAGAAATCGTTATAACGTAGAAGTTGATGCATACATTCGGGTTTATCTTAAAACTAAACGTAAAAAAAATTAAAATGTTTTCTCAGGTACTCGGAGCCTGCCTTTTTTGATCTTTGAACAAATGCAAATCCGGTATTGTGTTGAAGAAGTTTATTTTTCTGGCGGAGCTGGAGAATTAAACTTGCAAATCACAGCAAATTTATCTTAGTTTGATTATTTAAACAAGGATATGATAAGACGCACTATAATTAATTACGGATTGACTTTGCTTTTATTGACTGGAACTGTTCATGCACAAGAATTGTATACCCCAAGAAATGTTAAGCAAGCGATAGAAAAGGGCACGCGTACAACTACGGGTGAACCAGGGCAAAACTATTGGCAGAATTTTGGCAAATATAATGTGCAGGTTCAATTGGATCCTACCACAAAAACGGTCAGTGGAACAGAAACCATTTTATACAGCAATAATAGCCCGGATACCTTGAAACGGCTGGCTATACGATTTGTCAACAATGTACACAAGCCCAATGCCGTACGTGCGGCCTACGCTTCAGACGATTACCTAACTTCGGGATTGAAGATTAAATCCTTTAAACTGAATGGCCAGGTCTACGATGTAAACAGTAAAGATTGGGGGACCGTCAAACTAGGTGATTTTGGACAGAAGATCCTTCCGGTAAGCACTGCAACATTGGAGATCCGCTGGGAATACCCTTTATCTGTAGAAAGCGACCGTGACGGTTTGTTAAATGCTTCTACTTTTTATTGTGCTTATTCTTATCCAAGAGTGTCTGTATACGACGATTATAATGGCTGGGATGTTTTGGAACATAATGGGAGACAGGAATTCTACAATGGTTTCAATGATTATCAATTTGAAATATCCGTTCCAAAGAATTTCGTGGTTTGGGCTACAGGTGAGCTGACAAATGCCGCAGAAGTATTGCAGAAACCTATTTTAGAACGTTTCGAAAAATCAAAAGTTAGCGATACCCCAATACATATTGCTACAGATGCTGAGATGAAAGCTCGAAAAGTGACAGCACAGGAAGCGTGGAATACTTGGAAATTTAAAGCCGCTTATGTTCCTGATTTCTGTTTCAGTGTGAGTGATAATTATATCTGGGATGGTGGAAGTGTCGACTTAGGAAGCAAACGGGTGAGTGTTCAATCCAGCTACGTTGCTGGAACGCCAGACTTTGAACACTATATTGGCTGGCAGCAATACTGTATCGACTGGTTTTCCAAAAACTGGCCCGGTGTCACCTATCCATATCCGACGATGACAGCGGTTCAGGGATTTGCTGATATGGAATATCCGATGATGATCAACGATTCGAGTGTGCCGGATAATCTTGT
>JBQGCI010000257.1:0-6285 GCA_052038405.1 Acinetobacter pittii
TCCTTTTACATCAACACTGGTTACTTCCCAAATACCGAAGTCGGTTTTTGAATTAAGAGAGAATAATGGTTACAGCGAATTGTGGTATCGGGCCGGCCATGATAAAGTTATTGTAATGACACGCAAAAATGAGCGAGTTCTGGAAACGATCACCCTGTTTTCCTATATTTTTTGTGCCTTTCTCTTCCTGGTGGCTTTAATACAGCTGGTATCCAATTTGCTCAATTTTGCTTTGAATAAAGGGCGACTAAAAAAACAAATCCGTTTTTCCACCAGCATTCGCGGGCAAATACATAATACATTTATATTAATTACGCTATTGTCGTTTCTGGTGATTGGCGTAGCTACCATATCGTTTTTTACCAAGCGCTTTGATGATTCCAACTCCGAGCACCTGGGTAGAACCATGAGTATCATGCTTAATGAAATGCAGTCGCATACCGAAATCGGATCACTGGTGTATGAACAGGCCGACTCTTTAAATTCTCAAAGGCTGGAAGATATCATGAAGCGTGTTGCTGATATACATGGCGTAGATGTGAATCTTTACAATTTCAGGGGAAACCTGCTGGCTACCAGTCATCCCGATTTATACGATAATGGTGTGCTAAGTTCGAAGATAGATCCGCGGGCATTTTATTATTTACAAAAGCTGCGTCATATTGAGCATACACAAAAAGAGAAAATACTGGATCGCAAGTATACTAATATGTATGCCCCGTTAAGGAATAAGGACGGCTCTTTTTATGCCTACCTGAGTATACCATACTTCATTTCTGAGCAAGTATTGAATGAAGAAATATCCCGGTTTTTAATTACATTGATCAATTTGAATGCATTCATTTTTTTGATTACAGGATTGGTTGCCCTACTTATTACGAACCGCATCACGCATTCCTTTGCACTTATTAAGGACAAGCTGATGCAGGTAAACCTGTCGAAGCACAACGAAATGATCATCTGGGAGAAAAATGATGAGATAGGAAGCCTGGTGACAGAATATAATAAGATGGTAACCAAGCTACAGGTGAGCGCCGATGCCCTGGCTAAGTCGGAAAGGCAGGAAGCGTGGCGCGAAATGGCCCGGCAGGTAGCGCACGAAATAAAGAATCCTTTAACACCCATGAAGCTGAGCCTGCAGTACCTGCAACGTGCTATTGATAACGACAGCCCCAATGTACAGCAGCTTACTTTTAATGTGTCTAAAACCCTGGTAGAACAGATCGATCACCTCTCAAAGATCGCAGCGGACTTCTCGCAGTTCGCCAATATCAACCAGGTTAAAACCGAGATTTTTGACCTGCATGAAGTTATACAACCATTAATTGTTATTTACAGTAAAAATCCGGAGGTAGACCTGCTTTGGCAGCCTCTGTCTCAGGCCATTAATGTTTTTGCTGATAAAACGCATATGAACCGGGTGTTCACCAACCTGTTTGGAAATGCCATAGAAGCCGCGCGTGAAGATGTGATCTGCAAAATGACGGTAAAGGAAAGGATAGAAGGAAACAGGGTTTATGTAAGCGTGAGCGACAACGGGGTAGGTATCAGAGACGAAATGCTGGATAAGATATTCACACCGAATTTTACCACTAAAACGTCGGGTACGGGCCTCGGACTGGCTATGTGCAAAACCATTGTTGAGCAGGCGGGGGGTGAAATAACTTTTGAAACAGATGTAAATAAAGGTACTACTTTCTATATCCAGCTTCCGATGGTAGATTAATTCAAAAAAAGCCGGTTGAATGAATCAACCGGCCTCTTTATAGCTAAATGGTAATTGCTTCAATTAGTGAGCAGCTTTCACTGAATCAACCGCAGCAGCAGCAGCAGAATCTACAGTAGCAGTAGCTGAGTCGATAGAAGATTTAGCTGAATCAGCGATAGCTTCAACCTGAGCGTTTACAGAATCTGCAGTAGCTTCAGCACCCTCTTCAGTTTTAGTTTCAGCACTGTTACAAGCTGCGAAAGATACAGCGATCAAAGCAATTGCGAATAATTTTTTCATGATTGTCTTTTTTGTTTTAAAATTATAATTTGAAGATTAATACCCAAAAGACAAAGAAGTAACCCAAAGAAAGATGTTTTTTTTAAATATTTTTTTATTGATATTCAGAGAGTTTTGTATTGTATAAAGAAAAATATTACTTTTTCTCAAGAAATTCAGGTACCAAGGCATCAAAAATAGTTTTTGGCGCTTCATTTTGGCTCACCAGGTCGAACAAAGTGATCCGCTCCAGCAAATTATTCACAGTCATTTGTATCATTTGCCAAAGCGACCTGGACGAGCAGTCTACCGAGCTCGTACAAAATCGCATGACAGCTCCGTTTTCATCGGTGAATTCTTTATCGAGTGGTGTTCCTAAAGCCTCCAGCACCTGTTTAATGACGATTTGATCAGCAGGTTTGGCCAATACATAACCTCCTTTATTGCCGGGAGTACTCCGGATAAGGTTAGACATACGCAATAACCGCGTTAATTTCGCGATATAATGCTGACTTAATTGTTCGGTTTCACTCAACTGGGGTATGCTCATACCATCACGATCTTTGCAAGATCCTATACGAATTAGTATTCTTAAGCCATATTCTTCCTGTGCAGTAATTTTCATATCGAGTATTTACATAAAACCAAGTTCTAATTGCGCCACTTCACTCATCATTGATTTATTCCATGGTGGATCCCAGGTTACAGTTACCAATACATCACTTACACCTTCAACTGCCCTTACTTTTTCATCTACTTCCAACGGTAATGACTGAGCAGCGGGGCAACCCGGTGCAGTAAGGGTCATCAAAACAAAAACATTTCCACCCTCATTCACCTCTATTTTATAAATAAGTCCCAGCTCTAAGATGTTCACCGGTAACTCTGGATCAAAGATGGTTTTAATAACCTCAACAACTTTTTCTTTTATTGCTTCTTCGTTCATTTATCGAAGTTTAATGTTTAAGGTTAGAAATTTAAGTTCAATACTAAGCATCAAACTTTAAACTCTTAAAGGCCAGCGCATAGTTTTTCATCTGTCTTACCATTGCGAGCAGGCCATTGGAGCGCGTTTGCGCCAGGTGGCTCGTCATGCCAATTTTATTAATAAAATCCATATTGGCATTTAAGATCTCATCAGGTGTATGTCCGCTTAGTACGCGAATGAGCATGCTGATCAATCCTTTCACAATAACTGCATCGCTGTCTGCCTGGTAATATACTTTACCATCCCGGTAATCGGCAGCCAGCCAAACAGTAGACTGGCATCCTTTTACCTTATTGATATCTGTTTTATGCTCATCGGGCAGGGGCGCGAGCTTTTTGCCGAGATCAATAATGTATTCGTATTTATCATCCCAGCTATCAAAAAGAGAAAAATCCTCCACTATTCCGGCTTCTGTTTGTTCTATAGTATTTGCCATCTTCAGCTTTATCTTAAAATCTTTACTGCTTTAATTAATCCCTCCGCTAATTTATCTACTTCTTCTATTGTATTATACAAAGCAAAAGAAGCCCTTATCGTACCCGGCACGCAGAACCGGTTCATTAAAGGTTCTGCACAATGATGTCCTGTTCTTACCGCAATACCCTTGTTATCCAAAAGTATGCCTACATCCTGCGGGTGTACCCCGCTGATAACGAAAGACAGCACACTTACTTTATGGTCATTATCGCCTATGATCCGGAGGCCATCAATAGCGCTAAGCCTTCCGGTAGCATGGTTCAGTAACAGGTCCTCGTGTTTTCTGATATTATCTTTACCAATCTTATTAATGTAATCAATCGCCGGTTTTAAAGCAATGGCATCTGCAATATTGGGCGTGCCTGCTTCAAATTTGTAAGGCAGCTCATTGTACGTAGTTTTTTCAAATGTCACTTCTTTGATCATTTCGCCGCCCCCTGCAAAAACAGGCATCGCGTTCAGGAGGTCTTTTTTGCCGTATAAAATACCCATGCCGGTAGGACCGAGCAATTTGTGGGAAGAGAATGCAAAGAAATCACAATCCAGTTCCTGTACGTCAATATCAAGATGCATGGTGCTTTGCGCTCCATCGATTAGCACCACTGCGCCTTTATCATGAGCCAGCTGAATGATCTCTTTAACCGGGTTTACGGTTCCCATTGCGTTAGACACATGGTTCACTGCCACCAGTTTAGTACGATCATTTAACAAAGCCGCGTATTCATCCATCAGTAATTCTCCGTTATCATTAACGGGAATTACTTTCAGCCGGGCATTGCTTTGTTCACATATTATCTGCCAGGGTACGATATTGGAGTGATGCTCCATTCCGGATATGATCACCTCATCTCCCTGCTTCAGATTCTGCCTCGCCCATGTGTAAGCCACCAGGTTAATCCCTTCGGTGGTGCCACGGGTATAAATGATCTCGTCACGGGAGGCAGCGTTAATAAAATGCTTGACCGCATCTCTTGTGGCTTCAAAGTCTGCGGTAGCTTCTTCTGCCAGGGAGTGAATGCCCCTGTGTACATTGGCATTATTAAAGCTGTAATAATGTACCAATGCATCAATAACCGACTGCGGTTTCTGAGAAGTAGCCGCATTATCGAAGTATACCAGGGGATGCCCTTTTACTTCGCGGTTAAGAATGGGAAAATCTTTCCGTATAGCTGCTACATCAAAAGTAGGTATTGCATTTGTAGTTGCTGTTTCCATAATGACCCGGTTTCCATGTCATCAAAACAACATCAAGAAATATTTGATTTCTTATTTCGCTTAATGACCATTAAAATTTATAAATCCAGTTTCTTTACCACCAATTCCTCCACGAATGTCCTCACATTTTCGTGCCTTATTTTCTCCAACACATCTAGTGCAAAACTGTGCAGCAGGAGCGCCGTAGCGGTTTTTTCTTCAATACCGCGTGAACGCATATAGAAAAGTGCATCCTCATCGAGGCTTCCAACTGTACAACCGTGCGAACACTTTACATCGTCGGCAAAAATTTCCAATTGAGGTTTCGCGTTAACACTTGCATTGTCAGATAATAAAATATTACGGTTGCTCTGATAAGCATTCGTTTTCTGTGCGATCTGGCGTACAAATATCTTACCGTTAAAAACACCGGTTGAATTACCATTCAATACGCCTTTGTACAATTCCTTGCTCAGGCAATGAGGTTGGCGATTATCCACCACGGTGTGGTTATCAATATGCGTTTGGTTATCTCCCAGATATAATCCGAACATATTGGCCTCGCAGTGCGCTGCAGACATTACCATGTTCAGGTTATTGCGGATCAATCCGCCATTTAAGGAAACGGTAACTACGTTGGCTACACTTTTACCTACCTGGTGCACATGAGTGGTACTTACTACTTTGGAATTAGCTTCATCATTCTGAATTTTGTACAAATCAAGTACCGCATCATTTTCCACTACCAGTTCAATAACCTGGTTGGTGAAGCTTTCATCTGCGCCGATTGTTACAAATGTTTCTACGATTTGTACCTGCGCATTTTCTGCAACATGCACCAGGCTTCGGGGCTGAGCGAAAATATTGCCGCTGCGGGCATCTGTAATATTATACAGGTAAATAGGATGACTGGCTGCCTTGCTTCTGAATACATGTACAAATACACCTTCCTGTATAAATGCTGTATTGAGGGCGTTGATGCCATCTTTATGGTAGGAGGCGCTATGCCCCAGATGCTCTTTTACAATGGAGCCATATCGGGCATGACTGGCTGCTGCCTGCAACGAGATTATTTCTAATTCTTCAGACCTCGTATGGGATAGCTCGGGGTGGAAATGGCCATTGATAAATACAATCAGGTTGGCTTCCTCATGACCGGGTAATTGTAATTGTTCCAGGTCGGCAACTGTAAAAGACTGCTCTTTTAAATCAGTGGTGAAATGATAATCTTTACCGAAGAAATCATTGATGCGGGTATATTTCCATTCCTCATGTTTTACAGTAGGAATGCCTGTTTGTTCAAATTCAGAGAACGCCCCATCTCTCAGGACTTTGATGTGCGTATCTACAGGGTTCGCCTGAAGCTGTTCAAAACGTTCTTTAAAATAAGTAATTGTGTCCATTAAAAATCATCAACTTTTTGTCGTGGTGAGCTTGACGAACCACAACATTTAAAAAGCACCCTTCGTCAGGCTCAGGGTGACAGATTATTACACTAAAGCGCTCTTAATAAAATCGTAGCCTTTTTCTTCCAGCTCGTAAGCCAATTCTTTGGTGCCCGATTTCACAATCTGCCCATTATATAGTACGTGAACGAAATCAGGAACGATATAATCTAATAAACGCTGGTAGTGGGTAA
>JBQGCI010000258.1:0-16271 GCA_052038405.1 Acinetobacter pittii
AAAGCGCCCATATTTGATGCCTTTGTAGATGGAGCTAAAGGCGGCTTTGAAACGGCCATCAGAATTATTCCGTACCTGGTGGGTTTACTGGTGGCGATCAGTTTATTACGTAACAGCGGCGCTTTTGATTTTATTATGGAAGGCATTAAAGCTTTATTTGCTTTTTTCGGCGGAGATGCCCGTATTGTAGACGCTTTACCAACTGCCATCCTCAAACCCTTCAGCGGGAGCGGCGCCCGTGCTATGATGATTGATACATTAAAGTCTCACGGCCCGGATTCATTTGCCGGCAACCTGGCGTCCGTATTCCGTGGTTCGGCTGATACTACCTTCTATATCATTGCCGTTTATTTTGGTGCGGTAGGTATTAAAAATACCCGCTATTCTGTAAGCGCTATGCTACTGGCAGATCTCGCGGGTATTATTACAGCGGTGGCGGTGAGTTATTTGTTTTTTGGGTGATGGTAATGTAAAGTGCGATCTGTTTATAAATGCAATTTTATGATAGCATTAATTGTCATCATATAAGAGTGAGGCGTTACAATTACAATTACAATTTGTGAGCGGCTGACTTATTGAACAACCTGGTATGGCCATATCCTGCCCGATCTGCAACACCGAACCTGCGTCTTACAAATAACTATGTATACACGGCATTGACAGTAAACGGCATTAGGATGGCTGATGCAAAAGGGATTTTCGTAATCAAGCTGGAAGTTATAAGACACGGTGGGTGAAAGAAATATTTCCGGAATCTCCATGAACTACTCGATCATTTTACCTGGAGCAAATCCTAGATTTTTATAATGTAAGATATACCAATAGCCATGTTGAAAGCGGCACCACGTCAAAAAAGCTAACAGATTTTGGCACCGTTGACGACGATCAGATTGCCTAAAATCAAACTTCTGTCTTATAGAATTCGGACACCATATATATGGTATTCGCCAAGCGGCATTTTTTTTATTTCAATAAAGATGTTGCCGAGCTCAACTTAGGGTTGTATTGTGTAACAGGAACTTATTGGGGCATAAAAATACCCCCAAATATATCTGCGCTTGGGGGTATGCAATTATTTTATTAGTCTATCTTATTTGGTGTAGAAAAATGAAATGAATGGTCGCCTGGGTTCGGTTGTTCCTGCCAGACCACTGTAACCCATTGCGAAACCGGTGTATTTTCTTCCTGTATTCACGGTATTTGCTCCATCATAAGTAGCAATTGCGACGCCAGTTGCTCCCGTTCCGGCAGCTCTCACAGTCCATATCTTGTTTGTCTGAGATGTATCAATTGAAAACTCCGGGCTACTTTTAAGATAAGTAATATTTGATGCTAAAAGCGTTGGTCCGAAATAAAGATCGATAGCCGGTACATTTGGCATTAGATTGACCACTTTGAATTTGGGCAGAGCCAGCGGGTCCATATTCAGATCTTCTTTAAAAAGGGCCGTTTTCATGCTGGCTCCCGTATCAGTTACATGAAAAGTATAGTGGCCAAGGTCTGGCAGATTGATGGAGCCGTCGTAAAACGTAATAGAATCATTGCTCGTACCTACATTAGGAATACTTATCTTTATTTTGTTAGTACCCACTGGTACAGCTAAATAATCACCTGTACTTAAACCGCCGGTGTTAAATCCCCCTCCAGGATAAGGATATCTGGCGGTAATTAGTCCGCTTACCTTTGTTTCGTTGATTTTAATCTGAAAACTTGGATTTGCCCGCTTCACCGATGCGTAATTTATTTTAAGCCTGGCAAATTGGCTGATATCTGTGTCGTATGTCGATTTCAAAATATCTGACGCGTCTTGTTTACAGGCACCAAACATCAGGGCGGCGATTAGAACTGCTATAAATGTTTTTTTCATACAATATCTTTTAGATAAATTTTGAGCTGATGTTAAGGTTGTACAATCCATAAGGTTTTAGTATGGTAACTTTGGCTACCTTCTCCGGCTGCGCCAATTTTTTGTAGAGAAACCTGGTTCCACACGTTCTCTGAATTGAAACGCGGATAATACCTATATACATATGCGTTTGGATTTCCGGTAGAGGGCTGGTTCACTGCAGATCTTATATTAAGAGTGTAGCCCCTATAAACCTGTTCGTTTGTTACCGGATCAATATCCGTATAGTGATATCTTCTCATATCCATCCAGGTTTCGAGGATACCGTGCCCAAACAGGGAAATATATTTTTGCATCATGATTTTGGTTAAAGTAAGGGTATTGGGATCGATAGGTACAATTGCTGGATTGTTCAGGTATGCATCCCGATTGGCAGAGGTGATTTCTTTGCCAGCTGGTATGGCCGTGTTGTATACGGTAGTCAACATATCAAAATGCAATGCTATTCCTTCCTTAAAGGCTTGTAAAGCTGTAGCTTTATCGCCCTTTTTGAATGCTGCTTCCGCCTTGATGAACTTCATTTCGGAAGCAGTCATTATAGGTATCGGAGAGTTGTTTCTAAAAATGAACCTGCAATTCTGATCGTTAGAGGGAACTGTATTATTTGCAGTATTACTGGTTTGTGCTATTCCGTGAAAATTTTCGGGCCTGTCGGCAGACGCCAATGCGTTTTGACCAGCACCAGATGTTACGCCTACAATGGTACCATTGCTGTTCCCCCTTAACATATACCAGGCTCTTGGATCCGGTACCCCAGCAAATTCAGGATTGGAGCCATTTAGCATGTTAGCGATGTACGCTGCTTGTCTTATTCCGGTTGGATTGGCTACTGTGGTTCCAGCTAAATTATTCCGGAAAGGGCCAAAGAAGTTATGCGTTTGGCTGAGCGCTGTGGCCGCAAATTTTACTGAACCGTTTTCGGCAGTTGTAGCCATCGCCCGGTCAGCGTAATAAATGGCCGAATCCGGTTTGTAGGAAGCCTTATTGCTAAAATGGTTATAATACCTGGCTAAAACACCATTAGCGAACTTTTTCCATTTTTCAATATCTCCACCGTAAAAGTATTGATCAGCTTCGGCCAGTTTAGGATCTGCTGTTGCTTTGTTGAGATTCTCTAATGCTTCGAGCGCTCTTTCTCTGACCCTGTTATACCCTTCCTCTTCGGAATCATAGTTGAACGTTGTCAGGTTAGTATTAAAAGCTTCCTTTACAATGATTTCTCCATAATAGTCTACAGTCACCAGCCAGCTCCATGCCTCAATTGCCTTACCGATTCCGACAAAACCCCATCTTTGTTCTTCTGCGGCCCATTCCATCATGCGTTGGTTATTTTGTCCTATATCATAATAATGCATGCGCCATGTAGATTGCGCAACATCACCAACTCCGTTATTATAGCCCATGGCATCGAAAGTACTGTTCGCTAAATGAAATGAGAAGTTTTGTATATACGCCCCGATATACCGGGCGTCATTTAATGTTCCATGGCCTGCATAGTTTCCTGCCATCGCCGAAATGATTTGAGGAAGCAAGGTTTCTGGTTCTACCTTTGAGTAGCTATTGGGACTAAGATAGGCGTCGTCGATCATTTTACTGCAGCCTGTTAGAAACATAGCCGCGGATAGTATCATGGAGGTAAATATTTTCATTTTGTTGATTTTAAGTTGGGATTAATTTAAAAACTGGTTCTAAGACCTAAGTTGATGCCTATTGGCATTCCAACATTTCCGTAGTCAAATCCAAAACTTCCTACACCTCTGGAGCCTGCAGTTGTTCCATTAACCTGAGGGTCAGCGCCAGTATAGTTGGTAAACAAAATAGGGTCGGTAACGGTGGCGAAAATGCTTAGAGACTTCATAACCTTTTTAAAGGGTCTCAGGTTATTACTGAATTGATAGGCTATAGTGATATCCCTCAGGCGGAACCAGTTTACATCTTTTTCAATAAACTCTTCCTCTGGCATATTTAAATTATAATAGGCGGTGTTATAATAGGGCGTTACTACGATAGTATTAATTGTCGGGTTGTCTGTATTTTCCAGTCCGTCTTTTAAAACCCCGTCTACTATTCTGGGAATTTCTCTGTCTGCTGTGCGCATACCCCTTCCCATGCCAGTCAAATAGTCGTCGGTTGCATTGAAAATATCTCCTCCTACTTTTAAATCCCACAACATGCTTAACGTCCAGTTTTTGAAGGAAAGATTATTTACCCAGCCCAGTGTGAAGTCAGCATTTCTGTCGCCCCTCACTTTAAAAACCTGGTCGTTTACAGGTAACCCGTTAGCGGGGTCAATCAGTATCTTGCCATCTTTATTTCGCTCATAGCCGTAAGCTGTAATAGTAGTCGTTGGTAAACCTACAGCTCCACCACCTCTTGCGTTACCATACAACCAGGTATCAGATATATAGAATTCAGGGACATTCGGCGGTAAAGATGTTATTTCGTTCCACATTTTGTTAAAGTTGAAACGCGTTCTCCAATTAAAATCCTTTCCTTTAACTGCGTCAAGCGACACTACAAGCTCCACACCCTGGTTATTATTGCTACCGACGTTTAACGTGTTAAGTACAAAGCCCGTTCCATAGCTGGCCCTGAAGTTTTGAACGATCAAATTTGTATTGGAAGTATTGTAGTATGTAGCATCTACGCTTAGCCTATTCTTAAATAGCCGGAATTCGGTACCAACTTCAAACGTATTTTGACGCTCTGGCTGCAGGTTTGGATTGGCATTGGTAAAATCATAATAGAATCCGCCGCCGCTGCCCGTGTTAAACAGGAAAATAGATTGATTGGCGTAAGGACTGGATGAACGCGCCGTATTTGCCACAGACCCCCTGATCTTCCAGTAGTTCACCGGCGAATTTTTGATCTCTGGAATCAGGTCAGAAAGGATCACACTTAAGCTAGCTGCAGGATAGTTGTATTTTCTGAACTGCTTGGGAAAAATGGAAGATTCTTCAAACCGATGGGAGTAAGTGAAGAAAATTGCATTATTCCAGCCAATCATGGCTTCGCCAAAAGTAGCAAACTGCCTGTTGATGGAATAGTTCGGATCTCCGTTTCTAAATTGCTGATTAAACAACACCACCCTTGTAGCCGGGTCAGTGTTAGCACTGTCCGTACGCGAAGCGCTTTTCAAATTATTCCCGTTTATTGACCAGGTCTGGGTTTCATAATCCTGCCACATAGTACCCACTAATAAACGGGTAGTGAATTTGCCAAACTCTTTTCTAGCAGTAGCTGTAATGGTATGATTATATCCGTAATAATTTGTATAATAATTTCTCTGAACACCTTTTTGAGCTCTGGTTGTATAGAAAGACATGGAGTCATATTGCTGATAGCCTTCAGTTCGATAATAATCATAACCGAATCGCCCATTAACAGTTAACCATTCAAAGGGTTTTATATTGATGCCCAAAGTACCTGTCATGCGATTCGTTTTATCTTGCCCGGGATTTTTGTAAACGTTGTAGAAAGGGTTATCTATTTCACCATTAGGATTCGCATTAAACAGAGGGTCTTTTAGTCCGTTAGCATCTACATAGTTTCTTATATCGTTATTTGCTGGCCATGTGAGGAGGTTAAGCAGATAGCCGCTGGCACCCCGAAGTACCTTATTGTTTGAGGTACTGGCATAGGAGAATGCCGGTGCAATATCTATATACTTCCCAATTTTAGTACTGTTGCTTATTCTGAAGTTGTAGCGTTTATAATTGTTTGCAGGTATAAAACCATCCTGGTCGAATAGGGATCCCGATACCCGAAAATTAGAAACTTTGTTGCCAAAATCCAGAGCAAGGTTATGTGTTTGAGCAAAACCCGTTTTGAAGAAATTATTTATATTGTCAAAAAGCTGGGTAGTATCGCTATATGCTGGTCCAAATGCGCTGAAAACTTCCTGGGGTACCCCATTAGACCCACTTCTATATTTATCAAGGGTTTCCTGGAAACGTATAAGTTTAGAGAAGCGAAAACTATTGTCATAATTGATACCTACCCCCTTCTGCGTACTTGACTTTTTTGTAGTGATAATAATAGCACCCGAGCTTGCTTGACTACCGTACAAGGCTGTGGCTTCAGGGCCTTTCAGCACCGTTACACTGGCTATATCATTTGGATTAATGTCTGAAATTCGATTGACAAAATCCTCCCTTCTATTTTCGGTAGTACCTGTTAATCCTCCTGTATTAGTTGTACTGTTGTCCATGATAACACCATCTACTACAAACAATGGAGAGTTATCCAGAGAAAGAGAATTAAAACCCCGAAGTACAATTTGGCTGCTGGCTCCGGCCATCCCTGATGTCGGATTGATTGTTAAACCAGCAATTCGTCCCTGCATGCTATTCAGGAAATTTTCTCTCTGTGCTTCTTTCATCTCGTTACCATCCAGGCTTTGGGTTGAGAAACCAAGCTCCCTGGGGTTTCTCTTTTGGTCCATCGCAGTAACAACTACTTCTTCAAGGTTGTCTTTTGACTCCTGAAGCGTTACTGACAACTGGGTTTCATTTTTAAGCCTTACATTTTGTGTTTCGTAACCGATAAAAGAGATTTGGATGACGCTGCCGGTTGCCGCGGTAATGCGAAACCGCCCATTTGCATCGGTGGAAGCAGCAACGGCTGAACCTTTGACGGTTATAGTGGCTCCTGGCAAACTTTGTCCCGCTGCATTGGACACTACACCTGTTACAGTTCTCTGCTGAGACCATGCAAGTACCGGGAGCATACAGGCAAAAACCAATGATAAAAGAAAAGGCAGTAGAGTTTTCCTCATGATTTTTTTAATTTAAAATATAATTGTTCTGATTGTCTATATTACAGTTACGCCGGCTTGTTGAAAAGGCGCTAATGTTTCGTTTGAAGGATCCAGTTCAGTAATCAGGTAATCGATCTTTTCTATCTTGCACACGCTGATGGGCTGGTAGGTCTGCAGCTTTTCCGAGATGGTCATGCAAATAACCTTTGATGCCGAGTTAACCATAGCCTTCTTGATCTGCACCACTTCCCAGTCATTGTCTGTAAGACCATGTTGTGTATCAATGGCATTGGTACCCAAAAAACACAGATCAGCATTTACATTACTGATCTTTTGTATGGCTTCAGCGCCAACGGTCAGTTTGGAGTCCCTCGACAGTTTATCGCCAACTACAACCACCTCCAGCTTGGGATGCGCCATGCACGCGTTAATCACGGGAATGCTGCCTGTCATAATAGTCACCCTTAACTGAGGCGGCAATGCCCTGATCAACTCTAAAATGGTGGTGCCACCACTGGTGAGTATAAACATCCCGCTATGTATCAACTGCAGCGCTTTATGAACGATAAGCTTTTTATGTATCTGCGAGTACACATTTAAAGGTGTAAACTGCACTTCATTAAAAGCCATTGATAAAGCACCTCCATGTACTTTTATCAGTTTGCCGGCATCCGACAACTCCTGCAAATCCCTTCTTATGGTATCCTCCGAAACAGCCATCTCCCTGCATAAGTCTACACTCAATACTTTGTTATGCAGATTGAGTTGATGCAGTATGTAAGCCTGTCTCTCTTTTTTCAGCAATCGATTAGGATTTGTTAAAGATAGCTTAAAGATAATATAGTTTCCCGCAAAAAACCGCAAGAAACGGTAGAAATTTGCAAGTATTTTTCAGGTATTTGCAGCAATCAGGATATACACCCATAAAAAAGCCGGGCTTTTATTGCTAGCCCGGCTTCAAATATGACCTAGGTAATATTAATTTTTCGATTCCTTAATCAGCGCAATAAAGTCGTCGAATAAATAACGGGAGTCGTGCGGACCCGGGGTGCTTTCGGGGTGGTACTGAACCGAAAAAGCGGGCTTGCCCTTCACCCGTATGCCTTCGATCGATTGATCATTGAGGTTGACATGGGTTACTTCAACCTTATCAGAAGTCTTGATAGATTCAGGATTAACCCCAAACCCATGATTCTGGGTAGTGATCTCAGATTTACCGGTAACCAGGTTTTTTACAGGATGATTGAGGCCCCGGTGACCGTGGTGCATTTTAAAGGTCTCAATACCATTCGCCAACGCCAAAAGCTGGTGGCCCAAACAAATACCGAAAACCGGTTTTTCCTCGTTCAGGATCTGTTTAACGGTTTCGATCGCATAATCCATCGCCGCAGGGTCGCCGGGACCATTAGATATGAAGTATCCGTCAGGATTGAAACTTTTTACTTCTTCCAGGGAGGTTTGGGCAGGGAAAACCTTTACATGCGCCCCGCGCTCCACCATGCAACTTAATATATTGCGCTTGGTGCCATAATCCATTACCGCAATTTTGATGGCTGAATCGGCGTTCCCCAGTTCGTATGCTTCTTTGGTAGATACTTTCGACGCCAGCTCTTGTCCACTCATATCTGGTGTTGCCGCTAGTTTTTGCTTAAGTTCTTCTATGTCAAATGTTTCTGAAGAAATGATGCAGTTCATGGCGCCTTTGGTGCGAACATGAGCCACCAGAGCCCTGGTGTCTACACCATGTATAGAAACAATATTATTCTTTTTCAAATAAGCATCCAGGGAGCCTTCCGCTCTTTTGCGCGAATAATTTTCGTTCAGGTTTTTGGCAATAACCCCCAGTACTTTCACGCTGTCGCTCTCTACATCTTCAGGAATGACGCCATAATTACCCACATGAACCGCATTCATAATTACGATCTGGCCATAGTAACTGGGATCCGTAAAAACTTCCTGGTAACCGGTCATACCGGTATTAAAACAAATTTCACCGGTAGTTGTGCCAATAGCGCCGAAAGCAAAACCTTCGGCAACGGTTCCATCTTCTAACAATAAAATAGCGCGGGATTGTGTTTCAGACATGAATTTTTTTTTATTGTGGGCCCAACCTAGTGCTGCTATCAGCGATCTTGCGTCGCACCCTTGTACTGATGAATAAATTTCAACAAAAAATCGCGCAAAAATAGGGCTAAAATTCCGTATTTAAAGCTGTTTTTTTAAATAGTCCCATGCTCTTTTAAGAACGTTAAGAAAAATTGTAAATCGCATTAAACTTCCTGAATGAACAACAAAGAGGAGCTTTTACAGCGGATAACAATTACGCCTGGCGTGATGTCAGGAAAGCTCGAAGAAAATGATGTAAAAGCTGCATTGCTGTATGCATCCTTGAAAATGAACAATACGGTAGTAATACATGCAGCATGGGTGGCAAATATGGTTAGACGCCAATACTTCTCCTGTCATCGCCAAATGGATTAAGAATGAGCTGGGTTTGACCGCCCAGTCTGCATACACCTTAGAACTGCTTTACAGCATTCTCAAAAGATACCGACTTTTCGGAAATAATTACATGCCTTGGGGCACCTCCTAAACTGATCAATATTAAAATTGGGAATTGCGATAACCGTCAATTGTGGTCAATGCTAAAGTCACATTGAATCCGGTTGATTACATTGTTGTCTTCAACTGACATTGATATCGTTGACTGGGAATAAGATTAACTGCCTTTTGTCATCGCCTGGCGTTTCATTTCAGCGGCCAGGTCGTGGCCCAGGTATCGCTCAATCAGCGTGTGCACGCCATAGATAACCGGTGTCATTATAATTGCTACAATAAATTTATAGATATAATTACCTACACAAATGGCCATCACCAGGTTCAGGCTCCAGGGTGTTCCCTGGTTGCCCGATACTCGCGGACCTATATAAAACGCAATAAAAAGCACTACAAAACTATCAATCAGTTGCGACACCAGTGTGGACCCTGTCGCCCGCAGCCAGATGGCTTTTTCGCCGGTCATTCGCTTAATACTATGAAACACAAATACATCTAATATCTGGCCTATTAAAAAAGCCGCCAGTGAACCAATGATAATCCAGGATCCCTGTCCCAGTATCACGCGGTACGCTTCATTGGCATTGTCAATTTGCTGGTTTTTATAGTTCTCTACCCAGAAGTCGGCCGGCGTTAACCCGATAGCGCCCTGGAACATAATAAAAGTGTAGGCAATAAGAACCGCAGCTAAAAAAGATAAAAACCTGACGCCTTTCACACCATAATATTCATTGATAATATCCGTCATAATAAACACTACAGGCCAAAGCAATACGCCTGCGGTGAGGTTAAATGAAAATGGATTGCCAAAGATGCTGAGATTAAAGGGCGTGATACCCATTGTTTTCTCTAACGAGAACAGTTTTACACCAATTACCTCCGCAATAATGGCATTGGCAATAAAGAAGCCTCCCAGTAAAATAAAGAGCCGGGTTGGCTTATCGTTGATGATAGTACGGATCATTATAGTAAAAAGTAAAAAAAAGGAAGATGAGTAATAAAAGGATATTGCTGATCATCAGCCACCGGGGCGTAGTTTGTAAGCGGTGGGGTTGCACCAGGGACAGCAGCAGGTACAGCAGGCCTGTAAGTGGCAGGAGAACGGCCGACAGCCCGTAGCCTGCCAATATCGCTACGTAGAAACCGCTTTCAGCCTTATGCCATGAAGTGGCTCCTGAGAACAGCGCCACCAGCATGACGATTCCGCTAAGGAAGGCCACCCGCGATAAAAGTACTAACCAACGCATATGCGAATTTATCCGGCAAATTTATTGTTATTTTAGGCTAACATAAAAAAGGTGGGTGCCCCGGCACCTGATAAAATAAAGATAATCCTTAAAAATTAGTAAGGGTTTCGTGCAAAATGCTATTATTTTGCTCCATCCCGCAGGTTAATGTATCTATCAGTTGAACAATGCACTACAATAAAGTGGGCAACGCAAGACTGTTTATGTATATTCATCTGACGGGACCATAAAAAAAACTTATTATAATGACTCCTTTGGTGAAAAAGGCGCTGCCGCATGTAGTGGCTATCCTGGTTTTTTTAGTAGTAACCGTTTTGTTTTGTAAACCTGTATTGGATGGCAAAACCCTGAACCAACACGATACCGGCATTGATGGCTGGCGGGGCTCGGCGCAAAATGCATTTGAAGTAAAAGAAAAGACCGGAACCATGCCCTTATGGAGTACCAGCGTTTTCAGTGGTATGCCCAATTACCAGATTGCAATGGAAGGTAAAAGCGCGTTACCGGTAGATTTAAACCAGGTGTTTGGGTTGTGGCTGCCGAAACCTATGAACTTTTTCTTTATTGCCTGTGTATGTTTTTATATTTTGTGCCTGGTGCTGCGGCTGAACCCGGTGATAGGAGTGTTGGGAGGACTGGCATTTGCTTATGCTACCTATAACCCGCTTATTATAAGTGCGGGGCATGAAACCAAAATGCTGACCATTGCTTATATGCCTTTTTTACTGGCAGGCCTGTTGCTCATTTTTAACAAGCGTTACTGGATGGGCCTGGCAGTTGCCACTTTAGGCGCTACACTGGTGTTGATGGCCAATCACCCGCAGATCGCTTATTATTTCTTCATGATTGCGGCAGCTGTTACGATCGGTTACGTTGTAGTGTGGGTTAAGAATAAAGATTTTAAGCATCTGGCCATATCGTTCGGATTAAGTGCAATTGCTGCTTTGGTAGGCCTGGGCTGTTATTCATTGGCTTTTTTAACCACCAATGAGTACACTAAGTACACGATGCGCGGCGGTAAAAGCGTAGAAATAAAAGGAAACGAGGTAAAGGCTGTCAATACCAAAGGCCTGGATGCCGACTATGCGATGAGTTACAGTATGAGCCAGGTAGAGCCATTGATCATGCTGATGCCCAAAGCTGTTGGAGGCAGCAGCGGCACCACACTGAAAGAAGATTCGAAAGTTATTGAAAAGCTGGCAGCGGCGGGCGTACCCGAGATGCAGGCTGCCCAGTTTGCCAGCCAGTTTCCGGCATATTGGGGCGGGATGACCAAGCCTGGAGATTATTCGGGTGGTCCGGCCTATATCGGCGCAATTATTTTTATATTGGCAGTAATTGGGTTTGTAGTGGTAAAAAATCCCCTGAAATGGCCGTTGTTGATTGTCTCGGTGTTAGCCGTTTTAATGAGCTGGGGCAGCTATTTCTTTGGATTCAATGAGTTGCTGTTTAATTCTTTACCCCTGTACAATAAATTCAGGGCGCCGTCGATGGCCCTGGTTATTTGCCAGCTTACTTTGCCTTTAATGGCGGTGATTACGGTTTATAGCTTGTTTTTTGAAAAGGACGCCGGAGATTTCTTAAAAGCCAACTTCAAAAAAATATTGTACACGCTGGGGGGCATTACTGCGGCGTTGGCATTGCTGTATATCGCACAAGGTTATTCTTCAGCATTTGATGAACAGGTGATGCAAATGCAGATAGATCCTAATGGCGGAGATACTTTGAACCGTGCTATTATTTCAGGTATGAAGGCCGACAGGCAGAGCCTGTTTGGTGCACAGGTAATGCGGGCAGTGCTCTTTATGGCGCTGGTGCTGGGTGCAGTTTATGCCGTGTTGAGAAACATGATCAGGCCGGCAATAGCTGTTGCCGTTTTAGCTGCCATCAGCATGATAGATCTTTGGGTGGTGGATAAGCAATACTTCAGCGATGAACTATATGTTGCCAAAGAAGATATCTCCAACCAGATTGAAGTACCTACGGCAATAGACCAGGAGATCTTTAAAGATAAAGATCCGCATTTCAGGGTGTATGATGTTGCGGGGCTTAACAAAAACAGGGTATCCTATTTTCATCGCTCCGCATTAGGGTATTCGGCAGTAAAGCTACGGGTATACCAGGATATCATTGAGCGATACTTTGCGGGTGCTCCGAACCAGCAGATATTGAATGCCCTTGATGCACGTTATATTATCACCAGGGATGAAAGCGGGCAGGAACGTCTGATTCCTAATCCGAATGCTTATGGCGCTGCGTGGTTTGTGAAGGCAGTGAAACCTGTTGCAACAGAGGTGGAAGAGTTGCAGGCTATTGGTAATACGAATTTAAAAGATACAGCCATTGTTCCTCAAAGTGCAATAAAGCCGGGTAGTCAACTAACGGCAGACGCTGCATCAAGTATAACACTTGCGAAATATACCAATGATGAAATTGAATACAATACCAACAGCGCTTCAGGAGGCTTTGCCGCATTAAGTGAAGTATATTATCCTGCAGGATGGAATGCTTATATTGATGGTAAGCCAACGGATATTGTAAAAACAAACTACTTCATGCGCGGGTTGATAGTGCCCCCGGGAAAGCACGCCATAAAGCTGGTTTTCGAACCAGAAACAGTGAAGCAGGGCATGAATATTTCTTACCTGAGTTCCTGGTTACTGATCGTGCTGGTATTAGGCGGATTCTTTATGCAGTGGCAGGTGGACAAGAAGCGAGCGGTTAAATAGTTCATGGTTTATAGTTCATGGTCATCGCATCATCTGGTTGCTGTTTATACGGCAACTGGCATCCACTAACCAGCAACCAGTAAACATTTCCAGTATTCAGTATCCAGCATCGGGTAACCCGCATCGCTCTATGTTTAAAATAGCATCTCTCGTTCCATACAAGATCATCCCCGCAGTGACCGGTGGGGAGAAGGGGATATTTTACTTCCTGAAGTATGTAGCGCGCCATGCTGATGTGACCGGTTTTTCAGTTACAGAAAATGCCGGCAAAGTGGATAGGATCGACTTTGTGGATGTGTTGGGCAGCACCCGCAAGAAAAGTCGTTATGCTGATCTTTCGGTTTTTCGCAAAATAAGGAATACCTGCCGCTCCCTTGGTATTAAACATATCATTGTTGAGCATCCCTATTATGCATGGCTGGGGGTGGCTTTGAAAAAGTGGGGAAGATTGAAACTCATTATCCACTCTCATAATATCGAAGCGGCAAGGTTTAAAAGCGTAAAAAAATGGTGGTGGCCCATTCTTCACCAGTATGAAAAGTTTGCACACCGGCAGGCAGATTTTAATTTCTTTATCACTGAAGAAGACCGCGACTATGCAATAAAAACCTACCGGCTTGAGGCCGGTAAATGTGCCGTTATCACTTATGGTATAGAAAATACAGCTGCGCCTTCTTTTGAAGAGAAGCAGCAAAAGAAAATCCAGGTTCGTGAAGAGCTGGGGCTGCCGGTAAGTACTAAGCTCATTCTTTTTAACGGCACCCTCGATTATGCACCGAACCGGGATGGGTTGGATAGGATACTGAACGAGATTAATCCCCTTCTTCAACAAAAGGCGGGCTTCGCTTATAAAATTATCATTTGCGGCATGCGACTGCCCGCTGAATACAACGAGCTAAGAAGGTACCAGGAGCAAGGTATCCTATACAAAGGTTTTGTTGACGATATCAATAGTTATTTTAAAGCTGCCGATCTTTTTATCAATCCCATCAAAGAGGGCGGGGGCATTAAAACAAAGCTGGTAGAGGCGCTTGCAGCGAATACATCTTGTGTTTCTTTCAAGACGGGCGCTTATGGCGTACCGCTCCATATCACAGGTGATCAACTTTCGGTTGTACCAGATGGAGACAGCCAGGGATTTTCAGAAGCCATCATGGAGCAACTTACAAGGCCTCAAAAAGATATACCCGATTCATTTTATGGTCATTTTAGCTGGGAGGCTATTGCAAGGAAGGCTGTAGGCATTATCAAAGAGTTATAGTCTTATGCATGGATCGCTTTTTGAATAGAATCATAAAGCCATACCGCGCTGTTTTCCCAGTTAAATAACTGCTTTCGCTCATTTCCTTTTTTGATTAATGAGGTGATGAGATTCTTGTCTGCATAAACAGTGTTCATTGCTTCGGCAATTTCCTGGGTATTGAAGGGATCAACCAGTAACGCCGCATGGCCCGCAACCTCAGGCATTGAAGACGTATTGCTGCAGATAACCGGCACACCAGCCTGGAAAGCCTCTACTATGGGCAGACCGAAACCTTCAAACAGCGGCACAAAAGCCAGGCAATATGCGGCACCCAGCACATGCTTCAATTCTTCATCACTGATTCTTCCCGGAAAAGTGATGTCATTTTTATACTGCAGCGATTCATATACCGACCTTATTTCCCCCGCTTCCCAAAGGATGTTTCCCGCAAGCACCAGCTTGAAATCGCTTTTTGTTGTTGATTTAAATATCTCGAAAGCCTGCATCAACCTTTGTATATTTTTGCGGGCATGCATGGAGCCAACAAAGAGAAAATAGGGACGCCCCATGGTATAGCGATCTCTGGTAGTTGTTATAGTTGAAGCCGGCAACGGCTGGAAAACCTGCTTCGCTCCAAGAAGCATTACATCAATCTTTTCAGCAGATATCTGGTAAAGTTTCATAACGTCCTGCCTGGTATAATTGGACACTGTCACGATGCGTGTTGCTTTTCGTGCAAACCGCTTAAAAAAATACTGATAATAAACCCTGTTTCTCAAAGGAAGATTCTCCGGGTAATGTTCAAAATTCAGGTCGTGTATCATTGCGATCTGCTTTGTTTTTGAACGAAGACTGATCATGCCGTCCATACCCACAAAAAGATCTGGTTGGTGTTTTTTCAGGAATGCAGGTAAAACGAATTCCAGGTAAAGAAAGTATAATACGGGATGACGATACGGAGGGAAGATCCGATAGATAATTGCGTTCGGAAAATTGAAATAGTTGCCGGTAAAATTTTTGTCGCACAAGAGGATAAAGTGCACTTCGGGGTGCTGCCTGATCATGTGCTGCAGGGTTTCTATAACAACATTGCCAATGCCATCAATGTTCTTGTTTCGCAAAACCCAACAATTAAATGCTATAGTCATTGAGCAAGATTTATAAACATATTACCTGAACCATTTTCTTACTGCCTGAAACAGACCCCTTGTAATAGCAGTGCCATCCAATATAGCAGCAATCCGGATCTTAAAAATGCGTTCGGGTTTAAAGTTCTTAATTCCAAGTAGGGCGGCATTTGTTTTACACTCTTTTATAAAAGTATTGACCGAAGCTCTATTGGCTGTACCGGATTTTAAAAGCCGGTGGCTCAGGCTCTGGCAATAATAGTTGAGGTACACCTTCCCATATTCCAGTATGGTTTGATGAACGCCTTTTCTGTCTTTCTGAAATGCGCTTAAAAAATGCAGGTACCTGCCGAAAGCGATACGGTATTTATCAACATTGGTAGAGATTGAAAGACTCACATGCAGGCGATAATCAAAACCGGCATGAGCGGAAACTGCCATATAAGATAGCGCCGTTAGCTTTACAAAAAGTTCATAATCCCCGAAAAGAAGGTTAGGGTAAGCTACGGGGAATCCTCCCAACTTTTTATAATCGCTGGAGCGGAATAAATAGCCGGTACCCATACTGTCCATTTTAAGCGTGAACTGAAGTCTCAGAAAATCTTCCACCGGTATTTTTTCGGGCATGGGCTGGCAGGGGCGTACTTTTTTCCCACGGCTATCCATATAGTTGAAATGGGTTTGATAAATGGAAGCCCGAGGAT
>JBQGCI010000259.1:0-2364 GCA_052038405.1 Acinetobacter pittii
AAGTTTTACGATGAAATGTCTGCAATTCTTAAATCGAAGAAAAATCAACCGGTAGCTCTTTCTGTAATGCGTAATGGCAGCCCCGTTGCACTGACGGCTCAGGTAGACGCCGACGGAAGAATAGGAATTCCACTATTAACAGATAAAGAATACGAAGCCCTCGGCGCCTACAAAATAGAAAAACGCGAATATGGATTACTGGCGGCATTTCCGGCAGGCGTTAATAAATCCATTGAGAAGTTAAAAGCATATATAGACCAGTTTGCATTGATCCTGAATCCTAAAACCGAGGCATATAAAGGCGTAGGTGGCTTCAAGGCAATGGGTTCTGTATTTCCTACTTTCTGGAGCTGGGAAGCATTCTGGAATATTACAGCCTTTCTTTCTATCGTATTAGCATTTATGAACCTGCTTCCCATACCCGCGCTGGATGGTGGTCATGTCATGTTTACTTTGTATGAAATGGTCAGTGGCCGTAAACCTAATGAGAAGTTTTTGGAATATGCGCAAATGGTGGGTATGATCCTGTTATTAGGGTTAATGTTGTATGCCAATGGCAACGACTGGTTTGGATGGGGAAGATAGGAGTAGTGGACGTTTTCGGGGGAGGACAGATGACAGTGAAAATCAATTTCGAAATCTTATAAAAGCAAAAAAAGACGTGTATTTACAATACACGTCTTTTTTGTCTTTTTGATGTGGAGGCGACCGGGATCGAACCGGTGTCCAAACATATTCTCCAAAAGCTTTCTACATGCTTATTTCTTTATTATTTGTCGGCTATGAACCGGGAAAGAACAAACCCATTCAAAGCTTAGCTGGATAGTCTTTTGCTACGCGCACCGCCTTGCGTAGCAGCATTCTGTTTTTGTTTTTGAGTCGGCGGCGGAGCCTGGTAACAGACCAACCTGCTCAAGCGGCCCTAATGACTATCTAATCACTGATTAGGCAGCCATGGCATACTGTGTATTGCCATTTGAAGTTTGAGTATTCAGATTAACGGGCTAATTACACAACGCCCGACATGCTTGCACTTTCAAAGACCTACGCTGTCAAAACCAAGCGCCCCCTTTTCTACAAAGATTCAAGACCTCCTATTTCACTATCAGACTTAAATCAGCATACAAAGATACAACTTTTTGGGCGATTTGCTTTGTTCTATCTCCTAATGCTTGGTTTCTTTATAAACGAACTCCTCTATGAGATCAAACAAAGTGCTGCCCCCCCGTTCTACTTTTTCTGATTCAAATTTATCGGTAAGCTCTACAGCCAGCTGGTACAGGTCTTCGGTAGCGCTCCTGTCGAGCATTTGCGAAAAGTTTTTACTTTCTTTCTCTTCCTGCAGATCGCGTAAATAGCAAAGTGCTTCAACTACTTCAAAGTGGGTCTTTTGCCAGGAGTCGAAGCCGCGTGGAAAATGATGTTCAGACATTGCAATACGTTTTATTATTAAATGAATTAACCTTACTAAAATAACACTTTTAAGCGACTATTTTGCAGTTATCGATCAGCTGAACGGATAAGACTTCAAGTAGCGGGAGCCAGTAACGCAGCCGCAGTAGTAATACTGCCGCGATAATTACAGAACCGGTAACAACAACAGACACAGACGGGCTGTCTTATAAATCCACCGCCCGGGTTGCTGACGCAGGCTGCCGGCCTAAACCCAGCGGAACAGCAAAATAGCAGCGCGTGAAAACTTATCCGCGTATGTTGCTGATAAAATTCTGCCATACGTTGATCTCCCCCTTTAAAGAAACGAAAAGAACGGTAAAGACAATACCGAATATAGCTCCCCACAAATGGGCGCCATGATTGATTTGCCCTTTACCTTGCTTGTCAAGGTAAGCCGAAATACCCAAATAAAGTAAGCCAAAAATCCAACCCGGTATAGGAACCGGAATAAAAATAAACCCAATACCCATGGTTGGATACAAAACAATGCAGGAAAAGATGACTGCCGATACCGCTCCTGAAGCTCCCAGACTTCTAAAATAGTAATTATCCTTATGTTTAAAATAATCCGGCACACTGGATACAATCAGCCCTCCGAAATATAACATAGCGTAATGAAAGGGGGCTTCCGTTCCAAATATCTCCGGTGACGCGAATAGCCCCTTTTCCAGGGTAATACCAAAAGAGTAAAATGCCAGCATATTAAATGCCAGGTGCATAAAATCTGCATGAATGAACCCGCAGGTAACAAACCTGTAATATTGCCTCCTTTTCGAAATTGCCGGTCCGTAAAAGACCAGGCTGTCAATTACTTTAGGGCTATTGAAACCCAATAGCGAAACGATAACGGTGATGGCTGCAATAACCAGCGTAATGGAAAATGTAAAAGTCATCCTATAAAAATAAAGT
>JBQGCI010000260.1:0-2114 GCA_052038405.1 Acinetobacter pittii
ATCAGCTCCTGCTTTTTTAAAGGCTTCAGCAATTGTAATTACATCTTCCGGTGTTATTCCACCTTCAGCCCAATCCGATGCAGATATACGTACACTCATGGGCTTGCCCGGTGAAAATACTTCGCGTATTGCTTTGAAAACCCGTAACGGAAACTTCAGCCTGTTTTCAATACTTCCTCCAAATTCGTCAGTACGCGTATTAGTTAGCGGTGACAGGAATGATGCCAGCAGGAATCCATGATGTGCCTGAAGCTCTATCATATCAAACCCCGCCTCATCAGCATTACGGACGGCATTTTCAAATTCATGGGTTATAATGTCCATATCCTCAAGACTCATTTCATGAGGTGTCTCGACTTTATTATTAAATGCAATAGGCGATGCACTCAGCAGTCCCCATGGCATATCTATGGGCTCATTGTTACCTTCCCAGGGGAATTTTATAGCACCTTTACGGCCCGAATGTCCTAACTGTATTGTTATTTTAGCAGAACTGTTAGAATGGATAAAATCAGTTACTTCTTTCCATTTAATTACCTGTTCTTTAGACCATATACCGGGACATCCTAAAGTTATTCTTCCGGTAGGTGAAATTGCTGTTGCTTCAGTTATTATTAATCACACGCCACCGGTAGCACGGCTGCCGTAATGGGTAAGGTGCCAGTTGTTAACCAGCCCGTCAACAGCCGAATATTGCTCCATAGGGCTCATTACTATCCGGTTATCCAGGGTCATTCCACGAAGGCAGAAAGGCGTAAAAGCAGCCGAGGTATATTGTTTTTCGTTTGCAGCATTAGCGTTAAACCCTGCCAGGACTTTTTGCGTAAAAGAAGGATCTCTTAATGCAAGGTTCTCAAATGTTACTTTTTTAGAACGTGTCATTACACTGAAAGCGAACTGCATGAATGGATGCTGTATGTGCCTGTCCATGTCTTCAAACCATTGTAATGAAACGTTAGCCGCATGCTGAATCATTTCAACACGGTTACGGCGCAGTTTTTCATAATTATTGAATACGGCATCCACATCAGTTTTGTACTGTATTACCGAATCAGCCAGTGCGATGGCGCATTCCATAGCCAGTTTGGTTCCTGAGCCAATAGAGTAGTGGGCTGTAGCTTTTGCATCACCTAATAAAACAATATTTTTATGGCTCCATTTTTTATTGGTAATTGCAGGGAACTGCCTCCAGTGCGAACGGTTCGATATTAATCCGTGCCCGTCCAGTTCTTCGGCAAATATTTCCTTTAGCTTATTTATGGTATCCTGTTCATCAATTATGGTAAAACCTGCATTTTTCCAGGTATTGTCAGTACATTCAAAAATCCAGGTACTCATACCTTCTTCATATTGGTAGGTATGCGCTACAAAAGTTCCGTAAGGTGTTGTCCTGAAAAAATAAGTAAACGCATCAAGCGGACGTGTAGAACCCATCCACACAAAGCGGTTGCTTTGCAGCTGTATGTCAGTACCAAACTCAGCCTGATACTTTTCGCGTATGCCGCTGTTTATCCCATCGGCAGCAACTATTATATCCGAATCTTCAAACTGGGTTAAATCATCTATATTGTATTCAAAGTGCAAATTAACACCTTCTTCCCGGCAGCGCTGCTGTAGCAATTGCAGTAATGTTTTACGTGCACATCCGCAAAAACCATTTCCCGTAATGCGAACTTTTTCGCCGTCACGAGCTACATCAAGCTCATCCCAATAAGCAAAACGACTGCGTATAAGGTCATATGACTGTGGGTCCCGGCTCAGGAATTCGCTAAGTGTTTCATCAGAAAACACTACGCCAAAACCAAAAGAGTCATCAGCGCGATTGCGTTCGTATACATTTATCTCAGTTTCGGGCATCGCTTTTTTAAGCAGGATCGAAAAATATAATCCTCCGGGTCCGCCCCCTATAACTGTTACTTTCATGGTTTTATAAATGGCCTTTTTATTGAAAATACTTCACCTAATTTAGCATAATTATAGCCTTCAAGGCGTGCAATTGGTTTATATACCTCTCTGTTGATTTTATAATCATCAAGCAGTACATTATCGGCTACATGAAACATAACTATGCGTCCTATAATAATAGTAGCGCCACCATCTTTATGGCCTTGAAG
>JBQGCI010000261.1:0-11816 GCA_052038405.1 Acinetobacter pittii
TTTTTTGATCGTATACTATAGCCTTTTCGCTAAACGCTATGCGATGTCCACGTCTTACAATTTCATATTGTAATACTTTATCAAATCCTGCGCCGGAAACATCCCTGTTGGCCAGGCATTGCCGGTAAAGTTCTGTAGAAAAAGTCATTCCCGAACCCGACAAGGTTGCCGAAGATCCTACTGTAAATAATACTTTACCATCATAGAAGTGATAATATATGTCCCGGGCTGCGTCAAGACTAGCATATTGGCTGTCGAGGTTTTTTGCTGCGCGTAAGCCCTGTACCGCACTGAACCCCTGGCTTAAAACAGCATTCATTTCATCCAGATAATGTGTATCCACAATGTTGTCGCTATCTATGATAGTCAGATAGTCATGCTTTCTTTGGAAGTGTTCAATTGCATAAAAATGAGAACGAACATTACCGCCCAGTACTTGTTCGGGCTTCAATAGTATCACACGTTCATCGGTGAATACAAGGGAAGAAATATCTGTACAATTATCCAGCACGACATAGCAAAGAAAATTGGTATATCTCAAATTGAGAATAGATTCAACAGTTTCAGGGATATGTGTTATTTCCTGATAAGCAGTTACGATAATGGCATAATCGGGCTGAAAGCCGGCGGTTGCCGGCGCCTTGGTTTTCTGCACCCGAGACTTGTTCCCCAAAAACAAAAGATACAGTATTACCGGCAGTACGAGGTTATAGCCGATCAGGAACTGTAGCAGATACCACAAATAAATCATGATATTCTATTTTATTGTTTTAGTACCGGCTTTTAAACCCCATAAAAAGCATAACAGGCCGGGTATTATGAATATGATAAATGGCATAAGAAATTTATTCCGTTTTATTATTACGCACTGCCTTGTCCAAGGCAGCCGCATTAAATACCATTGCAAAAGCCAGGTTCACAAAAATATTGGAAGGCATATTGTTGATCACTTCGTTGCCATAACTACAGGCGAATATACCTGCAATTCCGGCATTGAGGGCAATCAATTTTATTTTTAAATTAGGATCACGAATACCCCAGGTAATACCCAAACCTTTACCCAGCAAATACATAATCATACAAAACCAGAGGGTAAATCCTACAATACCCGTTTGCGCCCAAACCTTTACCCAATAGCTGTCTGGCTCGATGGTAGACAAATATTGATCGGCATTATATTCGTGGCCAAATGCCCCGATAACGCCGAGCCCACCACCGATCGGATGGCTGCTAAGATAGTCTGCCAGCTTCTTTTGATTAATAAATCGTAAATTAAGAGAGGCATCTTTGGGATCCAAGGCACTTCTAAAACGGAATATGGCATAATTACCACTTCCGATAGTGGTGAATTTCAGAAATCCTACAAACAAGCCTAAAATGACGCAACCAGCTAAAAGTATTTTAAACTTTTTCGTAAGTAATAATGCAAAGCCGCCACCGGCAATTAAAGCGAAAAATGCCCCCCTGGTTCCTGATATCAACATGGCGATGCCAAATAACGGGACTGTGGCCAGCAAGGCCAGTTTTATCTTCGTGTTTTTTAGACCCACAGCCAGTACCAGGGCCACCACTACGAAAACCGCCATTGAAGCACCATACTGTCCGGCATCGATGTAAAAAGAAAAAACCCTTAATTGTCCCCAAATCAAATGTGTTGGAAAATCTTCAACGAACTGCCTGTCACCAGCGCTGAGCCCAATGTATTTCTGCTTCATTCCATATAGCGCCCCCAGGAACGATATGGTTAACAGCAGTTTTAAAATCTGGGAAATACGCTCCTTGGAGTTGATCAGGAGTAGCCCCAAGCCTGAAATAGCAATGGGATAAACTCCCATACCCCTTATCTCAGCCAGCCAGCCTCTGGGACTTCCACCAGCCGGGTTAAAAAGCTGAAGTATACAAAGTGACAACCACCCCATATACAACCAGGTTAAATTTGTATGGAGCAGCGAGAAGTTCAGTTTGTCTGCATTATACAAAACACTTAACCATGTCATTAAAAGAAAAAATTCGATCCCCACGCCGTAGGGCAAATGTCCTATCTCGCGGTAAAAGAAAAAAAGAACAAAGCAGTAGATGATCAATATGACCAGACCAAAAAATGGATCCCTGAAAACCAGAATCAGGTAGATTGCGAAGGCGAGGAGCATTATCGGGACAAATGTAATTGCATAATTTTCATTCAAGACTGCAACTACACCAATTATTAGCGCCAATACAAGCCCGAGTGCAATGAGCAGGCGCTCCTTTGTCGACATTCTTATCTGATCGGACAATTTTCTCATAGTAACCAATCCATTCAAGTCTAAGTAGCGCTCACCACTTTTACCTTATTTAGTACCCACCCTAAGAACCCTTTTTGTGTAGACAAGTATTTGACAAAACCCATATCTCCTTCCGTAATTTTATTCCCGGCGGCAAATACAGCGATACTCTTGTCAGTAAACATGAGCCATTCTTTTACATTGTGAAGATCCTGCGCGCTATCTATATCAACGATGATCACATCAAATGTATCTTTTAAAATATTGAATCCGGCTATCAAACTGTTACTATCTTTTAATTCCAACAGCGAACTGTCTGAATTTTTTCGATTTAAAATAGTAATCCGGTCTTCAATCAGAATCTCCTTTTTAACCAGAAACGACTCGAATACCTGGGCGCCTTCAGCGGCCGATTTGCTTTTTTGGCTTCCATCCTGGTTAGTGACCAAACCTGTAAGGCTCTGATGATCGTTTGAAATCAGGAGCACATTTTTGCCCATCATTGCAAAGGCATAGCTAAGACTTCCGGCAACAAAGCTTTTCCCCTCCCCATCAAGCAAACTGGTTATTCCCAGAACATTATTATTGCCCGAAAGTTCTTCGAGTAATTCAAACCTCAGCGATCGCAATAAATCTTTGTATACAGAATAGCTCAAGGTACTTCCCTTGTCTTCCCAGATATCTCTCAGATCTTTGTTGTCCTGATCAATTAAATTCAGGCTGCCAATCACTTTCTGACCAGTTGCTGCTGCCAAATGTTTGGGATTGGCAATAGCTGTATTAAGCATAAAAACCAGAAACAAGGTGAGCAGGCATACCATAAAACTTGATACACCTGAAAGACCGACATACAAAGCATTTTTTGAAGGTTCCGGAAGTTGAGGAAGCCCCGGCTCGGCTAAGTTCAGCCTGATACCGGCCTTCGTCAACATATTGGTTTGTTCCAGCAAAGCCTGGGCATCGGCGTACTCTTTTGCCGCCATTTCTGCATCCCTGGCAAGTGCAGACTGAGCGCCGTTTTCAGCGACCACGCTGCCGCCTGCCCCGCCGGAAGAACGTCGCGGCCCCAGTTTGGCCAGTTGCTGCTCAATTACAGTTAATGTGCTTTTGGCAGCTGCCAAATCATTCTCCAGTTTTATTTTGTCGTTAATCAGCCCCTGGCGTATGGCTGCTGCATTAGCGCCCACTGCCTGATCGCTCCCCCTTGCAATAAGCCTCGCTTTGATACGCTGTAGTGAATCTAAAGAGGCCTTATCTTCCGGGCGAAAATTATTGTTAACCCATCGCCTGTTAGCCAGGGCCAGCTGATTATCGATGTTAATAATCTCATTATTATCTCTCGAACTGTTAGGGGTTACATATCCGCCACTGCCGCTTAATTTGCTGTTTACCTCGGCCATTGCTCCCTGTAACGAGCTTATATTTCTTATAACTGCAACCCTCTGAGACTCTGCTTCTGCTATCTGCTGATTGATAAAGTCGCTTTGTTGCTGTGCACTGGATGCCCCTGCCGCGTTAGATGCGGCACTTATAGATGAGTTGATTAAGGCCGAATTCTTTTTTTGCAGTTCGGACTGTTTTTCACGTACAATCGTGTCCAGCACCGCCAATGATTGTCTTTGGTTCGTTTGAGCTAAACCTGTGTAATAAGCTATAAAATCGGTTGACACCGTATTCACCACAAACACCGAAAGTTCCGGATTCTGGGAAGTAAATTCAACTTTTATAAAATCGCTCTCTCCATTACGATACACATCAAGTTTTTCGGACAGGCTTTTATCATCATAACCAACAGATTTTAACAGATCAAATAGTTTGATTTTTCCATTATCTGCAATTGAAATAAGAGCACCGGTTTGGTATCGCTGTTCATATTCTCTGATGGCCTGCTTCCGCTGTTCCGGGCTTAACTTCTTCATGGCATCCGAGTAGGGTTTGAACGGATGCTCAGGATTTTGCAGATCGTGAATAATGAGCTGATACGACAGCAGGCTGATCCGCTTTTTAGACTTAATCATCTCCAGCAGGTTACCAAATTGCTGGCTCAGTTTAAAGTAGTCCATATTCTTTTCAGCATTGAGTGCAGCATCCTGAAACTGGCTGGTGAGCCCTGTTGAAATTAGTGCTTCCGACCTGTACTGTCTTGGTAATGTTTTCACCATAAAATAGGTAGCAATCACACATACAACAGGAATCACGATCAACAGCCATTTGAACCGTAGGGCATATTTAATAAATTCCTTCAGGTTAAGATTAAAATTCATACAAACGATAATATATTATTTACAGTGTCGAAGATCTGTTGATTGATATTGCTGCCGAGCTGCTTTCATTTGATAGCGAACAGTTACTTCACATCTTCCAACTTCTTACCAATAATTTCTTCCAACAAATTTTTTGATTTCAGGAATGCAACTTCAGCAGCAAGAGCAAGAGCATCAGCCTGGGTAGCGGCGTTTCTCGATTCGGTATACACATCAATACCTATTTCAGAACGTTCATACTTTGTTTTGACATCACTCATAATACCCTTGTAATTTTGAGAAGCGAGGGACCGGATCTCAAGTGTTCTCCTAGCTAATAAAAAATCGTAGTAGCGGGATTTAACTTCATTGGTTAGCGTAGCATCGTATTGCTCTCTCTCTGCCTTGGCGATGGTATACTCTGCTTTCGCTGTTTTTACCAGTCCGGGCTTAGAAAAAAGGTTACCGATATTTACAGTAACACCCGTTAAAAAGCCCTGTGTGATAATTTGCCCCTGGGTGTTGATGCCAACTCCTCCATTATCTGCGTTTGACCTGCTGCGCTGAGGCTGGTAATAATAACCGATATTGAAAATATCGAGCCAGGTTAATTTAGCAATGTTCACTGCTATCTGGGCACGTTCCAGTCTCGCGTCCGCTGCTTTTTTTGCGGGAAAATGCTGCCTGGCAAGCGTAATATATTTATCAAGTGTTTTATCATCAATATCTTCAATAATAGACTCTTGCGAAAACGCAAAGCTGTAACCGGTGCATAGGAATATGAGGAAAAAAATAGCTTTCATGGTAGAAGTAATGTTTTAATCAGAAATTATACTTTTTCTTTTTGCAACATAGCGGGTATCGTTTTGAAAATAATTTTGAGATCCATTAAAAAAGAACCATCCTTCGCATATGTATTATCCAGTAGTTTGCGTTCACTTTCAGACATCTCGGCCTTACCTCTTTTGCTGATCTGCCAGAGGCCGGTGATCCCGGCAGGTCCGAGAAACCGCATCGCAAACTCATCAGAGGTCAATTGCTCGGCCTCGTACAGTGGCAAAGGCCGGTTGCCTACAATAGACATATCACCTTTTAAAACATTGATAAGCTGCGGCAATTCATCTATGCTCGTCTTACGCAAAAAGTTCCCGATTTTAGTTATCCGCGGATCATTTAATATTTTGACAAACGCTTTCTGACCACTTTCTTCGCCCGATGCATATTGATTATTGGTTTGACTGAGCTTGGCAAGTTTCTTATCCGCATCCGCTACCATGGAACGAAACTTGTAAAAATCGAATATTTTATATCCGCTCCCCGCCCTTTTGCTTTTATAAACCACAGGACCCCTGCTTTCCAGCTTTATCAAAACAGCAATTAAAATAAACAGGGGACATAATAACAGCAGTAACACCGACGAAACGAAAATATCGAAAAGTCTTTTTCCTAACGGCATCTTATACTCGGTGGCTTTCGCCGACAACTTGCCTGGATCATGAGGCTTTAATAACTTGAACCGGATCAAAAAACTGATTCGTTCAAATATCAACGCGGCGTTAAATGGCTTAAAATAGATATCGTTGGCTTTGGCCTCAAGTGCTTTCTGATGAAGTTCAGTTTTATTGGAAGAAGATAATAAAATCACGATAATGCCTGAAGTTAACGCGTTTTCCCGGATAGCTTTAACCTGGTTGAAAACACGCAACTCGTCATCATTATGCATTTCTATTAATAATGCATAAGGTAAGTCTACCATCGATGAATTAGATAATTGATTGCTGAAATCAATTACACTATCGTACCTGTCGATACGATAATTAAGATAACCCTCGCCTTCGACAATTTCATCAAAAAACGTATTTCCTATGTAGGCGATCCCTACAATCTGGCTTAGTCCGTTAGTTTTCAGAGGCTGTAAACTTTGTGTGTTCGAAAAGTAAATATCTGACTGCATCTTTCAACTTGGTTGGATTAAAGGGTTTTTGAAAAATTTCATTTACAGGAAATGGTAATTGAGCTTCCAGCATTTTTGTATCTGATGTGCCCGTAAGCACTATTACAGGAATTTTTGAAAATATTCCACTGATTTTTATAGACTTAAGAAACTCTGGACCGCTAAAATACGGCATATTAATATCCAATATTATCAAATCAGGTTTATTACTCTCTTCCAGCCACTGAATTGCTTCATATCCATTGCTTTTTAAAACAATACTATAATCCTTTGCTAAAACAAACTCCAGGAGCTTTAAAATGGTAGGCTCATCATCGACTATTAGTATCGTTTTTTTATGCATATATTTTGTTTAGAGAATACCCTGTAAAATTAAGTACAAGATAGTAAATAACTGATATTCTGCTTAAATAATATCAGCTAATACTCTCATTGATACCATTGCAGGGGGTTCCCCGCCACTATTTGGTACGCTCCAGTGCCTTTTCTATCGTAGTTACCAGGGTTTTATTGTGAGGTGGTAACAAAAATGTTTTATGATCTCCGCTCACATCGTACACAACCACATCTTTTGTATAATGCCGCCAACCCAGATAAACAGGGTCGTCAAGAAAATAAATCCGATCCTGAACCCTGAATAAGTGGACACGAACATCAAGTGGTTGCATCCTGTAGTTGCAAAAAGCCCTTGTATAAGCCTCGATCACATTTTCACCATAATCATAAATCTTTTCGTCGTCTGTTTCAACATAGTTCTTAAATACTCTGTATTTCAGGAATGTCCACTGATAGTGCAGCACCTCTTTAGGCGACCGGAAAAGATTGGATCCGATAAAGAGCGCCTTTTTCAACTGACGTCGCAAGGTCTGAGATATCTTTCTCGTTTTGTTGGCAGGCGCTTCCCGGCCTCCTACATTGGTATCGAGAATGCCAAGCATCTTGACCTTTTTGCCCATAGCTATCAGCTGCCTGACCATCTCATAAGCTACTACTCCGCCATAGGAGTAACCTATAATAATATAGGGACCGTCGGAGTTATGCGCTAAAATCTCATTTAAATATCTTGCAGATATGGTTTCGATACTGTCGAGATGCGCCGTATCCCCATCCAGCCCCAGAGCCTGAATGCCGTATAGTGGTTGATCGTTGCTGAGGAAGGGTTCTAAATTTTTATATAAAAGGATGTTTAAAGCCCCCCCGTGTATCAGATAAATGGGCGGCTTCGAACCCGACTTTTTAATTTCTACCAGTATGTTTTGTTCGACAGCAGCATCAGCATTTACAAGTTTTGCGATGGAGAAGATGGTGGGATGTTGAAATAGTGTAGCAATAGGGAGCCGCACGCCCATCTCTTTGCTGATCCGGTTCATTACTTTAACCGCTATCATAGAATGTCCACCCAGCTCAAAGAAGTTATCTTCGGTAGTTAAACCGTTAATGCCCAGCTCTTCTTCCCAAATTGTCATTATTTTTTGCTCAACCGGGCTGATGGCAGCCTGAGGTTTGGCAGGAACATCTGCAACCGCAGCCTGCTTTCTTTTTTGAAAATCGGGGGGCGTTATTTGCTTAACATCAACTTTACCATTAGGACTAAGCGGGAAAACCTTCTTCTTTACCCAATATGATGGTACCATGAAATAGGGCAGGTTCACTCTCAGTTGATTACCCCAGTTAATGATCGTCTCTTTCGCAAATTCACCGGCTCCCTTCTCTTCATCAATTTCAGGGATAATATAGGCTACTATAGCTTTTTCTCCTGTATGATCTTCAAGAACAGTAGCAACAACGTCCTTTACATTATTGAGACGCGACAGATGGTACTCTATTTCACCGAGCTCTATCCGGAAGCCTCTTATTTTTACCTGGTTATCGATTCTTCCTTCATATTTTATTTCGCCGTTCTTCTTAAAGCGGCCCAGATCCCCGCTTTTATACATTTTGGCGCCGGCGATATTCGCGAAAGGATCGCTTACAAATCGGGTAGCCGTTAAATCAGCTCTTTTCCAGTATCCCTTAGACACCCCCTCACCACCTATGTAAATTTCGCCCATTTCGCCTTCAGCAACCTCTTTAAGATTTTCATCCAGAATATAAACAGGCGTATCAAGAATAGGTGCGCCAATCGTGATTCTTTCGTCACTCATAATTCTGGTTAAAGTACAGATCACTGTAGTTTCTGTGGGCCCGTATACGTTATATAATGCCTGGCATCTTGGCAAAAGCTCTTTGGCAAGGGAGGGCAGCAATGTTTCCCCGGCAGAGAGCAGTTTTACAGGTATGCGCCTGCTCCAATCGGCAGTAAGCATCAGCTTAAACGTGATAGGCGTGGCGAGAATGATGCTGATATGTCTTTTAAGCACCTCTGCCAACAAGAGCTGCCCGTCTTTTACCGTTTCATTTCCGGTTAAGACCAACTCAGCACCGTTAACCAGGCATAAATAATTATCAAAACAGGAAGCATCAAAAGAAATACTAGATACCGATAAAAATTTATCCTGGTCGGTAATTTGAAACGCATCTTGCATTCCTTTCAGAAAATGCACCAGGTTACGGTGCGTTACCATGGCGCCTTTAGGCTTGCCGGTTGAACCGGATGTATATAAAATATAGGCTAATGTATCCGATCCGTAGTTTATTTCCGGATCGGTTATAATACTCTTGTTCAATTCAGCATCAATAGCAGTCAGGTCAACCGCGATGGCCTTCCCATTGGAGAATTCAGTACCTGTTCCTGAGCTGATCATGAACTGGGCATCTGCATCATCTACCAGGAATGTAACCCGTTCTCCCGGATAGTTGGGATCGATAGGAATGTAGGCCGCACCACATTTTAACACCGCCACAATCGATACGATGATATCGATACCCCGTTCTAAAATCACCGCCACACGATCGTTTGCCTGAAGCCCGCGGGTAAGCAGGTAATGCGCGAGCCGGTTAGATTGCGTATTGAGCTCCTCGTAAGTCAATGTCTGATCTTCGTGTCGAACTGCCACATGCTTCGGAAAAGCCAGAACCGACTCCCGGAACAAATCTATAATTGTTTTTTCCAGGATCTGTTCACCATTCAAGGCAAGTGACTGCGTGAACAGGCTTTCCCGGTTTGCAAGAGATATGTTACTGATGCGCAGCCCCGGGTTTGCCGTAACCTGATTGATCACGTTCCGGAAAGAGTTCATCAGGTTCTGGATATCAGTAGCATCGAACAAATCCGACTGGTAATAGATCTGGAAATAAACAAGCCCGTCTCTCTTGTAGGTATCAATGTAAAATTCCAGACTACTGCGTTCCTCGGTGATGGCTGCAGTTTCATGCTCAATACCAATAAATGAAAAGTTTTTATCTACTTTTTCGAACTGGCTGCCGAAACTTACCGATATGAATTTATTTTTTGCAGCACGATTGAATTTAACTTTCTTCAATACTGCCCCAAACGTCACTTTCTGATGATCAAAATCGCTCAGCATTTCCCCGCGCCTCCGCTCTAAAAAACTGCGGAACGACTGCCCGCTGTTAACCAGTGTTCTAACCGGAAGCATATTGATCGTATGGCCTATTAAAGTATACCCCGCTACTGAAAGGTGATCGGTAGCCGGAAGCCCTATAACAAAATCTTTCTGACCCGTCTGCTTATAAACAAACACTTCAAACAGGGTTCTCAGCAGAATGGTAAGGGTTGTATTCTCGTTTGCTGCGAGTTTCTCCACGGCTTCCGTCTCGGATGCGGACAGCATATAAGCATCAACAGCACTTTTAAAGGTTCGTTGCCGCGGATCGGGGTGCTTGGATGTTAACTCCACCGCTTCGGGGATATCCCCGTCGAATTTCGAAATCCAGGAAGCGAGGTCGCGGGCATACCGCTCGCTCCGATAGCGGCTCTGTTCATGCAACGCGTAGCTGCTGAACTTTACCGCCTTATCCAGCTCGGGCAGCTGCCCTGACTGAAACCCGTTATATAATTGGCTGATTTCCCTGATGATCACATCAAACGAACCTCCGTCACAAATCAGGTGATGAATTACGAAAAGCAGCAGGTGTTTGGTATCAGACAACTTTACCAGGCTAATCCTGAAAAGGATCTCCTTCTCCAGATCAAAGGGCCTTTCATATTCCTTTTTTAAAAAATCATCTACAAAAGCTTCCTGCTCCTCGGGCTTCAGGGCCGATATATCTGTTGTAAAAAAGGGTAACGGGGCATTCCGCCTTAAGGTCACTTGTGCCCCATCTGAACTAAAGCTGGCATGAAGCAACTCATGCCGGCGCATCATTTCCTGAAAGGCATTTTGCAGGGCCTCTATCTTTACATTACCGTTAAGATATTCGGCATGCGCAACATTATATGAAATATTAATTTCATCACCGCCAATTATGCAATTTTGCCAGATTTCCAATTGGGGCTCCGTTGCAGGAAACGTTTCTGTGAAAATTTCCTGGTCCTGTAAGTACCATCCGGCCACCGGCTCTTGATCGGTTGACTGGGATCGGGTATTTGCCAGTTCCGCTGCAAAATATTGTAATACCGGATACCGGAAAATGGTGGTAAGCGGCAGGCTGATGCCAGTACGTTTTTCGAGCATTCGTGTAACGCGAACAGCCAGCAAAGAATGCCCGCCTAATTCAAAGAAATTATCATAAAGACCGATTTCTTCTTTTCCAAATACATCCTTCCATATCTCTGCCAGCAGTAACTCTTCGTTTGTTTGAGGTGCAACATATTGATGCGCCTGCATCTCCGGAGCAGGAAGGCGTTTTTTGTCCACTTTTCCATTTTGTGTTAACGGCAGTTCGTCTACGATTACGAAAATGCCGGGCACCATATAATCCGGAAGTTTGTTCCGTAGTGTTTCCCTCCATATCTGCTTCACCTGTGCTTCGTCTCCTGCCTTTTCTTTTAAAACCACGTAAGATGCCAGATATTCGTTGCCCGGGTTGTCACTCCTCACAACGGTTACTACGTTCTTTATCCCGCTGATGGTTGACAGGTGATAATCGATCTCTCCTAACTCTATGCGATATCCTCTTAACTTCACCTGGTCGTCAATTCGTCCTTTAAACAGCAACACATCGTTATTCAACATAACGGCATTGTCACCGGTCTTGTACATTCTTCCGTTCGCCACAAACGGATCCGGCAGGAAACGCTCACGGGTTAATGCTTCATTTTTATAATACCCTTCGGCTACACAAACGCCCCCGATATAAATTTCACCCGTAATGCCCTTCGGTACCAGGTTTAACGCACTGTCTAAAAGATAAATATTGGCATTGGAGATGGGCACACCGATAGGCACAGCCGACAATTGATCGGCCACAGTATAATCATAAATCATACAGCCAACAGTAGCTTCTGTGGGG
>JBQGCI010000262.1:0-6032 GCA_052038405.1 Acinetobacter pittii
GCCAACCTATCATCCGACTCTCTAATACAGATCTGCAGCTAAGCTTGGTGCAACAGGAAACCCAGGTGTACAACCTCATCACTCAGATGCAGATTGCCAAAAACGCGTCACAGCAAAACCGCATTACCAACCTGAACCAGATGACAGATGTAGATAATGAACTGAAAGAAGCAGATCGCGTATATACGCTTAATAAAAAATTATATGATAAAAAGGCCATTGGTTTGCAGGAGCTGAAGCAAAGTGAAAACCTGTATAATTACCAGATGGCAAAGAAGAGCCTGGCGACCGAAACGATTAACCAGGATGCGCAATCCTCGAAGCAGCAATTGGTACAGGCGCAACAATCTTACAACGGCTCACAAAATGCTTTATCGGTAATGCGTCAAAAAGTTGGAGATTTGATTGTACGGGCACCTGTAGACGGACAGCTAACTTCGCTGGATGCGGAAGTGGGCCAGAACAAAAACAAGGGGGAAAGACTGGGACAACTGGATGTCATTGGCGATTACAAAGTACGGGTAGACATCGATGAGCATTATATCAACCGCATCTATAACGGCCTCGAAGGTATTGCAACTATTGGCGGCAAAGATTATACACTAGCCATTAAAAAAGTTTATACACAGGTGGCCAACGGGAAGTTTTCGGTGGATATGTCTTTTGAGGGCCAAGCTCCTGATGGTATCAGGCGGGGACAAACAGTACAGATACGCCTGGCATTGAGCGATGAAACAAAAGCAGTTTTACTGGCAAGAGGGGGCTTTTATAATAAAACCGGCGGCAGATGGGTGTACAAACTCAGCAGTGACGGATCAGTTGCTTACAAAACAGATATTGAGCTGGGACGGCAAAACCCCGACTACTTCGAGGTAATGGGCGGTTTGAAACCAGGTGATAAAGTAGTAACAAGTAGCTATGAGAATTATGGAGAAGATATGCAGGAATTAGTGATCGAAAAATGAATGCAGCTGTCCCGATTGAACTTCAAACTTTCGAATCTGAAATATTTTATATGATAAAAATTACCGATCTGGAAAAAATGTACCGGACTGAAGAAGTAGAAACGATTGCACTCAACAAATTGTCGCTCGAAGTAAAAGAAGGAGAGTTTGTTGCCGTGATGGGGCCTTCGGGCTGTGGCAAATCTACTTTACTGAACATATTGGGCCTGCTCGACGATCCGGATGGCGGCAGTTTTGTGTTTAACGGAATTGAAGTAGCACACTTTAACGAGCGAAAAAGAGCAGACCTAAGGAAGCATAATATTGGATTCGTTTTTCAAAGCTTTAACCTGATTGATGAACTTACTGTTTTTGAGAACGTGGAGCTTCCCCTGATTTATACCGGCGTAAAAAGTGCCGATCGTAAAAAACGGGTGGAAGAAGTGCTTGAAAAAGTACAGATCATGCATCGTCGCAACCATTACCCCCAGCAGCTTTCGGGCGGACAGCAGCAAAGAGTAGCTGTTGCCCGGGCTGTTGTAAACAAACCGAAGCTCATTCTGGCCGACGAGCCTACAGGCAATCTGGATTCTTCCAATGGCAACGAGGTAATGGAGATGTTAACGGATCTTAATGAACAAGGCACCACTATCATCATGGTAACCCATAGCGAGCATGACGCCCGTTATAGTCACCGTATCATACGTATGCTGGATGGTCAAACCGTTACGGAAAATATATTAGTGTGAGATGGAACATTGAACATTGAATATTGAATATTGAATCAAAAACTGTAAACATCCTGCTTTAAGTAGAATTGTATGTTCAAAAATTACACAAAAATAGCCTGGAGAAATCTGCGAAACAATAAATGGTATAGCGCCATTAATATAATCGGACTGGGTGTTGGCCTGGCCAGTTTTATATTAGTACTTCTTTTCCTGAACTATGAGTTAAGCTATGACAGATGGCATCCTGAACTAGAAAAGGTTTATAAGCTCGGGCTGGAAGATAAAGCCGGTATTGCCTGGAATGGAGCCACTCCTGAACCCCTGGGTCGCCTGATAACCGATAAGTATAACAATGCTGAAGCTGCTACGCGCATAAGTGGCGCCGGAGCTTACGAAATACTGGTAGCGGCCAATGATAAAAAAATATATCAAAAAGGACTCACCGAAGTAGACTCCCTGTTTTTTAAAGTATTCCCCTATCAACTGTCTTCGGGCAATATAAATACCGTTTTAAATGCCCCCAATGCAGCCGTAATTACAAAAGCGGTTAGTGAGAAGCTTTTTGGTCACGAAAATCCCATCGGACAGACGATCAAACTTTATGGCCGGCTGGAGGTAGTAGTAACCGGTGTCATGCAATCGCCCGATCAGCCATCTGCCTTAAATATGCAGGTCTTATTCCGCTCCCCCTATGAAAAATCCAACAATCACTGGCAGAACTTTTCTTACCAAACCTTTATAAAAATAAAAAAAGCGGTTACATCAGAAGTGCTTGAAACTGCTATAAATAATATTTATTACAACGATCAGCTGAAGGCCGACAACCTCACCTATCGGCAATACCTGGAAAAAGAAAATAAAACGCTTGTCTTCTCCGAAAAACTATCGGCCCTCCATAATTTCCCAAAAAGTGGGGGTAGTAATTTTAAAACCATAGTGGTGCTGCTGGTATTGTCTTTTCTGTTACTGGTTGCAGGAGCCGTAAACTTTAGCAACTTATCTATTGCCACATCCATCAAAAGGGCCAAAGAAGTAGGCATCAGAAAAGTGTTGGGAGGTCGGAGAAAGCAACTGTTCTGGCAGTTTATGGGTGAAGCCATTTTATCCTGCTCAATAAGTTTATGTATTGCAGCCCTGTTGGTAGTAGCATTAATGTCCTGGTTCAAGCAGGAGTTTAACATCCAGTTTTCCATCTGGGGTTCAAATATCCCCTACTTTATCCTTCAAATAGCTTTATGTATTATTACTGTGATATTATTGTCGGGGCTCTACCCTTCCGTCTTCCTATCGCGTTTTAACACGTCTAAAATATTAAAAGGTAACTATTCACAAGGCAAGTCGGGCCTGAAACTTCGGAATTCGTTACTCGTTCTGCAGTTTACACTTTCCGCTTTCTTTGTTTTCGCTGTTATTGTTATCAGCTCGCAGGTTCATTACATGCAAACAAAGGATAAAGGCTTTTCCGGTTCTCAAATAGTTCGTATTGAAGCACAGCAAGGCGCAAGGGACGAAGGATTTGATAGAACCCGTGCTGCACTTCTCTCCATTCCCGGCGTTGAGTTGGTATCTAAAACAACCCTGGTTCCGGGCGATGCCGAAGTGGACACCATATTAAATGACTATACTTTTAATGGACAGACAATAAAAATGACCACGGTTAAAGTAAGTGCTGACTATTTTAAAACGGTTGGAACTCCTGTTTTAAAGGGCAGAGACTTTAATGATAGCTATGCCGATCAAAATACACGCAGCATTATCTTAAATGAGACAGCGGCGGGGCTTTGGGGTGATCAAAAAGCTATCGGGTCATTCGTAGGTATGCCTTATTGCGATTCGGTTAAAGCACAGGTAGTGGGCATTACAAAGGACATCAATGTACAGGATATGGCTAAAGCAGTAAGACCTATTGCCTACTCCATCAACAACAAAGCATGTGGATACCTGTCGGGCGGAGCACTGCTGGCAAAACTTTCAGGCAACAACTTATCGCAAACAATCAGTAATATAGAAAACACCTGGAAACAAATTGAACCGGAAGTGCCCATCAGGTATAGCTTTCTTGATGAAAATTTCCAGAGTATATTCAAGACCTATTATACCATTCAAAACACCATCAGCTTCTTTGCCCTGGTTGCTATCCTGATTTCAGCTATGGGGCTGTTTGCATTAACTGCCTATATCATAAAAGAGCGAACGAAAGAGATCGGTATCCGGAAAGTACTTGGTGCCGGCGTGGGCGACGTTTTAATGTTAGTGGGCAGGAATTTTCTCAAGCTGGTCATTGTAGCACTATTGATTGCTATCCCCATTAGCTGGCTGGCTGCTACCAAATGGTTGCAAACATTTGCTTATCGCATCCATCTGAACTGGTTAATGGCAGCCGCTACGGTATTCTCCATTGCAGTTATTGTTTTGGTCACTATCGGCACGCAGGCGGTTAAAGCAGCCGTAGCGAACCCGGTAAAAAGTTTAAAAACGGAATAAGAGCAGATCAGGAATAATTAAAAGCGACAGCCCCTTAAAATACAAATAAATCATGTTTAAAAATTATTGCATAGTAGCCTGGAGAAATCTATCAAAGAATAAGATCGCATCGTTTATTAATATCGGCGGGTTAAGCATAGGCATGGCGGCTGCAATACTCATCGGCATGGATAGGAGATGAAATTGATTTCCATCAGTATCTCCTCACTATGAAAGGGTAGCGCAGGTACAGCGATATGAAAACAGGAATGGCAACACGGGGAACCCTATCGGCAACCCGGTCAAAAGCCTGAGATCAGAATAATAGAACGACAGACATTTCAATTTATAAGAACCCTAAAGACATCTTTTTAAATAGCCTAGTATGTTCAGCAATTATATCAAATCCATTTTCAGAAACTTCTGGAAAAACAAGGGGTACAGCTTCCTGAATATTTTCGGTTTGGCAATAGGCATTACCTGTGCGGGATTTATTTTTTTATGGGTGGAACATGAAATCAGCTATGACCGGTTTCATTCAAAAAAAGACCGGCTTTATGAGGTAATGACCAATCAGACTTATGGAGCGCAAACATCCACTTTCAGCTCTACGCCTATGCTGCTGGGACCCACCCTGCAAGCTGAAATACCCGGCATTGCCAATACCTGCCGGATAGCCGACAAAGGAACGAAACAATTATTGGCCGTTGGCGATAAGTCGATGTTTGCGTTGGGAGCGTATGCGGATACATCGTTATTTAACATGTTCAGCTTTCAGTTTTTAGAAGGCACTCCTGCCACTGCGCTTTCACAAACCTATTCCCTGGTAGTTACACAGGCCACTGCTGAAAAATTCTTTGGCAGCGCCACCCGTGCCGTCGGGAAATCAATCAGGGTGGACAATAAAAATGAATATATCGTATCCGGTGTGATAAAAAACATCCCCGCCACCTCTACGATCCGCTTCGACTGGGTGGCGCCATTTGCTATCTGGTATAGCATCAACCAGTCCTGGGCTCAGAACTGGGGCAACAATTGTTTACAAACTTTTGTAGAGTTGAACGAAGGCACAACACCCGCACCAATCAACAGATCCATCGCCAATATTATTAAAAAAAGAGAGTCAGAAGCGGCTGCGGTACCTTTACTATGGGCCATGAACGACTGGCACCTGAAAAGCGAATTTAAAAACGGAGTGCTTACAGGTGGGGGAAGAATTGAATATGTACGCATGTTCTCCATCATAGCCTGGATCATACTGGTTATAGCCTGCATTAATTTTATGAATCTTTCTACGGCGCAAAGCGAAAAAAGAGCCCGGGAAGTAGGCGTTAGAAAAGTGCTGGGCGCCGGTAAACAAAAGCTGATTCTCCAATTTATTGTCGAAGCCCTGATGATGGCCTTCCTCGCAGCAATTATAGCAGTTCTGCTCATGTCCTTATTACTACCCACCTTTAATTTGCTGGTACAAACTAATCTTACACTCGGCATTACCCAACCAGGCCATCTGACCGCTCTGTTGGTAATTACAATTATTTGCGGGTTGATAGCGGGCAGCTATCCCTCTTTTTATCTTTCATCCTTTAATCCCGTATCCGTTTTAAAAGGATTAAGGGCCAAAACGGGTAGCGCCGCTTTTATAAGGAGAGGACTGGTGGTGTTACAATTCAGCATTTCAATCATCCTTATTATCAGCACCGTTATCATCTTCCAGCAAATACAATATGTAAAAAACCGCAACCTGGGTTTTAACAAAAACAACCTGCTACAGATTGACATGAATGATGAAATAAGGATGAACTACACTGTTATACAACAAAATTTATTGAACACTCATGTTGTTGAACATATTGGTCTGGCCAACTATAATATCCTGTATGGTGGAAATAATACC
>JBQGCI010000263.1:0-1778 GCA_052038405.1 Acinetobacter pittii
GGCGCTGGAATGGCCGGGTAATATGGGGTTGTAAAGGCTTCCTATATCATAACCTTCTATAATCGTCGCCAGTTCTTCGGCCGAATGGACGTTATCTTTTTTGAGCGCTTCCCAATCTTCATGGTTGGTTAAGGCAGGCGTGTTCATTCCATTACCTGCATCAATTTCAGGTGTGATGTTCTGGCCGCGAAGTGCTATTATACGGTTCCAGTAAGTGATATGATGCACTAACATAGCGATACTGTTGGGGGAGAAAGGAGTTACGATGCCCGCCTGTACCCAGCTGATTCCTGTAAGCGTGCCGGCAATACTAACCTCCGTCCAGTTACCTCCTCTATGTACTTCTACCAAATGATGCGCAATATGCTGTTTGATGTTCATACCGGCAAATGTACGGGAGCGTGGTGGATGGGCCCCGGCTTTTATTTACATTTAAGACAGGTAAATATCCAGCAGGCCATCCGGAAGCGATACATAAACTATTTTAGCTTTAGCATCTACTTTTTGCAGCGTTTCTTCATGCAGGGGAATGAGCACTTCCTTACCTTCAACTAACAAGCGGCATAAAACCTGGTGCGGTTGCTCAATAATTTCTTCAATGCGTCCCAGCGCTTTCCCGTTATCATTTATGGTATATCCGATAAAGCTGATCACTGAATTTTTAGCGGCATATTTGTCGAAATCCGCGACAGCCAGCCATACTTCTTTTTGTACAATGGGCCGGGCAGCTTCCACGCTGTCAATACGCTCCAGCTTTACAAAAGTTTCTGTTTCGCTTTTGATTTTAGCGCTTTCTAAAAACCAGGGTAAATAGCTGCCTGTTTTATCTTTGATGAACAGGGTTTTCAGATCCTTAAGCGCTGTTCGTTGCCCAAGCGCATGTTTAAGCACCACATCGCCTTTAAGGCCATGTGTTCCGGCAATTTTGCCGATGCTGATATAATCGGGGGCAGGCTGTTGTGCCATAATAATGCTGCAAAGTAAGGGGAAAATAAAAAAAGCGATTCAGTTTATCACCGAACCGCTTTTAATTTTTTGTTCCATAAGCTTATTAAGCTTCTCCGCCTTCAGCATTTGCCTCAGGTGCAGGAGCTTCTGCTTTAGGTTCAGCTACTTTGCGAGGAACGGCACTGGCTACCCTGCGTTTAGCTTTTCTTTCGTCGATAGCTTTCTGCTGGCGCCTTTTAATGTGCTCTTCGTGCTCTGCACTCCATGTTGTGAACTTCTGCATTGCTGCAGTTTCATCAAACAGACCCAATTTTACACCACGTAATAAGTGCTTCAGGTATAATACACCTTTAAAGCTCAGGATGCGGCGAACAGTATCAGTAGGTGTTGCACCTTTGTTCAGCCACTCCAATGCTTTCTGACGATCCAGCTCAATTGTAGCAGGAATAGTCAAAGGGTTATAAGTACCTAATTTTTGAATAAATTTACCATCACGAGGGCTTCTGGCGTCAGCAACAACGATGAAGTAAAAGGGCCTTTTTTTAGAGCCGTGTCTTTGCAATCTAATTTTAGCTGCCATTTTAAATAGAAATTTAAGGCGTTAAAAAATAATTATTAAGTTCCCAACCAAATGGTTTATCAGTTGATTTGGGGGGTCAAAGGTATAGAAACTTTTATGTAAACCGCACACAAACCACCTAAAAAGATAAATAATTTTCAGTTTTTGCTATTTGTTAAGATTTGAGACGTTGCAATACGTCAAGGCCACGGTTTAAACCGTGGCCTTGACACAAAAAAGAGGTTTAAATGCTTTAGAATGGTTTCTTCAT
>JBQGCI010000264.1:0-9901 GCA_052038405.1 Acinetobacter pittii
TCTCGTCTGTAAAAAGTAATAGCGCCACTTTTTGTTTGTGTTGGACTGATCATCCAATCGAAAAGATCGGTTTTACCATTGCTTTCGATGGTAACATCAATTACACCGCCTTTGGGAATGGAGGTAGGCCGGCTGGTAGCATCGGTTTCCTGGGAAAAATGATATCGACAATGAAGGACATTAATTTCTTCGCCATCTAATGTAAGTTTTGAAATAAATGACATAAGGTTGCTTTTAATGTATCAATTTTAATTGATAGCGCTTTTCATAAGTACAAACATCAGGCAACTATAAATAACCCAGCACCTTCACAGAAGGCGCCGGGTCATCAACGTTTAAATATAAAAATTTTCAATACCTAATGAGATATTCCTGTTTTTTCCCGGGAACTATACAGCCCACTGGTTTAAATGTGAAGCATTACCCATACTGATCTCCTTTGCGCTAATGGTAAAGGTTTCTGTAATAGGATTTTCGCCCTGAGCATTGAAGTTCTCACGGTAGGAGACCAGGTACCCTTCTTTGAAGGAAAGCTCCTTCATAGTGGCATCAGAATCTCTTTTTGTAAAAGTAATTTTACCATCTTTCCTTTCGAAATTGTTACACATCCATTCGAAGAATTTGGTATCACCGGTTGATTCAACGGTAAGCGTGATCTGACCACCGCGTGTAATGGACGATGGCCGTCCTGTGGCATCTGTTTCCTGCTTGAGGGCATAACTAAGATCCAGTATATTGTTCTTAGCTCCAGCCACATCAATCTGTGCTTTAAATGACATAATTGTACATTTTTTGATGTTAAAAAATAAGTATAAAAACTATAAATAAAAAATACGTGGTTATTAATACTTATCTATGTAACACAGTAAATATCGAGCTTTCAAATAATTCGTCATAGATTCAGTATAGGGTTAAACGCTTGGGGTGTTTGAATTATTGCAGGAGAACTATTAATAAAATATTAATTACTTTACTTATCCTGTTCGTAGCTGGACATCCATTCTACGCCATCTGCATCATCGCCTTTCTGACCATCCAGTTTGATCAGAAATGTTTTTGCCGGGAAATAAGGTTTCAGGTGAATATCAAGGAATATCCGGTCTTTTTGCAGCGGATCCTGTTCAAATCTTTTGATGGTGAAATTTTCGATCAGCTTGCTTGGCCCGGTGATACTATCCAGAAAACGAACGATTTGTCCGTTCAATTCCTTCCTCGTATTGGCATTGAAGTTCTCGAAAGCGCGCCTGTTGAGAAAGTCCATCATTACCTTGGCTACATAGTCAAATACACGCACTACGGAGTAAGTCTGTAACCCGATATTATCCCCGTTAAATAAGGTCTTCGCGGAGAAGGCCATCACCTTACCATATTCTTTGGCCATGGGCACCAGACCCAGTTTTTCAAGACCGGCTATTTCGCTTTTCTTCAAATCAAATTTAACACCATCTACTTCGTTCATACTACCATGTTTCTTCCCGGCAGTTACCTGCGACATCAGGGTGTAATAGATCTTGCCTCCCAGCGATGAAGAAGGTGGTACAAACAGGTGGTCTTCCTCTCCCACTTCATCTTCTTTGCCGCGGCCTACCAGCCAGTTGCAGGCCATTACTACATTGGAACGATAGGGATCCCCCCCTGTTAAATTAGCAGCCTCAAAAAGCTCCATTACATCATCAGGTGTATCAAGATTCTCAAAATCAGTTACTAACATCACCTTGTTATCATACGCTATCTTAGCCCATTTTTCTACCACCTTATTCGAACCCAGGTAACCCGGTAAAATCAAAATACCATAGTTATTACGCAAATCTAACCTGTCATAATTATTCACCAGTTCAGCCTGTACATGATCAATAAACCTGGTGTTATCCAGGTCCTTCAGTTGATCAGGTTCCGCATTTATAAAGGATACATTCTTAACCTTCTGGCTTTCTGTATTTTTGAAGAATAATGCAACGGAACGATAAGAACGCTCCAGGTCAGCCGTCCTTTCAAGGGCCTTTCTCACATTGGATTTCAAAGTCCGGTCTGCCGTTTCGGCCAACTGGTTGCAATTGTCAACCATTTGCCCCAGGTCGTCTGTAGATTCCAATATATCTACCCACCAGCTCAGCATTTTTTTCAACTCATCGCGCTCTTTTTTCTTGCTGGCTTCCTCCAGGAAGATCTTTTTCCTGGCCTTCCGCTCGGGGTTTAAATTTTGTACATTATCTATAGCAGATTCCAGAAGATCGTATCCCCCCAACTTTGCCAGGGGCTGCAAATGAGCATCCAGGCTGCCTAATTCTACTGACGTTGGTTGTTTATATTCCTTTTGCAGATTTTGTTCTTCGGGCGAAAGTTGATTTTGAGCTGTTGACATATGATGACTATAGGTTTTAAATGATTGTATTACTTAGACTTACCATCCAGTTCCTGTATCAGTACTTTTAAGGCGGCAACCAGGTTTTCCTTTGTGGTGCCGTCAGACAATGCCTGCTTCAATAACTTATTTGTTTTAAGCTGCTTCACAATTTTCTGATACTGGTTGCGTTTCATATCCAACTCACTCAGATACTGGCTTTGACGGGTAATTCCTTTCGGACCAAAATCTTCGAGTCCTTTAAAGTTCAGTTCCTCCCGTCTGGTAGCGCCCTCTTCTGTTTCGAATTCCATGTCAACAGAAGGATTAAAATGATTAAATACAGCGCTGACATCGGAGAGTCCATGTACAATTTCAGGCCGAACCGGAGGCAAATCGGTTAATTTTTCGGCTAATAATACACGATTCTGAGGTATATCGGCAAAAGCTTCAAACGCGTCGTTCTTTACTTCGGTACCGCCTATTCCATAAGGTTCCAGTGGCATAGTTGTTTTTTTAATAGATTGTGATAACGAATGTATATGTCATGTCCGTTTTGAAAGATTCCGCAATGCAGGGAACGTTGTTTAAAAGGGACTATGTAAAAGTAAACCCTTTATTTTTTTCTCATAATAGCTAAATATAGTGATGCCCAAGGTCGAAAAATTTGATAATAATAAAAATAGCCTAAGAAAGAAATGGCTATTTAATTAACTCATATCCTTCTTAGGCCAACAAAACTCATGCCTATATGCATATTGTTTCAGATTTTTTTTATCATTCTATATAAACCTGGTCTGCATCACTGTTTTCCTCCCAGCGAACCAAAACCTTTTGATTTTCAAAACTGTCTATAGCGCTACCGATGTAGTCTGCCTGTATGGGCACTTCACGGCTGAAGCGGCGGTCAATCAATACACAAAGCTCTACTTTTGCCGGCCGGCCAAAATCGAGCAAGGCATCCAGCGCTGCGCGTATGGTTCTGCCGGTATATAATACATCATCTATCAGTATCACCGTCTTATTTTCAATACTAAAAGGGATATCCGTTTCATTCGCTTTATGCAGGGTGTTACGTACATCATCGCGGTAAAAAGTAATATCCAGCTTGCCGTAGCCGATGGTTGCTTTACCCACCAGTTGCTTTACCTGCCGGTGCATCCTGTCTGATAAATATACCCCCCGTGGCTGAAGGCCGATCATCACTACCTGGGACAGATCGGTATGATTTTCAATAACCTGCTGTGCCAGTCTTTTTATAGTAATGGCTATATGTTCTTTATTTAAAATAGATTTCACGCTATTGTCTTTGGTGCTAAAAACCGAAAGTCGGAAAGTTTAAGCTTTTAAAAAACTTTTTCTTTCCGACTTTCAACCATTAAAAATATCTCAGCTAATCGGCTGCTAAAAACGGATAGGTATAGTCCGTTGGCGGATTAAAGGTCTCTTTAATCGTACGGGCACTTAACCAGCGGTATAAATTTAAAATAAAGCCGGCCTTATCATTGGTACCGGAAGCCCGCCCCCCACCAAATGGCTGTTGGCCTACAACGGCGCCTGTTGGCTTATCGTTGATATAGAAGTTACCTGCCGCGTGTTCCAGTTTCCTGGTGGCCAGTTCTACGGCGCCGCGATCAGTTGAAATAATGGCACCGGTAAGCGCATAAGGTGATGTATTATTTACTAGGTCCAGCGTCTTTTCAAATGCGTTGGCAGGATAAACGTGCAAAGTAAGCACGGGCCCAAAAATCTCCTCACACATCGTAAGATACTGCGGATTGGTCGTTTCAATTACTGTAGGTTGAATGAAATATCCTTCTTTCTTATCGTAGTTACCGCCTGCAAGTATGGAAGCGTCTTTATCCTTCTTTGCTTTATCGATATAACTTTTAATCTTCTCGAAGCTGCGCTCATCAATTACGGCATTGATAAAATTGCTGAAGTCTTCCACACTCCCCATTTGGAAGGAATTGATGCCTTCAACCAGCTTCTTTTTAACTTCTTTAGCGATATTAGACGGTATATAAGCCCGGGAAGCAGCCGAACATTTTTGCCCCTGGAACTCAAAAGCGCCACGTAAAAGAGCGGTGGCAACTACTGCCGGGTCGGCACTTTTATGCGCTATTACAAAATCTTTACCACCGGTCTCTCCTACAATGCGCGGATAGCTTTTGTATTTGCTTATATTTTTACCGATGGTTTCCCACATGGTATTAAATACACCTGTAGAACCGGTAAAATGCACGCCGGCGAAATCTCGATGGCTAAAACACACTTCGCCTAACTCTGGTCCATCCACATAAATCAAATTGATAACACCATCTGGCAATCCCGCTTCTTTTAAAATCCGCATGAACATCTGTGCAGAGTATACCTGTGTGTTAGCAGGCTTCCATACCACTACGTTACCGCACATTGCGGCTGATGTTGGTAAATTACCACCAATAGCAGTAAAATTGAACGGTGTCACAGCCAATACAAATCCTTCCAGCGGGCGATACTCCAAGCGGTTGTGCATACCCGGGCTGCTAATGGGTTGTTGTTTATAGATCTCGCTTAAGAAATGTACATTGAACCGGAGAAAATCGATAATCTCACAGGCGCTGTCTATCTCTGCCTGGTAAGCATTTTTGCTTTGACCGAGCATGGTTGTACCATTCATATGAAAACGGTATTTGGTGGCAATCAGGTCTGCAGCTTTCAAAAAAATACCGGCACGGCTCTCCCAGCTTAACGCAGCCCATTTTTCTTTGGCAGCAAGCGCTGCATCAATAGCCTGTTGTACATGTTTTTTGTCGCCCATGGAGAAATGCCCCAATGTATGCTTTCTCTCATGGGGAGGGTGTATAGATACTTTGTTTTTAGTATACACTTGCGCCCCACCAATATACATAGGAATATCAAGGGTTTCAGACTTAAGCGTTGCCAGGGTTGCTTTCAACTGTTCTCTTTCTTTACTGCCGGGCGCATAATTGAACACCGGCTCATTTACCGGCAGGGGATATGAAAAGGTTCCTATACTCATGATACATTTTATTAGTATAAACTATTGAAAATAACGGTGTGTTGTGTTGCAAGGCCCGCTTATGAAGCAGCTCCTTCTTTATCGGCCATCAGGTATGCCTTGATAAAGCCATCGAGCTCGCCATCCATAACGGGTTGCACGTTTCCTACCTCATAATCGGTACGATGGTCCTTAATCATCTTATACGGATGAAAAACATAGCTCCGTATCTGGCTTCCCCATTCTATCTTTTTCTTATTGGCATTGGTAGCATTTTTCAATTCCTCACGCTTGCGCAGTTCTTCTTCGTACAGGCGGCTTTTCAACATTTGCATGGCTTTTTCCCGGTTGCCCATTTGAGTACGCTCCGTTTGGCAAACCACTACAATACCCGTTGGTATATGGGTCAGGAAGACTTTGGTTTCTACCTTGTTCACATTCTGACCGCCTGCGCCACCGCTTCGGGCTGTTTCCATTTTCACTTCGCTATCCCTGATCTCGATCTCTATGGTATCATCGATTAACGGGTACACGAATACCGATACAAACGAAGTATGCCTTCGGGCATTACTGTCGAACGGAGAGATCCGCACGAGCCGGTGCACGCCGCTTTCTGCCTTTAAGAAGCCGTAGGCAAAAGCGCCCTCAAACTGCAGGGTAGCCGTCTTAATACCCGCCCCATCACCCCACTGCCAATCGAGCTCGGTAACCGTCCATCCCTGCTTTTCGCCATACATACGATACATACGGGCTATCATCTCCGCCCAGTCCTGGCTTTCGGTGCCACCGGCACCCGAGTTGATCTGCAGCACCGCAGGCAATTCATCTTCAGGCTCATTCAATGTGCTCTTGAATTCTGCCTCGTCCAATATTTGCAAAGCCTGATCGTAAGCTTCCTGTGTCTCGGCTTCCGTAGCGTCGCCTTCCTTCCAGAAATCAAAAAGTATGGAAAAATCTTCAACAGCTGTTTCAGCATGCTTAAAAAGATTCACCCAATACTCATTTACTTTTAAAGTTTTGAGAATGTCGGTAGCACGTTTGTTATCATCCCAAAAACCGGGACTTAACGATAATTGTTTGTCTTGTTGAATTTTTTGGGTACGGTTCTCAACGTCAAAGAAACCTCCTTATCCCGAGAACGCGGGACCGCATATCCTGTAATTTTTCCTGTGTCATGGTTGCAAATATAAAGTGAATCCTATTACATTGCTTTAATGACGTTATATTTGCGCACATTAATCGTGCCCCGAAGCCATATTATATATTTATAATATGTAATTTTGTGTGTTGATGGCATTGTAAAAAATGCTTTAATTGTGGATACATGAGAGCGTTATCTTCTAATAATCAAAACATTCTGAAAAATCCCCCATTACTAATTAGCACTTTAGCAGCTATTGTTGTATTCATTATTTCTATATTGATTATTGAACAACGCCGGAACATTAAGATAACCCAGGCCAGATTTGAGCTGGCTACTGAAATGAAAAGGATCAACACCCGTTTAAATTATTTTTTCAGTGACATGTATAGCGGGCTGGCTGCTATTACCCGGATTATTGACGATAAAGGGCAGGTTCATGGTTTCGATACGGTAGCTAAAGAAGTGCTGGCTAACAACGGCAGGTTGGCGAGTATCTCTCTTATCCCGGGAGGAACCGTTCAATATACTTACCCGGCCAGCAACAATACAGCATTAGGTAAAAGTATATTGTATACCGGGAGTAAAGAGGAGGCTGCCGGCGCTTTGGCCGCGTACAAATCCAAGAAAATTGTGATTGCCGGACCTTTCACCAATTTTTCAAAAGTGGAATCTATAGCGGCCCGGCTGCCCGTGGTTATAGCAGGTAAATTCTGGGGCTTCGCCAGCGTATTGGTATCCCTTGAGGATCTTTTAAAAGCCAGCAATATCTTAAACCCGGATAGCAGTAAATACCGGTACAGCTTATCTTACATAAGCTATATCAATGGAAAGGAGTTCTTTTTTTGGGGGAGTAAACCCGCTAACGGCCCGACAACATTAGAAGAACAAATGTCCCATATCAACTGGAAGCTCTATATCACCGCTCCCATGTCGCCCTTCAGCCTTTTTTGGTTGCCGGCATTTATCTCCCTGCTGGGCTCAGTCGTATTTGGGGTGATTCTTAAAAGAAGCCTGAACAAAACCTTCAGACTTCAAACCCTAATATTTCAAAAAGACCGGCAGATTGCTGAAGCCCAAAAAGAGTTCAAAGCCATATTTGATAATGCCCCTATCGGCCTGGCCCTCATCAACCCCGAGACGCAGCAATTTTCCAATATCAATGAAACCTTCAGGCGCATTTTCGGGCTGGAAAGAGGTATATTTCCGGGAGGAAAGGAGCCCGCAGTTGCCGCACAGGAAGTCTTTTCCGATATGCTGGCAAAGATCAACGATATCAACAACGGAAACCTGGTTCAAATGTCTGGCGACTACCGGCACGTTACGCACCAGAGCGACGAAATTTGGACCCACTACAAGCTATTTGCGTTGCCAACTCCCCCAGACCAGAGCCGGAGGTATGTTGTGATCGCCGAGGACATCACTGAAAAGCTGGTGGCAGAGCAAAAACTCAAACATTCGGAGAAAAAGTACCGGCACCTCTTTGATGAATCTCCTGTTGCCTTGTGGGAAGAAGATTTTTCAGATGTAGTAGCGTTATTGAGAAAAAACGGAATGATGGGGAAAAGCGAAGAAGAGGTGATTAACCATTTCACCCGGCAACCCAATTCGCTGGCTTCTTATACCGGTTTGGTTAAATTAAAATCGATTAATGATGAATGTTTCAGGCAATATAAATTTAACAGCAAAGAAGAATTGTTTGAACATTTCCCTCGAACACTGGTCCACGATAGTAATCTTCACACCACTAAAAAGATACTGGCGGCTATCTGTACAGGACAGCACCAGTTCAAATCACAAAGCTTGTTTTACGATGCTGAAGGAGAAATGAGAACCTGCATCTTATCATGGCAGGTCATTCCGGGGCATGAAGAAAATTATGACCAGATCATTCTTACTACCGTAGACATTACAGATCTCAGGAACTCGAAGGAAGAGTTGCGTAAATCTCTTGAAAAGCTGGATCACCAGAATAAAAGACTCCTCGATTTTTCTTATATCGTGTCGCATAACTTAAGGTCTCATATCAGTAACATTCAGTCCTTGACTGACCTGATTCTGTCATCACAGGACATGGAAGAGAAAAAAGAGCTGGTGACCTACCTGCATAAAGTAGTCAAAATTTTAAGCAGCAGCATTGATGCCCTGAATGATGTGGTAACGATCAACGCTGATGTTGGAGTATCGCAACAAATGGTGAAGCTAAGAGATGCGGTTGATAAAACCGTTCATGTGTTGAGCGACAAGATCCGTCAAAAAGAAGGGGTTATTCTCAACAATATACCTAAAGAAATAACTATATTTCACAATAGAGCCTATATAGAAAGTATTTTATTAAATTTGGTTTCAAATAGTCTTAAGTACTCTAAGCCGAATGTTTGCCCGGTTGTAAGTATCACTTACAACGAAGAGAATGCTGAAAAAATTCTTACTATAAATGACAATGGTATAGGTATAGATCTTGAAAAGAATGGTCACAAACTATTTGGCCTTTTTAAAACTTTTACACACAACCCCGATGCCAAGGGTATAGGGCTCTATATAACCAAACGACAGATTGAGGCTATGGGAGGACGAATTACAGTGGACAGCGTAGTAAATGTGGGAACCACTTTTAAAATTTATTTTAAATGACAAAGCGAAAGAATGTACTGGTTGTGGATGATGACCCTGTTTTTAAATTGATCGCAAGAAAACTTTTTGAGAGAAGTGGTGATTTTTTTGAAGTGACATTTGCCGAAAACGGCCTCGAAGCTATTGAGCTTTTAAAAACAAGCATCGATGAAAAGTCGGGACCGCTACCCGACATCATTTTGCTCGACATAGAAATGCCTATCATGAACGGATGGGGCTTCATGGAAGAATTTGTAAAATTACCCCGGGAAGTAACGAAAGATATCAGCGTTTATACGGTCAGTTCATCAATAGCCCAGGAGGACAAAAACAAAACAGCGTCTTACCCTCAGATCAAAGCTTATATTACCAAGCCTCTTACCGTTGATATTATCAGAACGATCTCTGGATTATCGTAGCCTTCTATTGTTCAACAATACCTTCGTAAACTGTGGTATCGCTTTTCAGTATCGGAACTTTGTAGCCACCTGTATCAATTATTATTTTAGGTAGTTTCTTTTTCAAAGCCGACAGATCCAATTTAGCCCCGGCTATATTGTACAGATAGAGCCTTTCCAATCTCTTTAAACCTGCCAGTTGCACAAGTCCCTCAGAAGATATACGGGTTCCGGCAAGATTAAGATATTGCAATTGCTGAAGTGTTGTCAAAAACAACAAACCGGTGTTGGTTATGGGGTTTCCTTCTAAATGAAGCTTTCTTAAATTTTGTAATCCTCCTATAACTTTAAGGTCCTGATCCCTGAGGTTTTTATTCCCAAGCTTTAACCATACCAGCTGATCT
>JBQGCI010000265.1:0-1618 GCA_052038405.1 Acinetobacter pittii
TATTTCCTCCTTTTAAAAATGTTGACAAAACTTCTCCGTCGGGAGTAATATCATTGTGGTAGTTATTTGGAGTTTGCAGTAAAGAGCCTATTACTGTAGAATAAGCATTAACATCATTTAGATAGGCACCATTGTTAGGAACGACAACCGGGTCATTCTTCTTCTGCATATAACCGCTGATATTCAGAAACATCTTCAGCGACTTATTGATATCTATATCAAAGTTCGAACGAAAGTTGACACGGTTCGCTTTAGAAGTAGGATCATAATCATATTCGGGAAACTTCTCTATACGAAAAACGCCTTCCTGGAACAGGTAGCCTACAGTAGTAAAGTAACGCATTTTTTCATTACCCCCGCTGACGTTGACATTCATTCTTCTCATCGGAAAAAGATCTCTCATAAACTCACCTACAAAATCCCTTACCGGATATAACTCCTTAAAGTCACCGGTTCTGTAATGCTCCAATTCTTCGTCGCTGTAAATAGGCGGTCTGCCATCCTGTGCTTCTACCTGGTTGCGCAACAATGCATAGTCATAAGCACTGGTCATTTTTGGCAACCGCGTAGGCGCCTGCCATGTCTGTTCAAAAGTGACATCGATTTTAGGCTTGCCTGAGTGACCTCTGCGGGTGGTAACCATGATTACTCCATTAGCGCCTCTTACGCCGTAAACCGCTGTAGCAGAAGCATCTTTAAGAATGGATATTGTTTCAACTTCACGGGGATCCAATGCTGTAAAATCTCTTTCAACACCGTCTACCAATACCAGTGGTTGCTGGCCGTTGACAGTACTGCGCCCACGTATATAAAACTCCATTTGCTCCCCTCCCGGTACACCCGAACGTTGCAGTACGCTTAAACCCGGCAACCGGCCTGCCAGGGCTATTCCCAGGTTGGCTGCAGGTGTTTGCTTCAGAGCCGTTGCATTAATGGAAGATATGGCCGCAACTACACTTGCCTTTCGTTGCTGACCGTAACCTACCACCACGATATCAGATAAATCTTCAGATGTAGTGATCATTTCTACCAGGATAGAGTCCGCGTCTACGGTATGCATCTGTGTTTTATACCCCACATGCGTAATCTCTAAAACCTGCCCTGTAGAAGCACTTATAACAAAAGCTCCTGACTCATTACTCCTGGTTACATTGGTGGTGCCGGTAACAGCAACCGAGGCACCAACGACAGGCGCCCTGCTAACCGAATCCACTATTCGTCCTGCAACCGGTTTAGTATCCTGGGCAGCCACTATAACAGAAGCCAAAAGCATCACAATTATCATTGGCAATGATAAGACAGGGCGGATGCGGCCCTTACAATCGTTATTCATACAAAATAGTTTTAGTCAATTCCGACGTGAATTTAGAAGGATATTTTTCTATCGGTGACCTGCTTTGTACTGATCTGACAAAAAAAATTGATCAGCCGGTTATAATTTTTATTTCTGCGGAGCTGTGCCAATCATGATTAGCATTGATGTAAAAACATTTTATTATTGCCCGTTACTTTAAGATATTCAAATAAGAGTTGAAGAGCAGCTATACAAAACACGACGTTATAGTGCAGCTAAAGGAATATCGATATTTATCCGAACAGTCGCTGATGCCGGCTTTGA
>JBQGCI010000266.1:0-29616 GCA_052038405.1 Acinetobacter pittii
GACGTCAATACCATTATCTGTAGCGTATTGTATGAGTTTGATAATAAAAGAAGGTACGGCTACAATAGCGGTTGGTTTGAGGCGGTCGATAGTTTCCCATTGCAGGGAGGGAACGCCGGGTCCTACCCGTACAACACCTGCGCCCAGCTTACGAATACCGCTGTAGTAGGCCATGCCTGCCATAAATTGCCTGTCGAGCGTTAGCATCAACTGGTAAATATCTTCAGAAGTGCCATTGGCGCAAACAAATGAGCTGTATTCATTATAAGCCAGTCTCTGCAGATCATTCTCGGTCAATGCAACAGTTACCGGGCTGCCCACCGTGCCGGAGGTAGCCGTATATTCAATGATTTTGTTTTTAGCTACACATAAGAACTCCTTATTCCGCATTTGCAGGTGTTCCTTTTCGGTAGGCGGTATCAATACCAGGTCTTTTATGCTTTTAATATCCTGAATTGCTATGCCATGCCTATGAAACAGCTCCCGGTAATAAGCCGAATGGGTGTGCAGGTACCTTAAAAGGTCAGCCAGTTTTCTTTCCTGGTAACTGGCCACGGTAGATGCCTTTTGAAAAGATATAGACGGTAACTCGTTCATGCGCCAAACCTACGGAAATATTTTACTTGCGAAACAACCGGTTCTTTTTCCTTTGTTAAGGAAGCAGGTTGATGGAGTCATAATTCCAGTAAAGAACATTGAATAATTTCCTTTTTTTCAGCAATCCGCTTTTTAACAGGCTTACTAAATTGAAATGCTCAACACGCCAGTTTTTGAATCACGTGTTCCGTGATCACAGTTTTCCGGGAAGTGATCATATCCAAGATCAATACGATTGTTTGATAAAAAAATAGTAAATAGAGTATATATGAAATAGAAATAATTCCGATAGATGGCCAGTACGGCCAATAATTATGGGGTGTTGATGTTTTTTGAATGTACATTTAACGCTTTAGGTGTTTAATAATAGAATGTTTTTCGATTATGCTATATATTATTTTTTATTAAAATAATTAGTTTGTTTTTGTAGCTTTTTTTATATATATTCCAATTTTAAAGCAACTAAGTCTGGATTATGAACCTACCGAAAATTTTAGAGTCGTATCATACGCAATCCAATGTTTGGGATGAGCTTATGAGCCAGGCTGGTGTTAGGGAGAGTTATCTCCAATTGGTTAAAACGCTCGAAGGGCTTCCCGCCGAAGAAATGGGTAACAAGGATGAGCTGGCGAAGAAACTCTTTATGACTCACGGAATTACTTTCACGGTGTACAGCGATAATGAAGGTGTAGAGAAGATATTCCCTTTTGACATTATTCCCCGTATCATTGAAGCGAAAGAATGGGCCGTTATTGAGGCGGGTGTGAAGCAGCGGCTGAAGGCTTTAAATATTTTCCTGAAGGATGTATACCACCAGCAGTTTATCATCAAGGACGGAATCGTTCCGGCCAGGCTTATTTATTCCTGCCCTTTATTTCTGCGGGAAATGATGAATGTAAATGTGCCTTTCGATATTTATTCGCATATATCGGGTATCGACCTTATAAGGGATGCCGATGGCAGTTTTTATGTATTGGAAGATAATTTAAGAACACCTTCAGGTGTATCTTATATGCTGGAGAACCGAAGCATTACCTTTAGGATTTTTCCTGATCTGATACCCAGCAATAATGTACGCAGGGTAATAGAATACCCTTCGTTATTGCTCAAGAATCTGCTGGGCCTGGCTAACCGGCAAACCAGTAACCCCACCGTTGTTTTACTAACCCCGGGCGTGTACAATTCAGCTTATTTTGAGCATACGACATTGGCACGCCTGATGGGTATTGAATTGGTGGAGGGAAGAGACTTAGTGGTGGATAACCATCATGTGTATATGAAAACCACCAGTGGCCTGCAGCAGGTGGACGTTATTTATCGCCGCGTAGACGATGAGTTTATTGACCCGCTTACTTTCCGGCCCGACAGCATCCTGGGCGTACCGGGTATTTACTGGGCCTACCGGAAGGGAAATGTAGCTATTGTAAATGCAATGGGCAATGGAGTGGCCGATGATAAAGCGGTCTATTCTTATGTACCGGATATGATACGCTATTACCTGAACGAAGAACCGATCCTTAAAAATGTGCCAACTTATGGGTTGGATATAGCTGAAAATCGTTCTATGGTATTTGCCAATATGAGTAATATGGTAATCAAGAAGACCAATGAGTCGGGGGGATATGGCATGCTGATGGGTAATAAAGCTACTGAGCAGGAAATGGAGGAATATAAGAAAGCCATTTTAGAGGATCCCAGGAATTTTATTGCACAACCGATTATTAATTTGTCTTCATCGCCCTGCTATATAGATGGTAAGCTGCAGCCAAGGAGGGTGGACCTGAGACCTTTTGCGCTATACGGGCCGGATGGCATCAATATTGTCCCGGGTGGATTAACACGTGTTGCCCTAAGAGAAGGATCGCTGGTAGTGAACTCTTCCCAGGGGGGAGGCAGTAAGGACACCTGGGTGCTGGGTGGGTAGTGAATAGTTTGACTGGTTGATAGGCAGATAAGTTGACTGGTTAGCATAGTAGTTTAAAGTTTAATATTCAGAGTTTTAAAATTTAGAATTTATCATGTTAAGTCGTGTGGCAGAATCGGTGTTTTGGTTGGCGCGTTATATGGAAAGGACCAACGGGTTGCTAAGGGTATTACGAACCAACTATATTGCATCGCAGGATGAAATGAAGGCCTATAACTGGAAAACGGTATTGCAAACTTACGGGTACCTGGATGCTGCTGAGATAGAGCCCGTTCAAAACAATGCACGCGCCGTTTTAAACCATGTGATGCTGGAACGTGATAACGATGCCTCGCTTATTAATAATATTACCCGGGCGCGGGAAAATGCCAAAGCGGTACAGGATCATATTACCAAGGAAATGTGGCATGCACTGAATGGGTATTATTTACTCATCAGGGAGGCCAATATACAACGTACCATTAAATATGGCGATCCTATCACGGCTTTAGATGCGTTGATTAAGCATGGCCTTTTTTTGTATGGAACGATCAATGTAACCATGTCACGTGGTGAAGCCTACAACTTCCTCAATGTAGGGCTGTATGTGGAAAGAGCGGTTATTACTACAGATGTAACAGATATTAAATTAAAAGAAATTGAGTATGACCTCGCACACGAAACGGCAACGCCTTCGATGAGATATCTGCTGTATTCTCTTTCGGGATATGAAGCCTACCTGAAATCATCCCGCGGTATCGTGGAGGCAGATACGATTATCAAACAGATATTATACGACGAAGATTTTGTACACTCTATCCTGTACTGCACTTCACATATTAGCCGCTATTTTAAAAGACTGTATGGCCAAAGTATTCCGGACAGCTACGATAATGTGGACTTTCTGATTGGAAAGGGTTTGAACAATCTGAAGTACAGCAGTTGTGATTTAAAAGACGGGCAAAGCATCAGGAGTTTGCTGGCCCAAACCCGTACAGATTTATACAGCATAGCCCGCGCTTTTAATAAGCATTATTTCGGGTATAGTTAATACAACCCCGGCCATGCACGCTTCCATTTTTGACCGAACAGAATTTGGATAGTAGCATTGCAGCGCCAAAACGTTCAAATATTAAAAATGCCATCATTTAAGATCAAACATATTACACGCTATTCTTACAGTAGTCCTGCAGTTGAATGTACCAACCAAATCATGTTGTATCCTATACAGGATGCCTTGCAGCACCTGATAAGCCATAAAATTACTATTACCAACAATCCGGGTGTAGAGATTTTTGTGGACTATTTCGGTAATAAGCTCGGTATGTTTTCCATTGTTGAACCTCATACCGAATTATTGATTGCTTCCGAAGCTGAAGTGGTGACTCAGGAGGTGCAGGCTCCGCAAAACGAGTTACCTGCCGGTGGTCAATGGGACCGTTTACTAACAGTGCAGGAACAGTTTCCCTATATTGATTTTATGCAGCAGGAAGCTTTTGAAAGCGCCGCTGAACTGCAAATTTTTTTAGAAGGAACTTTTGATAGTCGTAAAACCCCTTTTGAAAATGCACAAAGATTCTCTGCTTTTATTTATAACCATTTTGAGTATAAGCAAGGTATTACCAGTGTAGAAACCAGGGTGGACGAGATATGGAAACTGAAAGCAGGCGTATGCCAGGATTTTGCCCATGTTTTATTATTAATGTTACGAAGAGTGGGCGTTCCCGCGCGTTATGTCAGCGGCTATATCTGCCCCAAGAACCACGAATTCAGAGGCGAAGGGGCCACGCATGCATGGGTAGAAGCTTATTTGCCTGACTATGGATGGATCGGTTTAGATCCTACTAACAATTGCATTGCAAGCGACCGGCATATCAGGTTAGCTGTGGGAAGAAACTTTTCGGACGTGACACCTGTGAAAGGTACTTACAAAGGATCTTCACATCATGTATTGGAAGTATTGGTGTCTATTGATAACAGAACGGTTATCCCCATTGAAGAAACGGTGAGTCAGCCGGCCTTCAGTTATAAGTCAGATAAGCCGGTTCTGTCTACGAAAACTAATTCTTACCGTTACTATATGGAACAAATGCAACAACAGCAGCAATAGCATTGTTAGGATACAGTATAGCTGTCATCCGGTACATTCGGAAACGGCTGTTTTCTTATATACCAGCAGGTGAGGATTTTTCAAATTGCAGGGGGCGGCAATAATTTTTTTATCTCTATATTTATACGATCACAATTGGATCTAGAGTTCAACTTTTAATTAAACAAAACCAAAAGAAATGAGTGTTCAAAGAATAGAACAAAACCCTCGTATGAGTGAAGCATCGAAAGCGGGGAACCTGGTGATTTTAGCAGGACAGGTTGCCGATGGCGATACGGTTGCCAGCCAGGCACAAAGCATTTTCAACAGTATAGATGCTTTATTGGAAAAAGCGGGCACCCATAAAGCCAATATTCTTTTCGCCAATATTTATTTAACCGATATCAACGATTTTGATGAGCTGAATAAGGTATGGGAAGGATGGGTAGCCGCTGACCAGGGACAAACGCCTTCACGTGCAACCATGCAGGTGGTACGTTTGGCCAGGCCCGAGTGGAAAGTAGAGGTACAGGTATTTGCTGCAGTGTAGGTTTGAGCTTATCCCCAACCAGATAAAAAAGAAGCTGTTTCCATGTTCGAAACAGCTTCTTTTTCTATACATCGGTTTCTCCCGTTTCTTTTTTGTATGCCTTGATGAAGATGGCGCCCAGGTTTTTGTAAGGAGGAATATAATCTTCAAAACCCGCGACATTAGCCCTGCCCTTAAATTCTTTCCAGAAAGGTATCCAGTCGATATCCGTACCGGTACGCAGTTTCTCTGTTAACAAGTAAAAGAAGGGCTTATTAATAGAAGTGCGCCCGATTTGCTTGGAGGCAATGATATGCGCATCTTCTGATTTCTTCAGAATGGAGTCGATCAGGTTAAAACCACCGCAAGACCCCATGAAAACAATTTTAGAAGTAGGGGCCATGTGGCCGATAGTGGCTTCGGCATAATAGCTATGACCGCGATGGATCGTAACCGTAGGATACAAATTATGTTCATCCAGGTAATCGTTCAGCGCTCTCTGCGCTTTATCATCCAACCCTTTGTTTTCGTCCAGCGGGCGATTAGCGTAAATGGACACCGGTTTGCCTTTGGTTGATTTAATCACCACCCATTGTTTATTGCTGCCGTCTACTTTCCAGTTGCCGCCGCCAAACATATTCAGAAATCCGTTGAATATATTGCGCCCGTCCTGGTCGCCGTAAAAAAACACCTGTGATATCACTTCTCCATTTTCGTTGGTAAGCGTAGAGAAGGGAACATTGTATACCGGTGGTATTTCCAGTTTACTTGTCAGGTCTATATGGTTGGATGAATCTGCCGACAAAAACAGGTTATATAGTATGTCGTAGATGGCGATACCTTTTTTATTGTTTTCGCTGTGATTTCGGTCAAGGTTTACTTTCACGTTCTCCAGCATCCCCCTGGCCAACTCCGGCAAGGTTTCTGAAATGCTGGCGTAGGAATCGGCAACGTCTACACCGTCTTCCAGGCCATTCGTTTTTTCAAGTCCTGTTACAAATGCTTTCATCAGGTCGGTGGCATCTGAGTTATTAGAGAAGCTTCCCAGAAAATGCTTCAAGGTATTATAGGACGCCGCCTGGCTTAAAAATTTACGGTAATGGTCGAAGTGGATATTTTTGAGCAATTCATCACCTTTTTGATTGGCCTTGCGCATCATTAAGGGGTAAACGCCATTGGTGTAGCTGCTGGTGTAAATAAGTCCGTTGGTAAGCACCGCTACATAATACAGTTCCTCTGCAGTTAAAGGCTGCAGGCATCGGAAGCGGACGCCGTCCGACATTTCGTGCAACCCATTAATTTTAGCTACAAAATCATCTTTTGCTTTCTGCTCCAGTTTCTTAAGAAGGGCGGTATGCCCCATTGCCGTATCACCATTTAATGCGCGCTGCGTATAGTCGATTTGCGTTTGTACCAGCAAGCGAAAATATCTTACAGGGTCGGTCTTCGCTTTGTCTATATCTTCCATAGTTATTTTCCCTTTCACTATATTGTCAAGGAACGGGAAATAAAACTGCCCGCTTTTATTAGGATTACGGGCCATAGCAACAATATGCACAATCAAAGAGTCATCTTCAATATTCTGGATACGGTAGCTGAACTTATTATTGGCCTGGGCGTAGTCGTAAACCAGGTAGGGATAGCGATGCGCTACTACCCTGATCAGGCTATCTGCCACCGGCGATTCAGGATAGGCTTTCAGGGCGGCAAACGCTTTTTCAGGATAGCGTTCGGCCGTTTTAAGAATCATCAGGTCCCTGACATCGTTATAGCCGGCATTAGCTTTAAATACTTCGGGTTGAAGCGCTGCATTGGCTATTTCAAATGAAAGCGGCTGTACGATGGGAGCAATGGATTTTTGTGCCGTGTTAGCCTCCATGAGTTGCTTATAGGTTGCAATAACCTGTGGCAGGTAATGAAGGGCCGATTGCCTGCTGCGGCTATAAGTTTTAACATGCTTTAAGATAGTAGCTAATCCATCGAGGTAGTTCGCTTTCAGGCGGGCGTCGATAGCAGGACTGGTTTCTATTTCGTATTGCAGCCAATCAACTTTTTTGGTGGCCGCATCAGTCACTGCCGCATTCAATTGCTCGTCGGCCGAAATGGTTAGCGTTTTATCCGCCTTGCCATCGATCGAAAGCAGGGAGGTTTGCTCCTTTTCTACCTTTTCGTGCATGATTTGCCGGTTGATAGCAATTTTATAGGCCGGTATGGTATCAACAACGACAACAGGCTGCTCCGGAGGCTGTTTCTTTCTTTTTTTTCGTCTCTGAGCGTCAGCATCAACAGTTATAATCAGCAGTGCCAGAAAAGGTAATAATCCCCTGAGGATAGTTATCGTTAAAGAATTCATAGTATAATCAGGTAACAGCAAATTTATTGGTATTGAAAAAATCAACCAGTTTGCAGCAATAATTGAGCCGCTTTTGCCATATTGGGCCTCCCGGAGCAACCCGCTGATACCGGCTGCTATATTATCTTTATATTAAGATGCACTTAACAAAAGCCGGTTATTTCCGTATAAAACAAATTACTGTTACGTTTGCTTTAAATTATTATTAAAATGGAGAAAGGCTATAAGGTACTCATTGCTGATGACGAGCCAGACATTTTAGAGATATTATCCTATAATCTTGAAAAAGAAGGATATATAGTAATAACGGCAAAAGATGGCGATGAAGCAATAGACAAAGCCTATCATCATAAACCCAATTTGATCATATTGGATATGATGATGCCCAAAAAAACCGGCGTTCAGGTTTGCCAGGTATTACGCGGGCAAACGGCTTTTAAAGACACGCTGATCATGTTTCTTACGGCGTTAAACGATGAAGTGACCCAGGTGCGTGGTCTGGAAACAGGCGCTGATGACTATGTAAGCAAACCGGTTAGTCCTAAAGTATTGCTGAGCCGGGTGGCAGCGCTTTTAAGACGCGTGCAGAAAGATCACTCCAAAGCAGTTAAAGTAGGTAATATCAGTATTGATCCCGAAAAATTCCTGGTTCAGATAGAAGATAAGGAAATTGTATTGGCTAAAAAAGAATTTGAACTGCTATACCTCCTGGCTCTTAAGCCGGGCCGCGTATTTTTAAGAAACGAGATATTAAACGCGATTTGGGGTAACGACGTGATCGTCGGCGACCGAACCATTGATGTTCACATCCGTAAAATACGCCAGAAACTGGATATGGATTGTATTACTACCGTAAAGGGAGTGGGCTATAAGTTTGAGATTTAACGTTAGCCCCGAATACTACAACAAGATGAACCCAAAGAATCTTTCACCCAAGCAGTTATCATTCTACACGGCTCTGGCCCTGGCAGTGCCGGTAAGTATTTTACTGTATGCGGTGGAAAAGCGTTGGTTATTTGCGGTAGTCTCTTTTCTCATATTACTTACAGGGGCTTATGTGCTGATATCCTTTGTACTGGACAACTTTATTTACCGTAAGATAAAGCTGATCTACAAGTTTATTTATCAGACAAAAGCCACCAAACGGGAGGAGACTTACTATAAATACATCTTACCGAAGAAAAGCATAGGCGAGGTTACAGAAGATGTGGAAGCCTGGGCGCAGGAGAATCAAAAACAGGTGGAGCAGTTAAAAGCCAATGAACAATTTCGCCGCGAATTTTTACAGAATTTGTCGCACGAATTCAAAACGCCCATTTTTACCATACAAAGCTACGTAGATACCTTATTGCAGGATGAACCGGAGAACCCGGCCTTACGCAGGAAGTTTTTGGAGAAGACGGCGAAGAATGTAGATCGCCTCACCAACCTGCTGGCTGATCTGGATGAAATTTCCAGCCTCGAGCGGGGCGAGCTGGTATTGGTAAAAACTAATTTCGTGATTCAGGATTTGCTCAAAGATACTTTTGAAAGTATTTCTATTAAAGCAGAACCTAAGAGCATTCGCTTCAGTATTAAAAAGGGTTGTGAGGCTCCGATAGCAGTGCATGCCGACAAAGAAAAAATACGCCAGATCGTTTTAAACCTTTTTGAAAATGCCATTAAATACGGGAAGCACAACGGGTCCATTAAAGCAGGTATTTACAGAACTGATGATAAGCGAATTCTGATCGAGATCAGTGATGATGGTGTTGGTATTGAAGAAAAAAGTCTCTCACGGATATTTGAACGTTTTTACAGAACGGACATTGGTCGCAGTATGGATGCTACCGGCAGCGGACTGGGATTAGCTATTTGCAAACATATTATCGAAGCCCACAACCAAACCATACATATCCGCAGCACACAGGATGTGGGCACCACCATCGGGTTTACATTAAGGGCGAAGAAAGATTAGTAATATACTGTGATGGAGTGCGATGTACCGGCCATACAGCCATTGCGGGTGTATACATTCAAACGACACGCAGCGCTTTGGTTTTGGATGGGGCCAAGCTAGATGTATTTTCCATACTTATCTTTACAGCCTAGCATTGCATGGAATTGTCAAAAAAGATAGTACTGGCCAGAAGGAAGCTGGGGCTTACCCAGGAGGAATTAGCCAGCCTGGCCCAGGTAACGGTTCGTACCATTCAGCGAATCGAGAGCGGCGAAAGTATTCCGAGATCATTTACTGTAAAGGCTTTGGCCCGGGCTTTGGAAACCAACTTTGAAGAGCTGACGAAGGAAACGCAAAATGGGGGATGGGGAAAATCAACCGGAATTGCCTCAAATCAGCAGCGATCCGGGAAACGAAAAACATTTCCTGCAAACCCTTTGCCTATCCTGTTTTAGTTACCTTGTTATTCCCTTCGTGCATTTTTTAATTCCCATTTACCTTTTAAAGAAGCATAACCCCGGTCATCGGGAAACTTTAGTGATGGGGCGAACTATTATCCGTCAGCAAATTTACTGGATCATTACACTCCATGCTTTAATGTTGTTAACCGTTGGTTATAATCTGCTTGTAGCTGCTTACTTCAATAAGGCATATTTGATCAGCTATTTACTACCGTTCTTTACCATCTACCTGCTCAATGCCTTTGTTATTATAATAAACTTCCGGCGTGTTAATCAATTAAAATGGTCCGCCGTAAGTAGTTGATTACTATGGAATGTCGGGTAAACGTCGGGTAAATTCCCATCAGTTGTCCGTTACTTCATTATAGGTTTGTATTCAAAAAATAATACCAGCTATAATGAAGTTTTTAACCACACTACTCATCACTATCTCTCTTTTTGTCTTCCCTGCCAATTGTCTTTTAGCGCAACCGGCATCTGTTACTCAATTAGTGTTTTCTTCAAAGCAATCTGTCATTTCTTTTGAGTGGCAGGGCGATTCCGTTCATGCTAAATGGGAGGCACATGCAGCTATGATCGTTCCGGTAAAACTAAAAGGCTGTCACCGCACTTTTTATATGCAATTCGACCTCGGATCTCCGTTTTCACTGTTTTATAAAAATAAACTCGATGCCATCGGGGCGAAATACCCCGGCGCATATCCTTTGCCACAAAAGGATAACAGAATCAGTGCGTTTGATTTTTGGGTAGATCAAAAACGGGTTACTGCCCACGAAGTCCTGGTAAAACAATTTGACAGCGCTGTTATCGATTGGAAAAAGGACAGGAAGGAGATAATCGGCACTATTGGGGCAGACCTGATAGACGGCAAGGTGCTGGTATTGGATTATCCGGGTAAAAAGCTACATATTTTACCATCGGTTACCCCACGGCTAAAACAAAAACTATCGTTTTCAACTTTCACTTATATGAATAAAAGTGTACTGCTGCCGGCAATAATAAATGCTAAAGAAACGCTTTTGTTTTTTGATACGGGTTCAAGCATGTTCGAACTGCTTACCAATAAAGAGACCTGTTTGCAATTAGCAACACCTGGTTCGCCAGCTATTCAGCATAAAGTGAATTCATGGGGCCGGACCCTGGTTGCCAATACCTATGCATCTTCTACCCACATTAACATTGCCAATACAACGCTGCCGCTACATTCGGTAACTTATATTGAAGGCGCCAGCAGCGCGCAGGCGGAGCGCATGTTAAAGGCGGGTATAGGAGGCATGACGGGAAATAAATTGTTTTTACATCATATTTTGATACTCGATACAAAAAATCAGCAGTTAGGAGTGCTGTCTTCACTGAGGAGCAGCGATTTGAAGTATTAGTGCTGTAAAGACTTCCGAAAATAAAACCTGCAACGGCTAAACGTTGCAGGTTTTATAAAGTATAATTTTTAGTTGCTTGTGGCAGGGATTGTTGTAGCATTAAAGAAGTGATGTCGGGTTACCGTACATCACACATCTAACAACGTACACTTCGTCCTCCTATCCTTTGTTCGCCAGCTGTCCACAAGCCGCGTCAATATCCTTTCCGCGGCTGCGACGCAGGCGCACATTCACCCGGTTCTTTTCCAAATGCTTCATAAACGCTTCCACTTTTTCTTCTGAAGGCTTGGTGAACTGGGCAAATTCTATTGGATTGTATTCGATCAGGTTGATCAGATCTGATGGCACCTGCCGGTAGATCTTGATCAGGTCGTCCGCATCTTCGATCGAATCATTAAAATTATTAAAGAGAATATACTCAAAAGTAATTTCGTTCTTGGTTTGCTTGTAAAAATAGTTAAGCGCCTCTATCAGTGATTTGATATTATTACTATCATTGATCGGCATGATCTCGTGCCGCTTTTTGTCGGTAGGTGCATGTAATGATAAAGCCAGTTTGAACCTCACCTTATCATCGCCTAATTGCTTAATCTGTTTCGCTACACCGGCGGTAGAAACCGTAATGCGCCTTGGGCTCATGCCCAGGCCGTCCGGAGAAGTGATCTTTTCAATGGCCTTCAGCACATTCTTATAATTCAGCAAAGGCTCGCCCATACCCATAAAAACGATATTGGTAAGCTTTTTATCGTATACTTCGAGCGACTGCTGGTTGATCAGCGCCACTTCATCGAAAATTTCATCAAAATTGAGGTTGCGTTTACGGTCGATATAGCCGGTTGCGCAAAACTTGCAACTCAGGCTGCAGCCGATCTGGGAACTCACACAGGCCGTTTTGCGCTCTTCGGTGGGTATTAATACGCCTTCGGTCAGGTGTCCCTCGGTGGTTTTGAACCTCGATTTAATGGTGCCATCTTCCGAATGCTGAACCGTATCAACCGTAATGGAAGGAAAGGAAAAGTTATGTGCTAATTTTTCACGTAAATCCTTGCTAATGTTCGTCATCGCATCAAAATGCTGCACGGGTTTCAGCCACAGCCAGTCATAAACCTGCTTTGCTCTGAACTTCTTTTCACCAATAGATAATAAGTATTGCTCCAGTTCTGCGAGCGTCAGATGCCTGATGTTTTGTTTTCCTGCCATTTTGCAAAGATACCCAATGTTACACGTTTGAAACAATTATTGTAACCCCTGATCTGCCCGGACGGATTCCGACGTTGCGGGGGCGACAGTAATTGCTGCAACTTAAAATTCAAAAATAAATCCGATTGCGGGTACAATATTGGCCGACCTGTCGTTTAGGATAACAGGAATGGCATTGCTTCCGTTAGGTGTCACCGGCTGGCCGTCGGTGGTGGCAAACCCGGTATTATCGGCATTGCGTTCAAAAGTATAGTTGGGCAAGCCGGGTGTTTTATACAATAGTATATTCTGAAAATCTATAAATATATCCAGGCTTGTTTTTTTGAAATAGTATCTTTTGTCAATTCTCAGATCCAGTTGCTGGAAAAAGGGCAATCGTTCAGCGTTGAGTTGGGAGTAGTCAAGTGTACCCCTGCCGGTGGTGAGATAGGCTGTCTGCGAAGCCTGCAGGTCGAACGGTGTATAGGGCTGTCCTCCTGCAATCCGGTATTTTACACCAATGTCCCAGTTCCGTTTGAATTTATAACCCAGTGTAGAAGCTACGATATAGCCCAGGTCCCATGTGGAACGAATAAAACGGTTATCCGTTCCCGAAAATTCTGAGCGGTATAAGGTGGCGCTTACCACATAAAAGATGTTGTTAACCAGTTTTTGCTGGGCATAAGCTTCTACGCCATACACCTTTCCATTACCGGAAGAGCGATACACATCATTTCCGATAGCCGAAAAATCGGTGCCGATATTGGCAATGGAAATACCCGTTGTTGCAGATACAGGGTAATTATTATAGTCCTTGTAAAATCCTTCCAGTGTAAACCTGAAATCGTTTCGTGGTAGAAATTGGATACCTGCCGTGTAGTGTATTGATTGAATATATGCCAGATCCTTATTAACAAAAGTTCCAGACGCATCTCTGTACCCCAGGCTGGTATAAACCGGTATTTTATAATAGCTGCCTACAGAGGCAGAAACATTCCAGTTATCGGATAAGGTGTAGGCCAGAGACAATCTTGGCGACAGGGTTTTCAGCGGGTTCATGCCAGTGGTGGTAAAACTATTTACATCTAATCGTACACCAGCCGAAAGCAGCAACCGGTCTTCAAAGATGCGTTTGCTTACATGACCGTAGGCGCCCAGCTTAAAAAAATCAATCGCTGTCTGTGTAGTAATCGTAGTGGCCGGTTGTGAAAGGTTGCCCGAACCGGTTGCCACCGTATTAAATAAATCGGCATCATATTTTACATATTGCCCACCCACACCATAAGAATATTTCCAGCCATTCCTGAATTTATTCACATCCAGGCGCAGTTTGTTTTCTGCTTCCCGGCTGTTCAGATCGTAAAGCAAGGCACCCGACTCGGTAGCGTTGTTCTCATAACGGCGCAGGCCATTCGAAAACATATTCCTGCTTAAGGCCAGGGTATAAAATCCATTGTCAACCAGCCTTTTCAAACTAGCGCCTACTGTATAGTTCCATTGATTGATCAATGGGTTGGCTCTAAGGGTATATTCAGTATTGGCATCTGAGTTAGATGGAGCCTCCAGTTTAAAGCGGTCGATAGCGCCAATGCCAATAAAATTTAGTTCTGTCTTTGGGTTGATCTTATGATTCACTTTGTATTGGAAGTCCCAGTAGTCGGGCCTTATCGGCAGGTCCAGCAAAGTGAAAAGGTACTTTAAATAAGATCTTCGGGCAGAGGCCAGGTACGTGGTTTTAGGTCCTGCTGGTCCTTCCAGGGTGGCTGCAAATTCACTCCCCGAAAGCCGGAGGTTGCCGCCTGTTTTTTGGGAATTACCATTTCTTTGCTTTATAACAAAAGTAGAAGCCAGGGCATTGTCATATTTACTATCAAATGCCGACGAGGTCAATTGTATATCATCTACAAAAGACACATTGATAATGCCGGTAGCGCCACCGCTGGCACCTTGAGTTTGGAAATGGTTCAGTACGGGTATCTCAATGCCATCAAGGTAATAAACATTTTCAGCCGGCCCACCACCGCGCACGATAATGTCGTTCCGGCTCGGGGTGGTGCCGCCTCCCACACCTGGTAATACCTGTATTACTTTGGAAAGATCAAAATTGCCACCGGGGTTTACTTTAATTTCTTCAGAGGTAAGCCTTTGCGTAGATAGGGGTGTGATCATGTTGGTTGCCATTACCGATTTGCCGGTTTTTACGGTCACGCCCTCCAGGAGCTTGGAGCTTTCCTGTAATTCCAGTTCAATAATAGTGGCATTACCTGAGCTAACCGCTATGTTATACAGGTACAGCGCATCGTAGTTAACTGAGGTGGCCCGCAGCGCATAATTGCCTATACTTGTATTAATAGAAAAAAAGCCTTTGGCATCACTCACCGCACTAATGGTATCGGTTCCTTCAGCAATAATGGTTACTCCCTGTAAAACTTCCTGGGTGTTTTTGTTCTTCACCACACCATTGATATTTCCAGTCGTTTGAGCAAAAACGGCATTATAAAATAATGTTAGTGCTAAAACATACAATATTCTTCTTTTCATTAACTTTTTAGTACAAAAAAACACAATTTAATCCAGTTGACCATAAAATTTAGCTAATTTTGGAACGAATACATACATTTTAATGACCAGTGTACAACTTTTGAAAGTATTGTTAGAGAAGTTGGAGGCGTACGAAGCGAGTGTGACCGATAAAGAAGCACTGACGCTTGACGGAATGGTGGCGTCGCTCGCGGACCAGTCTGGCTTAACCCAATTACGAAACAGCTTTATCAGTACCGAACCAGGCCCTTTCGTTGGAGAGGGACAAACTTATCCTGATAATATCGAGCGGGTAATTGCCCAGCACTTTTTGTTTCTATACCGGTATATAAAGTTTTATGCTAAAACAGCGCTGGCGAATACCACCATTAACACGATCGAGGAATTTGGCATATTGGCAACAGCGATGCAGCAGCACGCTATTCCCAAAACGGAGCTGATACGAAAAAATGTAATTGAAAAGAGCAGCGGGATTGAAATTGTAAAGCGCTTGATGAAAGCAGGTTATATGACACAGTCCGACAATCCGGATGATCTCCGCAGCCAGTTGATGATGATCACGCCAAAGGGGCGGGAAGCGCTTTTCAGCGCTTTTCAAAAAATGGACCTTTTGGGTATTATTGCTGCGGGGAATTTAACAGATGCGGAAAAATACCAGCTGGTGATCTTGCTTAAGAAATTGGATCAGTTCCATTTTGATAACTATAACAACCGGCAATTACATACCCTGGAAGATTATATGCCGGGTTGTAATAAGGACCAGGATCAGGAAAGAAATTAACTGTACTTCAATGAAACCAGTTTTGCAATTTACATGGAACTTATCTTTGCGCCCATGAACAGGGTTCACACAGGTTTGGTGAATCTTTCATAGTTAAAATTAATATGGGAGGAAGATGAATATTTTGATGGTTTGCCTTGGAAATATCTGCCGCAGTCCATTGGCAGAAGGTATATTACAACAAAAGGTAAATGAAGCTGGTTTAAACTGGAAGGTTGATAGCGCCGGAACTAATGGGTACCACACGGGAGAAGCTCCGCACCTGCTTTCTCAAAAAGTAGCAAAGGCGCGAGGACTGGATATCAGCGGGCAATGTTCCCGCCGGTTTGTAGCAGCCGATTTTGAAAAATATGATAAGATCTATGCAATGGCCGGAGACGTGGTAGATGAAATAAAATGGATTGCCAAAGGTAAATACGACGCGTCTAAAGTAGCATTACTGATGAACGAGATCTATCCCGGTGAAAACAGGGATGTGCCCGATCCCTGGTATGGCCCGGAGCCGGGTTACCATGATGTATATGATATGATCGACAGTGCCTGCGAGGCGATAATAGAGAAATATAGTAAATAGATAATAGACAATGGTCAATAGACCATCGACAATCGACTAAAGAATGAAACCAACAGTACCACAGGGAACCCGTGATTTTGGAGCGGATACCGTAAGAAAACGCAATTATATTTTCAGTACGATCAGAACTGTTTTTGAATTATTTGGCTTTCAGCCGCTGGAAACACCGGCCATGGAAAACCTGGAAACTTTAATGGGAAAATATGGAGAAGAAGGCGATAAGCTCATCTTTAAAATATTGAATAACGGATTGGATAACGAAGCCAAGGCAGAAAAGATCAGGGAAGGGTTTGCCAAAGTTACCGAAGGTAAATCCAGCAAAGATATAACGGAAAGGGCGCTACGCTATGATTTAACCATCCCATTTGCGCGTTATGTGGCCATGAATCACCAGCAGCTGCCCATACCCTTCAAACGTTACCAAATGCAGCCGGTATGGCGTGCAGACAGGCCGCAAAAAGGACGTTACCGCGAGTTTTACCAATGCGACGCGGATGTGGTAGGCAGCAAGTCTTTACTAAACGAACTGGAGTTGGTAAACATATATGCTACTGTTTTTCAACAACTGAAAGTAGATGTAGAAATAAGGATCAATAACCGGAAAGTATTGGCGGCACTCGCCGATATCTGTGGCGGCGCTGAAAAAATGATCGACATCACTATCGCCATTGACAAGCTGGATAAGATTGGCATGGAAAAGGTGAAAGAAGAACTATCGGGTAGAGGTTTAACTGAAGCACAGATTGACACCATCGAATCATTTTTAAATATCAGCGGCACCAACGAAGAAAAGCTACAACAGTTAAAAACCATCTTCGCTCAAAACGAAACCGGCTTAAAAGGTTTTGAAGAATTGGAGTATATCGTGCAATACTATCAACAATCAACTGTCAACGGTCAACCCGTTCTCGATCTTACCCTTGCCCGTGGACTCAACTATTACACAGGCACCATCTTCGAAGTAAAAGCCAATGGCGTACAAATAGGCAGCATTGGTGGCGGTGGCCGTTATGACGACCTGACCGGTCTGTTTGGCGTGCCTAATATTCCGGGTGTAGGTATTTCATTTGGTGTAGATCGTATATACGATGTGATGAGTGAACTGGACCTTTTTCCTAAAGAAGTGGTTTCCGGAACGAAACTCCTGTTTTTTAATTTAGGTGAAGCCGAAGTTGCTAAAGCCATGGAGCTGGCACAAACCCTGCGTAGCCAGGGCGTAGCCTGTGAGGTGTTCCACGAGAACAGCAAATTTGATAAGCAGTTTAAATATGCTGAAAAGAAGTCCATACCTTATATAGCCGTCCTGGGAAGCAAGGAGTTGGAGCAGGGGGTGGTGAATGTGAAGAATCTTGGAACGGGAGCTCAGCAACAGGTGCGTTTTGATGATTTGCCGCATTTTAGCTGGTAAAAAAGAAACCTGCACAGCTCTGAGGCAGGGCTTCACGCTGCATTGACGCCCTCGGACTATTGCATTGACACGTGTCTATACGCGTCAATGCAATGGAAAATTATAATTCAGAAATTTTAAAGTAATTTCCTCCATCGTCCGTTTACTATTTTAATGGCGGACGGAATAGCGATAATGGCCGAAGACAAAAAGCAGAATATTGTTGATACTGTAAAAAATTACAGTAAGCGGCTTTTTGGCTTCATACGCGGAAAGGTAAATACTGATGCTGATGCAGAAGATATTTTGCAGGATGTATGGTACCAATTTTCCAATACCTCGGCCACTCAAACTATTGAAGAAGTAAGCGGCTGGTTATTTGCCGTGGCCCGTAATAAGATCACCGATAAATACCGCAAAAAGAAACCCGACCTGATTGAGGATTACCAGTACGAGGGCGAAGACGGGGACGTTTATTTTAAGGACATCTTACTGGCCATTAATGATAACCCCGAGCTGGAAGATTTTAAAGAGCTTTTCTGGGAATCGTTATTTGATGCGCTTGAAGAGCTGCCCGTAGCGCAGCGGGAAGCTTTTGTTTTGAATGAGCTGGAAGATATGACGCTGCAGGAAATAGCCGATAGGAGTGGCGAAAGTATTAAAACAGTCATCAGCCGCAAACGCTATGCGGTACAACATTTGCGTAAGCGTTTGCAGTATTTGTACAACGAGTTAAGTAATTTTTAAAAGATATTTTATGAGCATGAGAAGAAAATGTGGGCGGCCGCCGGTTATACTGATGGTACTCTGTGGCGTGGCGGCTGTCTTTTTATTTAGCGCCATTGTCATGTTGCTTTGGAATGCGGTATTGCCGGATGTACTGCCTGTAAAACCGGTAAATTACTGGCAGGCGATGGGCATACTGGTGCTGAGCAAAATACTATTCAGCGGTTTTGGCGGGGGAGGTAAAAAGTTTAGGTCGAAGGGTGAACTAAGAGACCGATACCGCAATATGGGCGAAGAGGAGCGGCAGAAATTTAAGGAAGCCTGGAAGCGTCGTTGCGGGATGCATCCGTAATATGAAATGACAAAATTGTAAAATGCGAAGGGAGTTCCTCTTCGCATTTTTGTTTGCAGGAATAGGTGATAAAAACTAAAGTATTTTTTAGTTGTGGTACGTTATTCTATTTGTAAACAGAAAAAAAAGTTATGAATAGAAACATTTTAAGACCCATTATAGCCGGCGCCCTTATCGGCGCTGCTTTATTCTTTATACCCTTTTTCGTGTTAAGGGTAATGGCCGCAGTTCTTATAGTAGGATTATTATTCCGTTTATTGGGGCGCCGGGCCTGGGGGCCGGGAAGCAGGCGCCAGGAAGGGTTTACGCGTTTTGCCGATAAGGTAAGAAACATGACGGATGAAGAGTATGCCCAGTTCAAAGAGCGCTTTCAGTATGGTTGCGGAGGGCAGCACCATAAGACAACAGCAGTTCATTAAATTTATTGAGTTTTAAATGAAATACCCATGAAAAAAAGAAGACAACATATACTGGTAGGATTATTAGCAGCGGTAGTAACCTTTGTAAGTTTATATACTTTTGCAGGCGAAAAATATTTTGCAAAGCGCCACAATGATAGGTTTTGTAATGAAGGTCATAGTAAGCAAATGCATGCTGAATACTGGTATAAAGATGGAGAGAGACCTGCTGTAAGAAGAGACGCCGCGCAATAATATTAACTGGTGTTAAATTAAACAGGCTGTACAAAAGCATTGAGCTTAGTACAGCCTGTTATTATTCGTTGATTCCGGTTTTATGCGGAGAAGACGATCGGCTCGCCGTCCTTTATCATAATTACTTTATGAGCCAGACCAATAAACAAGCCATGTTCTACCACACCTACAATTTGGTTCAGCTGTTCAGCTAATACCGCAGGATGTTCAATCAATCCAAAGTCTGCATCAATAATCAGGTTGCCCTGGTCGGTTATATAGTCCTTACTATCTTTTTTGCGAACCAGGCCGATACCGCCGATGGCCGATAACTGGCGCATTACATAGCTGCAGGCCATGGGTATTACTTCGATGGGTACTTTAAATTTACCCAATTGGTGTACCATTTTAGAGCTATCGGTGATAATGATCTGTTTCTTAGTAATGGATGCCACAATCTTTTCCCTTAAAAGCGCACCACCGCCACCTTTGATCAGTTCGAGGTTTTGGGTAAACTCATCAGCACCGTCAATAGTAATATCTAAAGACTCGATACTGTTGATGTCAACCATCGGGATACCCAGCTCAACAGACATCTGTTTGGTTTGCTCGGAAGTGGGCACTGTTGTCAGGTTCATGCCCTGTTTGATCAGTTCGGCCACCGCATGTATGGCATAATAAGCCGTAGAGCCTGTGCCCAGGCCTATAGTCATGCCATCCTTAATGTCTTTTACAGCTTCCAGCGCTGCCATTTTCTTTTCGTTGTTTGAGGTATCCATTGTATTCTTTTGTGTAATTGCTATTGGGTATAATATCTTAATTTTTGTTGAGCACCTCTATAATGATGGTACAGGCTTTTTGTATTTCTGCTTCGCTGATCGTTAATGGCGGGCAAATACGCAGGCAGTTTGAAGCGAACAAAAACCAATCGGTTAAAGCGCCGGTTTCAATGATGGCATCGATCACTTTTTTATTGGTTTCAAAACTATCAAACTCAACTGCCATTAATAAACCTATATGTCGTACGGCTTTTATCTGCTTGTGTTGTAGCAGGGATTTAAAAAGCTCACTTTTTTGAGTTACACCATCAATCATGCCTTCGCCGATCAACGCCTGCATAGCTGCCAGTCCTGCTGCACAGCAAACCGGGTGTCCGCCAAAAGTGGTGATATGTCCCAGCACAGGGTTGTCGGCCAGTTGCATCATTAATTCCTTATCAGCCACAAAGGCACCGAGGGGCATACCGCCGCCTAAGGCTTTTCCCAATAATACAATATCGGGTACCACTCCAAAATGTTCGAAGCCCCAGAGTTTACCTGTTCTGCCAAAGCCTGCCTGTATTTCATCGAGTATTAACAAGGTTCCTGTTTCGGTGCATCTTTTTCTGACTGCCTGCAGCCAATTCGTATCAGGCACTATAATACCTGCTTCTGCCTGTACGGTTTCCAGTATTATGCAGGCGGTATTCGTGTCAATAGCATCAATTAATTCCTGGCTATTATATTGTAGATGCAGAATGCCCGGCAAAAGCGGGCGATAGGCATTGCGCCAATACTCGCTGCCAATAATACTTAAAGCGCCCTGGGTAGATCCGTGGTAAGAATTTTCGCAGGCAATGATCCGGGTTCGGTTAGTAGCTCTTTTGGCCAGCTTCATAGCCCCTTCTACCGCTTCCGCACCGGAGTTGGTAAAATAAACAGAATTCAGGTTTTGGGGTAAATGCTGCGCCAGGTAACGGGCATATTGCACCTGGGGTGCTTCTACAAATTCGCCATATACCATAATGTGCATATAACTATCCAATTGCTGATGTATGGCATCAATTACCTTCGGATGCCGGTGCCCTACATTGGCTACACTGATGCCTCCGATAAGGTCGATATACTCTTTATTATTCACATCGCGTAAAACAGCGCCTGCTGCTTTTGTAATTTCCAGTGCCAGGGGCGCAGCGGATGTTTGCGCTACATGGCGTAAAAATAGTTCCCGTTGATTCATGCGCAGCGAAGGTAGGGTAATTCTGAGCGATCTGTGAGAAGTAGGTTCTCACAGAAGGCACCGACTTTCACAGAGTTTTTTCTTTATAGTACTGTTAGCCATTCAGGATGGTTGGTGCATGCTGCGTGATCTGTGAGAAATGGTCTCTCACGGAAGGCACCGACTTTCACAGGATTTTTTCTTTATAGTACTGTGAGCCATTCAGCATGGTCGGTGCATGCTGCGTGATCTGTGAGAAATGGTCTCTCACGGAAGGCACCGGCTTTCACAGAGTTTTTTCTTTATAGTACTGTGGGCCATTCAGGATGGTCGGTGCATGCTGTGTGATCTGTGAGAAATGGTCTCTCACGGAAAGCACCGACTTTCACAGAGTTTTTTCTTTATAATACTGTGAGCCATTCAGGATGGTCGGTGCATGCTGTGTGATCTGTGAGAAATGGTCTCTCACGGAAGGCATCGGCTTTCACAGAGTTTTTTCTTTATAATACTGTGAGCAAGCACTGAAAATTTTCCTGAAATTGAAAATCAGCCGGCATTAATATTCCGCATCTCGTAACACTCCAGACTCACCGGGACCTACTTTTGCGGCCACAAAACCAAAATAATGAAAAAATTGATGTTATTCCGTGCTATAGTTGTAGCTACCTGCATGCTTCTTTGCATGAATGTTTCGGCCCAGGAGAAATTTGGAGCTATTACAGGTACCGTTAAAACTTCTGATGATCAACCGGCTGCCAATGTAAGCGTGGTGATCAAAAGTACAAAGCAGGGTACGGCAACCGACAATGAAGGCGGTTTCGAGTTTGCCAGACTGAAGCCCGGAACCTACACCTTGCAGGTGACCTTACTGGGATACGAAAGCAAAGATCAGGAAGTGAGTGTGTCAGCGGGACAGGCAGCTACGCCGGTATTTACTTTGCAGATCAATAGCGCTGAATTAGAAACCGTAATTATAACAGCAGGGAAGAATAAATTTTTGGTGAAGAAAAGCCAAACAGTGGCTAAAATGCCGCTGAGTAACCTGGAAAACCCGCAGGCCTACAGCAGTATATCAAAAGAGTTGATCAAAGAACAGATCACTACTGATTTTAGCAACCTGCTGAAAAATGCACCAGGTGTTTTTAAAGTGTCTGCCAACCGTGGTATTAATACTGATGGCGCCACTTATTATAGTCTGCGTGGTTTTAGAACAGAAGTATCGATGGTAGACGGGGTGCCTACGCAAACCAATGGTGAAATTGATCCGGCCAACGTAGAAAAAGTAGAAGTGTTGCGCGGCCCGTCTGCTACGCTATATGGGGGTGCGGTGGCTACTTACGGTGGTGTCATCAACCTGATCACCCGCAAACCTCAGGAGAACTTTGGTGGTGAAGTGTCCTTTATACATGGCAGCTTCAATTTAAACAGGTTGACGGCCGATGTATATGGTCCTGTTAATAAAGAAAAGAATTTACTGGGCCGGGTGAACGTAGCGTACCAGAATCAGAACAGCTGGCAGGATGCCGGTTTCAGGAAATCGTTTTTTGTTGCACCTGCGCTGGAATACCGGGTAAATGAAAGATTGAAGATTAATCTTAATGCAGAGTTGTATACCTCAGCGTTTACTACACCATCGGCTATCTTTTTAAACCGTACAAGACCATTCGTAGCGCATACGCCCGAAGAACTAGGCTTTAACTTTAAGCGGTCTTATACCAATAACGATCTTTCCATGAAAAATCCTACAGCCAATCTCAGGGCAGTATTTAATTACCAGATCTCGAGCCAATGGACTTCGCAAACGATTCTCTCCAACAATACCCGCCAGTCTGAAGGGTATTACCAATACCAGTTTATCCGGAAAGCAACCGATGATAGCCTCGAAAGAAATATATCCTACCAGAATACGATGAATGCCAACCTGGATGTGCAGCAGAACTTTGTCGGTGATTTTAAAATAGGGAAAATGCGCAACCGCCTATTAGTTGGACTTGACTATGTAAACCAGCGCATCAAAAATGATAATTCCCCATATATCGTTTTAGATTTTGTAAATGCATTAAATCCCACCGATCCTAATTATTCGAAGTTAAACAGGGCATTGGTTGACGCCAGGCTGGCCGCCAGTACAGCCCGTGGTGTAAGAAACAATACGCGTACGAATATTTACAGCGCCTATGCATCAAACGTGTTGAATATTACCGGCAACCTTTTGGCAATGGTGAGCCTGAGGTTGGATCGCTTTGAAGGAAACGGTACTTATGATTTGGCAACCGATACCATCTTAGCTAATTCAAAATATAGTCAAACTGCTTTGTCTCCCAAACTCGGATTGGTATACCAGGTGATTAAAAACCGGCTCTCTGTATTTGGTAATTACATGAACGGCTTCTCCAATGTAGCCCCCGTTACCCAACCGGTGTCCGATATTTCAGGGGTGTTGAAACCACAGCAGGCCAATCAGTGGGAAACGGGTGTGAAACTGGATATGCTCAGGGGCCGGTTGAATCTTACCGCCAGCTATTATGAAATCGAAGTGAGCAATATCGTACGCGATGAACAATTGGTTCGGGAGGGTGTGAATTATAATATTAAAGTTCAGGACGGAACCCAGTTCAGCAAAGGTTTTGAGCTGGAACTGATTGCCAACCCATTTAGTGGTTTGAACCTGGTGGCAGGCTATTCGCATAATAACAGCAAGCTAACCAAATCGGCTGCAGTTGCAACGCAGAACAGGAGACCGCCAAGCGCGGGCCCTGCCAACCTGGCCAATCTCTGGATCAGCTATGGTATACCCGATGGCAGGCTTAAGGGGTTAGGTGCGGGCTTTGGCGGTAATTATATCGGCGATTTCGAAACAGCCAATTCAGCAGTAACAGGCGTTTTCACGATACCGGCTTATACATTGCTAAATGCGACAGTTTTCTACGAAACCAAATCATTCAGACTGGGATTAAAGCTCGATAATTTAACGGACGAACTGTACTTCGCTGGGCAGGGTGTATTAGCGCCGCAAATGCCCAGGTCGGCCATGGCCAGTATTACGTTGAAGTTTTAAAACTGCGGAAGCGTTATGTCAAAGCTATTTGCTAAGAAAAGGCTTAACCCCCAGGGCGCAAAGACACGAAGTTATTGAGGTTGCTGCCTCCTTGGCGGCTTAGCGTCCTTGCGGTTAGATCAAAAAATATTAGACTACTTAGTATAAAAAGACTTGGTGTTCTTATTAAATGGAGTGTCTTACAACGGATACCCTAATTTTTTTAATAGCATTCTTGCTTTTTTCTGTGTCGAACTACGAGGGTTAATAGATGCTTGTTCTATAAATGTTTCAATCTTTTTATTTTTTTTGATATCAGGAACAAACTGAACCAAAGCGTCGACGATTTTACCCGTAGCCATATTTGTGCATTCTGCATTTTCAAATTGAATACTATCGATTTTCAATAATTCTTTTAGAATATCATTTTTATATTGGGGTTGGTGCAATGCAATTAGGCTTAAGGCAAAAATGGTGTGATTCGTAGTAATTAGTTTTCCTTCCCTGAATTTTCTTTTTAAAACAGGAATAAGGTCGCCCATTTTATTTTCTATGTCAACCGCCGATAAATAACCTATAAGATCAATGCCGGTCCATTGCAGAATATTGTTCTTATTGTTCAGCAGTCCCGCAATTTCAGAAATTTGTGGATGTAGTTGCTCAGGTTGGCTTACTACCACTTGCAACAGTTCTTTAGCGAATGCATATTTTACTTTGGGGTCGGCAGAGTGCAACGAAGCTATATCGATGGTTACCATTTCCTTATTTTTTGTCTGTATGCATTTAAATAATGCTAGGCATATTCCAAAATGAACCATTCCTCCCCGAAGTGCGCCGGCTACTTAATAATCTTTACATTTGTTAATACGAGTACCCGCTATATGAACGAAACACGCAACACAACAATACGTATTGTCACGGCCGCTTCCTTATTCGATGGGCATGATGCAGCTATCAATATTATGCGCCGCATTCTTCAAAACAAGGGTGCAGAAGTCATCCATTTGGGGCATAACCGAAGTGTACATGAAATAGTAGAATGTGCTATTGAAGAAGATGCACATGCTATTGCTATTACCAGTTACCAGGGTGGGCATATCGAATTTTTTAAGTACCTGTTTGACATGTTGCAGCAAGCAGGTTGTGGTCATATCAAAATATTTGGTGGCGGAGGCGGCACTATTTTACCTGCCGAGATCAGCGAACTGCATGATTACGGTATCGAACATATTTATTCGCCCGACGACGGAAGGAAGATGGGTTTGGAAGGGATGATCGAAGACTTATTGAGCCGGGCAGGAAAATCAGCCTATTTTGAAGCAGCTAAAAACTGGAATGATTCGCCACCCCTGGGCGAAAGCAAAGATATCCGTCGCATTGCAAGAGCTATCACTCATGCAGAGCTGGGTTTGCCGGTTGACGGTTTCTCTTCTGCAGCAGAAGGAGCGTCCTCGAAGAGTCCGGAGGAATCAGTGGTATTGGGCATTACAGGTACCGGTGGTGCCGGCAAATCATCGGTTACAGATGAAATCGTGCGCCGGTTTTTACACCAGTTCACTGATCGGACCATTGCTGTTGTTTCTGTTGATCCTTCCAGGAAAAAAACGGGTGGCGCTTTGCTGGGTGACCGGATTCGCATGAACGCGATATCTCATCCGTGCGCTTATATGCGATCGATGGCTACCCGTAATGATCACCTGGCTTTAAGCCAAACCGCCAGGGAGGCCATCCATATTTGTAAAGCGGCAGGCTTCGACCTGGTGATACTGGAAAGTGCAGGGGTAGGACAAAGCGATGCATCCATTGTAGATTATTGCGACCTGAGCTTATATGTGATGACGCCTGAATATGGCGCCGCTTCGCAATTGGAGAAGATTAATATGCTGGACTATGCCGATTGGATCTGTATCAACAAATTTGACAAGCCCGGCGCATTGGATGCCTTGCAGGATGTAAAGAAGCAGTACCGGCGCAATCACCAGTTATGGGCGGCCAAGGAGGAATCAATTCCAGTTATCGGCACTATTGCCGCACAGTTCAATGATCCCGGCGTCAATGAGTTATTCGCGCTTATGATCCAATCCATCGAAAATAAGAAGGGTGTCACCTGGGGGGCATCTGTGGCAGTTCATCCGGATACGAATGACATCACCAGTAAAACCCGTATCATTCCCGCAAAGCAGGTTCGTTATCTTTCTGAGATAAGTGAAGCCCTGCAAACCTATGATCAATGGGTAAAAACACAGTCAGCGCTTGCTTCACAGTTATATCAGCTTGAGGGGGCGAAACAATTGCTGGGAGACGCAAAAGATCTGATCGAAGAAAAAAAACAGCAGCTACTAGCCAGGCTGGATCCTTCCAACAAGGAGCTGCTGGATCAATGGGCTGGTATTATAAACGCTTATAACCAGGATTACTTTGAGTATAAAGTGCGCGATAAAGTGATCCGGCAATCCCTGGTCAGCCTGTCTTTAAGCGGATCAAAAATTAAAAAGATCACATTGCCGCCATACAAGGACTGGGGCGATATTTTGAAATGGCAATTGCAGGAAAATCTACCCGGTAAATTTCCTTTTACTGCAGGTGTATTTGAGTTGAAGCGGCAGGGAGAAGATCCTACACGAATGTTTGCAGGTGAGGGTGGCCCCGAACGAACGAATAAACGTTTTCATTATGTAAGCCTCGATCAGCCGGCAAAGCGCCTGAGTACTGCCTTTGACAGCGTTACGCTGTATGGAGAAGATCCGGCGCATCGCGCCGATATTTTCGGGAAAGTGGGTAATAGTGGTGTGAGCATTGCAACAGTGGATGATGCCAAGAAGCTGTACAGCGGTTTTGATTTGTGTGATGTAGCTACCTCGGTGTCTATGACGATTAATGGTCCCGCACCCGTTTTGCTGGCTTTCTTTTTAAACGCAGCAATAGACCAGCAATGTGAAAAGTGGCTGGAGGAAAATAGTCAATGGTCAATGGTCAATAGCCGGTCGGAGGAAAAGTTTAAAATGAATAACCAACCTGTTTACACAGGTGATCTTCCAAAAGGCAATAACGGCCTTGGTTTAAAACTATTAGGCTTGAGTGGAGATGAAGTGCTGCCTGCTGATGTGTATGAGCAAATAAAGGCGCGAACATTGCAGCAGGTGCGGGGAACGGTACAGGCTGATATTTTGAAAGAAGACCAGGCGCAGAATACCTGTATTTTTTCTACAGAATTTGCATTGAAGCTGATGGGTGATGTGCAGGAGTATTTTATTGACAATAAAGTACGGAATTTTTATAGCATCAGTATCAGCGGTTATCATATCGCAGAAGCAGGGGCAAACCCTGTCACCCAGCTGGCTTTTACATTGGCTAACGGTTTTACTTATGTGGAGTATTATTTAAGCCGGGGGATGCATATTGATGATTTTGCACCTAATCTTTCTTTCTTCTTCAGCAATGGTATGGATCCTGAGTATAGTGTTATTGGACGGGTAGCCCGTCGTATATGGGCCAAGGCAATGAAGGAGAAATACGGGGCCAATGAGCGTTCTCAAAAACTGAAATATCATATACAAACATCCGGCAGAAGCCTGCATGCACAGGAAATCGACTTTAATGATATCCGTACCACATTACAGGCCCTCTATGCCATCTATGATAACTGCAATTCTTTACATACAAATGCCTATGATGAAGCGATCACAACCCCTACAGAGGAAAGTGTTCGCAGGGCTATGGCCATCCAGTTAATTATCAACCGGGAATTAGGCAGTGCCAAGTCAGAGAATTTCCTGCAGGGAAGTTTTGCGATACAAGAATTAACTGACTTAGTAGAAACCGCTGTGCTGGCCGAATTTGAGCGCATCAGCGAAAGAGGCGGTGTATTAGGCGCCATGGAAAGAATGTACCAGCGCAATAAAATACAGGAAGAGAGCATGCACTACGAAATGCAGAAAAGCAACGGGGCGTTGCCGCTTATAGGCGTCAATACTTTTTTAAGTAAAAAGGGTAGCCCGACAATCCTGCCGCAGGAGGTGATCAGGAGCACCACAGAAGAAAAGGAACTCCAGATTAAAAACCTCGAAGCCTTTCAGCAACGAAATAAGCAGCAAAGCGTAGCTGCAATACAAAAATTAAAGCGGGCGGCTCTTCAAAATGGTAATCTTTTTGCCGAACTGATGGACTGTGTTAAATATTGTTCACTGGGTGAGATTACACATGCTTTGTATGAAGTAGGAGGACAGTACAGGAGGAATATGTAAAACTTTTTTAAATTTAACCGGCTGGCGCGATGTATATTTTTTTTAAACAAGGCATAAGGACAATTATTTTACTGCTGATCTTCATTAATACGGTTGTTACATGTGGCGGGCAAAAGCTTAGTAAAAAAATTGTTTACCAATGCCTCGATTCAACTGTCTGGAATGCGCGGTCTGTTTATGTAAAAGCGCCCAATGAGTTTCTAATTGAAAAAGAAAGTAATGGTGCCACGGTATTTATTACCGGAAAAGGGGTTTCTGGCCTCTTTAAAAAAATAGGGGGAAGGGGTAGTTTATCTAATTTTCAGCCACTCTTTGATACCTCGAATCGGTTTTACAAAACAGATATGTCGTTATTGTACGGACCTGTAAATGGGCGGGATCTGATAACCTTTGAGCATCCGCTTTCTGATAACGAAAAGTTTTTTGCGCTGCCACTTCTAATGAAAGATTCTATCAGGATTTATATTAATGGCCGGCAGGCAGCAGTAGTGGATACATTTACTAATGACATATGGAGTATTGAATTTAAAACGGCCGGCCAGTTGCAATCGAAATCTACTTCCATAAGCAGCGGGTACGACAGATGGATCGCCCTTAGCAATAATGGTAATGCTATTTATTCGGTAGAAAACCGGGGCATATACTGGTTATATCTTAACGGGCTGCTAAAGGATACTTCAGGGCAAGAATTTAAGAATCTGATGATTAATAACAGGGGGGATTATATTTATGGAAGCTATAAGCTATTTCCTTCGGGTGATTCGTTGAGATCTTCTTACGCCATTTTTAAACCTGATACCGTAATTGAAACCGGCGGATACTTCCACAGTCAATATTTAGGTGCTTTAGGGGAATATTTTTTGCGGGGAAGGAATAATAATGAAGACATGATCCTCATTAATGATCAACTGATTAAGGGCGTTCGGGATATCGATA
>JBQGCI010000267.1:0-2311 GCA_052038405.1 Acinetobacter pittii
CGGGGCTTTCGGAAATTCAGTACAAAAGCTTCGTGTAACGCCGTTAAACGGTACGGTTCGTACCGGTTACTACTGGCAGGTCAAGACATTCACTGCGAAAGACCCGCTTACTGCGGCAGACAGGAATATTTTGGTTGATCCGGATGCTTCCAACTTTGCATCGCAGATTGAGGCCTTGAAAAATTTATACCGTGATAAATTTGTAATGACGCCTCTTGATGTTGCTTGGGATCGGGTTAATAACAACGACCTGTCAAGTTTGGGAGGAATAACCTTCCGTCCCAATTATTATCTTTCGGGGCTTGCAGCTACTCCATTGAGCAGCAACCCCTGGCTACAGCAAACCATCGGTTGGTTAGATTATTCGGGGGCTCCAGGTGCCTTCGATTATAAACAGTAAACTAACCAGAATATTTTTTAAAGGTCATCGCTTTTACGGCGGTGGCCTTTTTGTTTGGAGCGATCACGACAGTTATTCCGTTGCCATGGATACTTTGTCATTTTCCCAAATCTTTCCGGTATCAGTAAAATATTACAGTTGCTTAGTGAATCATTGCATTGCAGGCGACCGGTATACATTCTAATTTTATTGGCTAAACGTTTGCTATACATGCAATCATCTCTGTATCTCATGCCTTGCAGCAATTGCGTTAATTATTGGTTCATAGCGCAGGAATTGAATCGGGGAATCGTCATAGTGTAGGCGATCAGTGAATTATAAAGCGATTTATTATTATGAAATGCCCATGGGTTGTTATCCAACCATTTGTAATGATTCAGGCATTCCCTGTCTGCCGACAGGCAGGCATGTGACCATTTAAAAAAAATAGAGAATAAACACATGAATAAAAAAGTACTGTTAGGCATCTTAATGGCCGGCGCAACCTCCGCTGGCCTGGCTCAATATCCGAAAATTCCCAAAGCCGACCAGGAGCGGTCAGCCCAATTAATGAAAGCGTCCGAAGCACATTCCGATTCGATGTGGGCAATAGCATACCCCATCATAAAAAAAGAAGCCACAGAAGGAAGACCTTATATCCCCTGGGCATCCCGCTTTGATGAACTACCGTATGCCGATATCCCGGCTTTTCCCGGTGCAGAAGGTGGCGGTAAGTTCGTAAGAGGCGGACGCGGTGGCAAAGTAATCGTAGTCACCAATTTAAATGACGACGGGCCAGGCAGTTTTCGCTGGGCCTGTGAACAGGGCGGAGCCCGAACGGTCGTATTTAATGTTGCCGGTATTATCAAATTGAAATCGCCACTTATTATCAGGGCGCCTTATATTACCATTGCAGGACAATCCGCTCCCGGTGACGGGGTTTGTATTGCAGGTGAAACCGTATGGATCAATACGCATGATGTAATTGTACGTTATATGCGTTTTCGCCGCGGAGACACATGGGTAGGCCGACGTGACGACGCCATTGGCGGTAACCCCGTAGGGAATATTATAATCGATCACGTGTCTGCTACCTGGGGACTGGATGAAAATATGAGCATGTACCGCCATATGTATAACGACAGTACCGGTAAAATTGAAGATAAATTTGGCACGGTAAACATTACGATTCAAAACTCCATTTTTGCGGAAGCTTTAGATACCTGGAACCATGCCTTCGGAAGCACGCTGGGCGGTGAAAATTGCAGCTTCATGCGCAACCTCTGGGCCAACAATGCAGGGCGCAATCCATCCATCGGCTGGAATGGTGTGTTTAACTTCGTGAACAATGTAGTGTACAACTGGGTACATCGTTCTATAGATGGTGGAGACTACCGGGCGCAGTATAATATTATTAACAACTATTTTAAACCCGGACCCGCTACTCCAAAGAACACCAATGTAGGACATCGTATCTTAAAGCCGGAAAGCGGGCGCAGCAAATTAAGCTACAAGGTTTACGGAAGAGCTTATGTGAACGGAAACGTGATGGAAGGCTATCCTAAAATTACGAAGGATAACTGGGCCGGTGGAGTTCAGATTGAAGAAGAGGACGGAGTAGGAGAACACCTGGGTTACATGAAGCAAAACAAGCCTTTAATCATGCCTGAACTAACGGTGCTGAGTGCAGACGCTGCTAAAACTTACGTGTTTAATAACGCGGGCGCCACATTACCTAAACGTGATCCCGTTGATACCAGAATTGTAGAGCAGGCGCGTACCGGTGTGGTAAAACCGATTCCCGGGGTAAAATTGCCGGAGACACAATTCGAACACAGGCGTTTACCTATTGATTCTTATAAGCAGGGTATTATTACCGACATCAACCAGGTAGGTGGTTATCCCGAATATAAAGGTACTCCTTATAAAGAC
>JBQGCI010000268.1:0-13390 GCA_052038405.1 Acinetobacter pittii
TATTCGCTGAAACTGGGTAAAGCCGGTGAGTGGACCGATCATGCGATACCGCTCAGCAACCTCACATCGGCAGGAACAGTAAGCCAGATCACCGTTCAGGATGCTGCAGGTGCGGGCGGCGTTATTTATGTCGATGAGATCGGGTTAAACTAATCAATATTTGCAGCAGCGACAGGCGACCGCGTCGGGCGATCTGCCGGGAGTTACAATCCTGTTTCAACTCAACATGCGGCAGGGTTGTACGACCAGGATGTCAACGGTTAGTGGTTGATGACTTCAATAAAGAGATTAAAGGGTAGGGGGATGCTTCGCAACAGTGCGCCCCGCTGGCAATGAATAGCAACCCGGGCGTTGGTAACTTTTCAATATGAATGAGCAAATAAGTACAAAAGAGAAGATAGGTTACGGATTGGGTGATGCCGCTTCCTCCATGTTCTGGAAGATATTTGGCATGTATTCGCTCTTCTTTTATACCGACGTATTCGGTATCACTGCAGCGGCGGCGGGAACCATGTTTTTAATTGCACGTATCTGGGACTCCTTCTTCGATGTATTTGTAGGGATCATGGCCGACCGAACGCGATCCCGATGGGGAAAATACCGTCCCTACCTGTTATGGTTCGCCATACCGTTCGCTATAATGGGGGTGATTACTTTTCATGTGCCTTCTTTTGGGCAAACCGGTAAGCTGGTATACGCCTATATTACCTATTCATTGATGATGGTAGTATATTCTTTGGTTAACGTGCCCTATGCATCCTTGCTGGGTACGATCTCTGCTGATCCCGGTGAAAGGAATTCCTTGTCTTCGTACCGGATGTCGTTTGCCTTTATCGGAAGTTTTGTAACATTCATGTTATTGCAACCGCTGGTGGATTACTTTGCCGGTACGGCTGGGCTGAACAACGCATTGGAAGGACAGCCGGTAGCCGGCCACGCCTTAAACAGGTCGGCAATTGCATGGACGATGGCCGTAGGCATTATCGCGCTCATTTGTGTAGTGCTGCTTCTCTTATGTTTCAGGTGGACTAAAGAACGCGTTTCTTCGATAGAACCTGAATCCGGGGTTTCTGTGCAAAAGGACATAAAATATCTGATGCAGAACAAACCCTGGTGGATACTGGTGATCACCGGCCTTGCTGCACTGCTGTTTAATGCCCTAAGAGACAGCGTTGCGGTTTACTATTTCAGGGATTATGTGCAAGTGACTTATAAAATGGCAGGCACCGGCTGGGATGTAACTACTATTTATTTTTTGGTAGGGCAGGGGGCAAATCTTCTGGGAGTGATGGCAGCGCCGGGTTTATCTGCAAAATATGGGAAGAAGCATACCTATATAATCGCTATGCTACTGGCAGGCCTGTTAAGCGTTGTATTCTATTTTATACCCAACCGTCTTCCGGTGATACTTCTTTTACAATTTATTATTTCATTGTTTGCGGGATACGTACTGCCACTCTTATGGTCGATGTTTGCCGATGTGGTAGATCATCAGGAGTTGCTGACAGGAAGGCGCGCTGCAGGGTTAATATTTTCCTCATCCTCTATGTCGCAAAAGCTGGGATGGGCCATGGGAGCCGCTTTGAGTGGATGGATACTGGCCATGTTTAACTATATGCCCGATGCGGCACAACAACACGCCGATACCATTCTCGGAGAAAGATTGATGATTAGTTTATTACCCGCCGTTTGCTGTTTTTTGGCTTTGGGAGGCATGATGTGGTACCCCCTTTCTGATGATAAAGTTAAACAGACTGCCATAGTCTTACATCAAAAAAGAATAAAGAAAAATTATAAATAATATGAGCGCAGTTTTTGACGAACGGAAAGCCGCATTGGATAAGGCTTACAGGGAGCTGATTAACAAAAAGAACATCAAACAGGCATTAGGAAACGGCGTGTATGACCGGTATTTGTATCCGATACTAACGGCGGCTCACGCCCCTGTTAACTGGCGCTACGACCTTGATAGGGAAACAAACCCCTACCTGATGGAGCGTTTTGGCATCAATGCAGTTTTAAATGCAGGAGCGATCAAATGGGATGGCAAATATATTGTGATGGCCAGGGTAGAAGCCGCTAATCGTAAGTCATTTTTTGCCATTGCTGAAAGTGATAACGGTGTTGATGGATTCACATTCAGAGACTGTCCGGCAATAATTCCGGAGACCGATGATCCGGAAACCAATATTTATGATATCAGACTGGTGCATCATGAGGATGGTTATGTGTACGGTTTGTTTTGTTCTGAACGTAGGGACCCCGAAGTACCCGATTCAGACCAGTCGGCTGCCATTGCGCAGTGCGGTATTGTACGCACCAAAGACCTCCAAACATGGGAGCGGCTACCGAACCTGGTTACGCCATCTGCGCAGCAAAGAAATGTCGTATTACATCCTGAGTTTATCAATGGCAGGTATGCTTTTTATACAAGGCCGCAGGATAGCTTTATTAATGCCGGCAGCGGTAGTGGTATTGGCCTGGGCTTTGCCGACTGCATAAACGGAGCAGTGATCACTAATGAGCAGGTAATCGACAAAAGAGTATATCACACCATTGCTGAACTTAAAAATGGCATGGGACCGGCGCCGGTTAAAACACCGAAGGGCTGGCTGCATCTTGCACACGGCGTACGCAATACGGCCGCGGGCCTGAGATATGTATTGTATATGTTTTTAACGGATCTGGAAGATATCTCCAAAGTAATTCATAAGCCGGCCGGGTATTTTCTGGCCCCCGAAGGAGAAGAGCGTACCGGAGATGTATCTAATGTGGTTTTTAATAACGGGTGGATCGTGGATGATGATGGCAAAGTATTTATTTACTACGCATCGTCGGATACACGTTTACATGTAGCCACTTCTACTCTCGACCGGTTGCTCGATTATGTGATCAACACTCCGCAGGATGGTTTTACCTCCTACAATACGGTACAGTTGCTGTATAGTTTGATTAAAAATAACGAAGCAGCCGTTATAGAACAACAGTGTGTGAATGGATAACTTACTATTAAATAACAACCTTACCCAGCAACAAACGAGGCGAACGGAAGAAGTCCGTTGGAGCGATATTGTGACGTACAAAAAATAAAGGAGCCGGGATCTGAGCGCTGCAACCACCTGCTTCGCTTGTCTGAAAATCTTTTGGTCTTTTCACAACGAAAGTGAAAGGAATACAACGATTATAAAAAGCAACAATTTCCGAAATGGAAGGGGAGTCAGACAGGCACTGATATTTAAGATGAAAAAGGCTCTGTCTGCGCAGTGTCGTACCGTCGAACGGTGGTATAAGGCTCAATAATAAATATAAGCTTTTTTCTCCGGAGTTCAAAGAAAGAACTTCCACGGAGATCCGGATGTCAATAAAAATAACGATCATTGTAAGCATACGTATATGAAAAAATCATTGCTTCTTTTCACATTCTTTCTGATAGCGATTGTATGCCTGGCGCAGCCTGTAAAAAAATGGGGCTGGTTGCAGGTTAAGGGCACCCAATTATGTGATCAGCGGGGAAGGCCGGTACAGCTGAAAGGTATGAGCTTTGGATGGAGTTGTTACCATCCCAGGTTTTATACTGCCGGAGCCGTGAAAGAGCTCAAAGAAAAATGGCACTCCAATGTGGTTAGAGCGGCTTTGGGTGTAGGGCCTAAAGGTAGTTATCCCGACAATAAAGAGGCTTCGTTCCAATTGATCACTACGGTTATCGAAGCAGCGATCAAAGAAGGCATTTATGTGATTGTGGACTGGCATAGCCATGATATCCACCTGGAAGAGGCTAAACAGTTTTTTCGGGAGATAGCCAACCGTTATAAAAAATATCCCAATATTATTTATGAAATTTTTAATGAGCCGGACTCTGAAACCTGGTCCGAGGTAAAAGCATATTCTGAAGAAGTGATTAAAACGATACGGGCTATTGATACACGTAATATTATTTTGGTAGGCACGCCGCATTGGGACCAGGACCTGCACCTGTCAGCAGCCGATCCGTTAAAGGGGTTTGACAACATCATGTATACCATGCATTTTTATGCCGGTACACATAAGAAAGACTTGCGGGATCGTACCGACGCAGCAATAGATAAAGGGCTACCGGTTTTCATTTCTGAATCGGCCGGCATGCTGGCAACAGGTGATGGGCCCGTCGATACCAAAGAATGGGAGGCTTATATCCACTGGATGAAGCAGAAAAAACTGAGTTGGATTACCTGGTCTGTTTCCGATAAAGATGAAACCTGCTCTGTGCTCAACCCATCGGCTGCATCCGATGGGGGATGGAAGGATACAGATATCAAGGCTTCGGGTAAAATGGTGCAGCAGTATTTAAAAGATTTTTAGTACCGGACAATTGAGAGCCGACGTAATGCCGCATGTTGGCTGATGAATGCGTTTATATAACACACGGGCTATATCCTTAACTTTGGTGAAGCTGTAATCCAATATCAACCAGCGGGTGCCGGTATCTCAATCCGGCGTAAAACAATTGCGAACCTGCCCAACCATCACATATGCGTAACTTTATTGCCTTCTGAAGTAAATTGGCAATAACCGAATATGAGTATATTCACCTATCATTTAGTACAAACATCCTATCTGTCTGCATTTCATGCGGTTTTATTCGTGCCGAAACCAGGACGGGTTCCGGGCTTAATTCATGCGGAATGTATGAACGCGATGACACTGGATGCTCCTGTTTTTTCTTTGTCTCGTATATTACTAAGGCAGGTGGCCGTATTTGCGCAATGGGAAAATGAAACAGCCATCGATCAGTTTTTAAAAGCAGAAAAGGTGGGGCGTGTATTAGCGAAGGGCTGGCATACCCGCTTGGTTTTTATGCGGCAATGGGGGTCTATTAAGGGCTTCATCATACCTGCCCCCATCATTGAAACGGATACACCCGATGAACCGGTGGTTGCTGTCACCATTGCAAGGATGAAATTTCCGGAAATTCCGCGGTTTATCCGATGGGGCCGGCCGGTTGAGGAACTGGTGCGTGACCATCCCGGGACGACTTTATCGCTGGCCTCGGTTAAATTGCCGAATACCGTCTCCACCTTTTCGGTGTGGAAAACCCAAAAAGAGATGACCGGTATGGTGTTGGGCCATAGCACTGTGCCCCTTCCCCGAAGACATCTCAATGCGATGAAAGAAAGAGACCGGAAAGACTTTCATTTTGAATTCACAACACTCCGGTTCAAACCTGTTGCAGAGTACGGCAACTGGAAAGGCCGGACGGCTGTTATTCCGGGCCTTAAAAATGACAACTGATATGGGATTTGCGTATCCGATGCAAAAATTGCAGGACTGGATGACCCAGCAATGGGTGATATGGCGGGGGCGAAGGATTGAACCGGAAAATTATCCCTGGTTAATGGGCCCGTTTGGCAATCTGGACGCCATAGGCGAAGATTTTGTGGATCAGTTTGCTGAAAAGCAAAATCTGGTTATCGAAAAAGATGCGGCTATCAAGGGCATTATTCCTTCGATGGCCAGCCTGCATCTTTCACCAGGCGATATGTCGCGTTTATCTCAGGATGTAGTAGCATTCTATGAAAATACGGCCTCTTACGCTTTACATTTTTCAGTACAATGGAACCCGTTTTTCAGGCTTTTCGGATCATTGCTAAATATCCTGTTCAGCAGGAGGATCAACCAGTTAAATATTCCTACTAAAAATATTGAAAACGCTGAGGCAATACAAAGCGAGATCATCCATCTGGTCGATCCCCAAACCCGTCAGATCCAATATACTTTTTGGTTGAGGGCCATTCAATCCAGCGGACAGGTGGTTTATTCAGGTGTATATGGTCTTTGCCGCTTACCATCGGGTAAAACCTGTGTCAAAGCGGTATTTCCGCTGCCCAATGGCAATGCTACCGTTATAATGAACCCTGCTGTAGGGCCTGATGGTGCATTCATCCTGGATTCCTCAGGGAACACATTCGGTGATGCGGGATTTTATTTTTTATTAAAAGACTCCAGGCAAAATTATCACGTCCAATTCGTTCATTCTTTCAGGGACCGTCTACTTATTAGCGCTCAAAATGGTTGCCTTTCAGCTACGCAGATTTTAACGCTCTGGAACCGGAAAGTGCTTCAATTTAATTACAGCATAAAGGCTAAACCCGGCATTGACGCCAGGCCGGGACCATCCAATTAATTGGTTACTGCTCATGTAATTTTCATTAGCAGGTGTTTATTTATTGTAGCTGAATGATACCTTTGATCATTAAAAATTTCACTTTACCAGGTATTAAGAAATGAAAATTTTAATGATGTCGGTTTCATCCTTTATCTTTGATTTTTAATGAAGCTTTCAACGCAACACTTGCTCGGCATTAAAGACCTCACAAAGGAGGATATTGGTCTTTTTTTAGATACAGCCACCCAGTTTAAAGAAGTTTTACAGCGGCCGGTTAAGAAAGTGCCCTCTTTAAGAGATGTAACGATCGTAAATCTCTTTTACGAGAATTCTACACGTACCCGTATTTCTTTTGAGCTGGCAGAGAAGAGATTATCGGCAGATACCATCAATTTTACGGCATCAGGTTCCTCAGTATCAAAAGGCGAAACCTTGCTGGATACGGTTAATAACATCCTATCCATGAAAGTGGATATGGTGGTAATGCGGCATAGCGCCAGTGGTGCCCCGCACTTTTTGGCGCAGCATATACCGGCTGCCATCGTAAATGCAGGAGATGGCGTAAATGAACATCCCACGCAGGGTTTACTGGATGCCTTTTCCATAAGGGAAAAGATGGGTAAACTGGAAGGTACCAAAGTGGCGATTATCGGCGATATTACCCATAGCCGTGTAGCCATGAGTAATATGTATCTTTTGAAGAAGATGGGTGCCGAAGTAACATTGTGTGGCCCACCCACGCTGATTCCCAAGCACGCAAAAGAAGCTTTTGGGGTTAATGTAAGCTATAACCTGGAGGAAACCTTGAACTGGTGCGATGTTGCCAATGTATTGCGTATACAATTGGAACGGCAAAACCAGGTATTGTTTTCTTCATTGAGGGAATACAATCTCAGTTATGGTATCAGCCGTAAACTGCTCGAGGGGCTGAAAAAAGATATAGTGATCATGCACCCGGGCCCGATTAATCGTGGAGTAGAACTCGATAGCGATGTAGCCGATAGTGGTCAGTCCATTATTCTGCAACAGGTGGAAAATGGGGTAGCGGTAAGAATGGCGGTTTTATATTTGCTCTCGAATAAGAATAATTAATGGGGAGTAGGGAACAGCTAGTGGGGAGTAGGGAAGGAATAGAAAAAATAGCGACATCGAATCTCTCGCATCCGGTTTCCGATATCCAGCATCAATATCAAGTATAATACCAAGTATCCAGCGTCTAATATCTAACATCTGCATACATGTCCCAGAGAATCTGTTTATTTCCCGGCACCTTTGATCCTATTACATTGGGTCATGAAGATATAATCAACAGGGCGATGCCATTGTTTGATAAAATTATTGTGGGCATAGGTTTCAATACTTCTAAAAAGCCTATGTTTTCTACCTCCCAGAGGTTACAATGGATCAAGGATATCTATGGTGATTCATCTAACGTGCAAGGCGCCGTTTATGAAGGTCTTACCGTAAATTTTTGTAAAAAGATCGGTGCCCAATTTATTTTAAGAGGCATACGCTATGTAAGCGATTTTGAATACGAGAAAACAATTGCAGATGCCAACCGCGCTTTGGATAAGGAAATTGAAACGGTATTTTTAACCGGCGAACCCAAATATACTTCGGTAGCCTCTACAATTGTTCGTGATATTATTAAGAACGGCGGTGATGCCAGTCCTTTTTTATCGCAGGTGGTTTGTGAGTCGTTAAGGACTATACCATTATCGGGATAGCCTATTAAAATACCGGGATACTGGTCTGCAGCGCTGATTAGTTTAGGGGCTTTGTTTTTTGGCCGGTACTTCGTTTACCTGGAATGTGATCGGCTGCTTGCGGTAAGCTTTTACTTCTCTTTTGTTTTGAATAGCAGGACTCCATTTGCCTGATTTCTTAATAACACGGATAGCTTCCTGCTCCATACCGTAGCCAACGCTTGTTAATGCTTTTACATCACTAACGTTACCTGCAGCGTCCACAATGAACTGGGTAATTACAGTGTACATACCCGGGGTAGCACCGTTATCAACGGCCACCTGACCATCCAGGTTCCTTTCCAGGAAAGAGCGCCAGTTACCAGGGTATTTCGCATCAACCTCCACTTTCGTGAATACTTCAGGTTCTTTTTTCGGGCTGCCAGAAGACGCCGGAGGGGTCACAATACCTATATTTTTAGGGTCAGTTTCATCTGCGTCCGCTGCTTTTCTCACCACCTGGAAATTCACCGGCTGTATACGATAAGATTTTACCGGCCTGCTTTCGCCGCCTGCTTTGTTATTGACAGCGGGATGCCATTCAGGCGATTTTTTCAGCACTCTCATTACTTCCGCTTCCATGCCATAGCCTTCATTGGTCAGCGGCTCAATGTCAGAGACTTTACCATCCTCGTTCACAATGAACCGAACCAGTACCTCGTAGTTCCCTCCCGGCGCCCCTTTCTCAGTGGGTATCTGCCCATCCAGGTTTCTTTCGAGGAAGCTCGACCAGTTTCCCTTGAATGCTGCATCCACATCTACTTTCATTTCTCCTTCTTTTAATGTTATCCTGGGAGCGGGTTTGTCAGAGAACCCTATGATAGTAACAGGGTTCAACTTACGATACCGCCCATTTCCCGTAACATATTCCGCAATCACTTCGTTAGCGCTGTTTCCTGTTATTTCTTTTGATGTTTTTGCGGGAACCGTATCCCTGGCAACAGCGCCACTGACTCCTTTTTTGACAAGAGCAGGGGCAACGGCCGGTCCGGTGATCTTTTCGGTAATCAGACTCAATGGGTCCGGTACCAGATTAGTGATCTCTTTTTCATAGTGAAAAGCGGATAATGCAATGGCAGTAGCTGCAACGGGTAATACCAATAGTTTTCGCAGCCATTGGTACTGTGGCTTTTTGGATGAGGTAAGCATAGTGATTCTTCTTTTTAATTGGTTATGAAAAAAGGGATTGATTAATGGCTGATGGCCGGCGCCTATTGCCCGCATCAGTAGTAATTCCGCATAGGAAGCCACATCGCTGTTGCCTGCGGCATATTGATCAGCTAAAAACTCCTGTATGGTCTTTACCTCCTTCCTGTATAATAAAAAGAAGGGGTTGAACCAACAAATACTTAGAACGATCTCTATGAAAAGCAGGTCGCGGCTATGTTTACTGCGGATGTGGTAAAGTTCATGTTTAAACATCTGCACACCCTGGTCCGACTCAATGTCCGTACTTTTATTCCAGAACAGCCATCTAAAAAAAGAGAAAGGGGCATCAGGATGGTGGGTTTTCACCAGGCAGATATTTTCAACTTTTTCCGTATCAGCTGCTTTTTTGATACGGACAATACGCAATAGGGCAAGTAACAGTCTGGAAATCATCAATAGCGCCATACATCCGTAGAGCGCATACCAAAGATGGGAATAATCGAACGATTGCTCCGATGCTGAGATAACCACCGTTTCTCCGGCGCTTACAAAAGCATAAACAGGATTGGTGTGGTTGTCTTCTATGGTCACAGGTATTTTAAGCAACGGCAGCAGTAAACTCAAAGCCATGGCAAAGAGCAGGTAAAACCGGTTATACTGGTGAAATCTTTCATTGCGCAGGAAAAAATGATAGTAACCGTATAAGATACCGGAGCAGGCAATCATTTGAATGAGGTAGGTAAGCATACGGCTATTATTTTTTTTGCTGACTTTTAATTTGTTGCAACAGTGCCTCCAGTTCTTCGATACTTAAGTTGTTTTCCTTTACCATAAAAGATACTACATTGCTGAAGGACCCTTCAAAATAGCCCTTCACCATTTGCTTCATTGTTTTTTTGGAGTAGGCTTCTTTGGTGACGGCGGCCGCGTACTGGTGTTGTCTCCCGAAAACATGCACGGTCACAAATTCCTTTTCCACCAGTATTTTCAGAATGGTAGCCACTGTATTCTGGTGCGGCTTGGGCACCGGCATATGATCCAGGAGTTCCCGCAGAAATTGTGGTCCGTTGTCCCATAAAATAAGCATGATCTGTTCTTCGGCTTTTGTAAGTTGTTTCATGATCAAAATTTAATCTGACAGCAATTTAAAACTAATTATTTAGTTTACCAACTATTTTTTTAGTTATAAATATTTATTTCATAGAACGCTCTCCGGTAAACGGGATCTTCGCGTATCCATTTGATAGAGAAAGTGACCGATGTCTCTTTTTTGTTTAAAATGTCCTGTCGCTGATCAGGCAGCCTGCACCAACGATCCGGTATACTGAACTGCTAAAAAAACTTCTGTGTAAGTCTGTATCCCGTCTGAGTCATTATTACTTCATTTTAGCTTATTTTGCACATCGTCAATTTTAAGGATACCATGCAGCAACCGATCATAGAAATTACAAATGCTAATATTTACCAGGGTGACAATTTAGTATTGAAAGAGGTACAGCTCACTGTCAGCGAAGGCGAGTTCGTGTACCTGGTGGGCAGAACCGGTACCGGTAAATCGAGTCTTTTAAAAACCCTCTATGGAGACCTGCTGCTCACCGAAGGTGAAGCGGTGGTGGCCGGCTACCAGCTTAACAATATGCATTGGAAACAGGTGCCTTACCTGAGACGGAAATTGGGCGTGGTGTTCCAGGACTTCAGGCTGCTTACCGACAGGAATGTATCGAACAACCTCCGGTTTGTGCTGAAAGCCACGGGCTGGACGGATAAAAAATTAATTGATGCTAAAGTAACCGAGGTATTGGAGCAGGTAGGCCTGCAGCACAAAGCCAATAAAATGCCTTACGAAATGAGCGGCGGCGAGCAGCAAAGGGTTGATATTGCACGGGCCCTGCTCAACAGCCCGAAACTGATACTGGCCGATGAGCCGACCGGTAACCTCGATCCGGTAACTACCGATGAGATCATGACCCTGTTATTATCTATCGCCAGGGAAAGTAATGCTGCCATAGTGATGGCAACACATGATTATGCCGTGGTAAAAAAATATCCGGCCAGGCTCATTAAAACAGAGGGGGGCAGGGTAATAGACCATGCTACCATAGATAATCTATAAAACGCTGGATGTTTGTATTGTTATCATAACGGTTATACAGTAATCTTTTCCTTAGCTGGATCTCTTCTTCTTCAAAAGGCACATAATACAATTGTGAAATGATGGACGCCAGTGCGCTCGCCGTAGTTCCGATATGACAGGCTTCTTCCAGTCCCGTACCTTCCACTACCGCAGGAGTGGTAACACAGTGCCTTCCCCTGTATAGGGCATGAACCAGTTTTAAACGGCTGCCGGTAATATTTTTATGAAAGCCGGGTAATATATTAATGTGCGCCTTCTGTACCAGGTCTTCCATTTCTGATTCGCCGGGATTGCTTACCAGGCAGGTGTTCTGGCAAAGGCCTGCAGCCTTCTGAACAGTTTTAGGCGGGTTTTTACCCGCTATAATAAAAGGAATCCGCACCTTATTAAAGACATTACTCAGTAACCACAAGGCTGCTTTTTCGTTTTCGGGTACCGATAAATTGCCATGAAACAAGCAAAGACTACCCATGCCCGTAGGGCAATTCACTTCCTGCCAGCTCGGAAACGCCGGAACCAGCTGTACATCTTCAAATCCCTGTTCTTCAAAACTGCATTGATCTTCCCTGCACACGCAGGCATACATACAATCAGGCGGAAGGGTAGAAGTATACTTTTTGCTGAGCAGGCTTTCGGCCAGGTAAAAAGTTTTTTTTGCAGGATTGATCGTGCTGCGTGCCAGCTCCCGGTAATGTACCGATTCTTCATGGTGCATGCGCACACAGATCTTCCGGCCATCCTTTTTAATTTCGTTAATAATGCCGGTGGTATGCAGGCCTTCCAGCAATACCGGGTGCTGGTCCTGGTTCAGGTTGTCGATCAGCGATTGGTTACAGCGGGCATTTACAAAAGCCGGGGTGCTGAGGGAAAGGCAATCGAGTGTGTCTTTTTTGGCATAAGACTGAACCGTTTCACAATACTTACTCAGCTCGGCGTTATGGCATTTTTCATCAAACCTGAAATAATGCAGATGTATCTTAACGCCTTTTTTATGAAACGATTTGATACGGTTCATCATGTCGATAGACCCTCCGCAGTTGGCGGGACAGGGCGCATCCAGGCATACAATATGTAAGTATTTATCCAAGCTCAATAAGAATAAGCGTAAAAAATCTGATTCCAGGTATCGTTTTCCCGAATTGTCGTATTACAACAACCTTTTTTGTAAAAAGGTTTAAATAAAGCAGTTTTCAAAACTATCGTCAACCACCCGTACTGACAAGCATTGAATTACCTGGTTGTAATACAAACGGTTATCCATAAAAAAAACGTGGAAGCGCCCCACCCTCCACGTTTATAATAGCATTACAATAGTACCTTACTGAGGCATTCCCTGCATACCGCCCTGCATACCTTCCTGTTCTGCTTTCAGGTTTTTACGTTTCAGCAACGAAGCATCAAATTTACCAAAGCGGTAGGCGAAATTAATGCTGAAGAGCTGCTGATCCCTGACGCGATACTGGTGCTGGTTAAAGAAACCGGCATTGGTATAAATGTCACTCACGCGGGTTTTAAAAATATCGCTGCCACTTAAGGTAACAGAGGCCGCCTTACCTTTAAGGAATTCGAATTTCAGCGCCACATCTACTCCATAGGTAGGCATACTGTAACCTTGCGCATTGCCACTAACAGTACCGCCAAATCCGCCACGGCCTCCACCGCCGCCACTGTTACCCGACCCGCCAGGCGCTAAAACCGTTCGCGAATTATAATCTCCCGAAACCTGTAAGGTAAAGTTCTTAGGCAGCTTAAAGCTGTTATTGATTTTGGCAAACCAGCTATAGATCTGGTCGGCCGTTGGCACCAACGGATCGTTGACATTGATCTTCGAAGTATACACATTGACGTTGGTAGTAAGATCCCACCACTGGGTGGGGGCATTTTTAGATACAATTTCCAGGCCGCCTACGAAGCTTGAATTGGCATTCAAAAATGTGTTGAGTATCACGCTGTCGCCGGTTAACGGATGAATGCCCCGGGTTTGATACCTCGTGATCAGGTCATCGGTATGTTTGTAGTAGGCTGATGCAATCAAATTGTTTGATTTATCAAAGTTCTTGGAGTAGGATAATTCAAACGAGTTCGTAAACTCGGGCCGCAGGTTGGCATTACCCAGGCTGAGATTGAGCGTATCCGAATAATCGGTAATAAAAGGGAACAGCTGGAAAAAGCCCGGCCGGTTGATCCGCCGGCTGTAGTTCAGCTGCAGCTGCTCCGATT